>NZ_SZXN01000068.1:0-14375 GCF_005281195.1 Citrobacter sp. wls613
AAGCTGTGGCCAGTTTTTGTTGACCACTACAAACCGATAGCGTATGTAGGTAAGGCGGTGACCGATTCACGCGGTGAGTTCAAGGGGTAGATGCAACGCTATCCTTAATCGAAGGGATGTTGCCATGAAACCCAGATACCGGACATCAGCGAAGTGATGTTCATTAAGAGAACGGAACGCGACTCCAATGTATGTAAATTAGCCTGACCTCGCGGATATTTCCAACTTACCGCCGTCCGATGGCGACGAGGCCAGTGCCGCGCATAGTATAGACACCCTTCTACCAGTAATTAGCTATCCGTGCGTCTATGGCCATGCGCGGGTACTGATTTTACTCGTGTTTAATCATCACATGGCGGATAACAGTGTAATCCTCGAGTCCATAAACCGACATGTCCTTACCGTAACCGGAGAGTTTTTGCCCGCCGTGCGGCATTTCGCTCACCAACGTGAAGTGGGTGTTGACCCAGGTACAGCCATACTGCAAGCGGGCGCTGAGGCGATGGGCACGACCGACGTCTCGCGTCCAGACCGAAGATGCCAGCCCGTATTTTGAATCGTTAGCCCATGCCAGGACCTGAGCCTCATCATCAAACTGGGTGATGCTGACCACCGGGCCGAAGACTTCCCGCTGAACGATAGCATCGTCCTGCTTCGCGCCCGCCAGCAGCGTTGGGGCAAAATAGTAGCCTGCACCCTCTACTTTTTTACCGCCAGTGATGACTTTGATGTGCCCGAGCGCTTTGGCCTCATCCACCGCTTTGGTGATGCGATCCAAATGAGCCTGAGAGCTTACCGGCCCCAACTCTGTTGATTCATCATTCGGTGAACCGGTTTTCAGGCTGGCGACCGCCGCACCCAATTTTTCGACCAGCGCGTCGTAAATGCCTTTCTGCGCGTAAATGCGACAGGCTGCGGTGCAATCCTGCCCGGCGTTGTAATAACCGAACGTGCGTACGCCGCTCACCACCGCATCGAGATCGGCATCATCAAAAATAATAACCGGGGCCTTGCCGCCCAACTCCATATGCGTGCGCTTAATCGATGGCGCAGTATGCCCAATGATGTGTTCACCGGTAGCAATAGAGCCGGTCAGTGAAACCATGCGCACTTTTTCATGACCGGTCAGAGGATCGCCCACGGTTTTACCACGACCAAACAGCACGTTAATCACGCCTGCCGGGAAAATATCTTTCGCCAACTCCGCCAGCTTCAGTGCTGTTAATGGGGTAATTTCGGATGGTTTAATCACCACGCAGTTACCTGCAGCCAGCGCCGGTGCCAGTTTCCACGCGGCCATCATCAGCGGATAGTTCCACGGTGCGATAGACGCCACCACCCCCAGCGGATCGCGACGGATCATGGACGTATGCCCTTCCAGATACTCCCCGGCAGCCAGGCCGTTGAGCGTACGTGCGGCACCGGCAAAGAAGCGGAAAACATCCACAATCGCCGGAATTTCATCATTTAGCACGCAGTGAAAAGGCTTACCGCAATTCAAGGATTCCAGCTCAGCAAATGTCTGCGCGTTTTCGGCGATAGTGTCCGCCAGCTTCAGTAACAGCTCTGAACGCACTTTCGGCGTGGTTTGCCCCCAGCTGGCAAAAGCCTCATCGGCGGCACGGACGGCTGCATCAACCTGCACGGTTGACGCCTCGGCAATTTCCAGGATCACGTCACCGGTAGCAGGGTTATAGACCGGCTGCTTTTCACCTTCACCGTTGACCAGTTCGCCGTTAATCAGTAATTGATGTTGCATAGCAATTTCCCATATTGTCGTTTATTTACCGTTTCCGGCGAGAGTGTCGCCTTCACGCGTCAGCCACCAGGCCCCTAAAATCGGCAGTGTTGTGACCGCCATAACCAGCAATGCCACTACGTTGGTCACCGGGACATCACGCGGACGTCCCAGTTGATTGAGTAGCCACAGCGGAAGTGTTCTTTCGTGTCCGGCCGTGAACGTTGTTACGATGATTTCATCAAACGACAACGCAAACGCCAGCATGCCTCCGGCCAACAGCGCCGACGCAAGATTCGGCAGCACCACATAGCGGAAGGTTTGCCAGCCGTTCGCCCCCAGGTCCATTGACGCTTCAACCAGACTCCATGATGTGCGACGAAAACGGGCCACAACGTTGTTAAATACCACCACCACACAAAACGTCGCATGCCCCACCACGATGGTCAGGAAGCCGGGTTCCAGATTGATGGTTTTAAATGCAGTCAGCAGTGCCAGACCGGTGATAATGCCCGGTAGCGCAATAGGCAACAGCAGCAACAGCGATATTGCGTTCTTGCCAAAGAAATCCCGCCGCCACAGGGCCGCCGCCGCCAGCGTTCCTAGCACCAGTGCGATGGCCGTCGACAGCGCGGCGATCTTAAGTGACAGTGTCACTGATTCCAAAATATCGCTACGCTGTGCCGCCACGCTAAACCACCGTAGCGTAAGCCCCTGCGGTGGAAAGCTAAAAGCGGCTTCCTCGGTATTAAACGCATAGGCGGCGATGATGAGGATGGGAAAGTGCAGGAAAATCACGCCACCCCATGCGGCCAGTTTGAGTAAAAACGGTGCGCGTTCAGAGTGCATCAAACGCTCCCAGACGCTTCACGAACGCCAGATACAGTGCGATTAATACAATCGGCACCAGGGTGAATGCCGCCGCCATTGGCATGTTGCCGATAGCCCCTTGTTGCGAATAGACCATGTTGCCGATGAAAAAACCCGGCGGCCCCACCAGTTGCGGCACAATAAAATCACCCAGCGTCAGCGAGAAGGTAAAGATTGAACCCGCAGCAATACCGGGGATAGCCAGCGGCAGCACTACATAGCGGAAGGTCTGACGCGGGCGGGCGCCCAAATCCGCCGAAGCCTGCAGCAATGACGGCGGTAACCGTTCCAGCGCAGCCTGTACCGGCAGGATCATAAAAGGTAGCCAGATGTAGACGAAAACCAGAAAACGCCCTAATCCTGAAGTCGACAGCGTATTCCCGCCCACGGCTGGCAGCGTCAGAAACGCGGTCAGAATCGGCTCCAGCCCGAGATGGGTTAAAAACCACTGCGCCACGCCGTCTTTAGCCAACAGCAACGTCCACGCGTAGGCTTTGACGATATAGCTGGCCCACATTGGCAACATGACGGCGATGTAAAAAAAGGCCTTCATCTTGCCGCTGGTGTAACGCGCCATATACCACGCCATCGGAAACGCCAGAATGGCGCTGGCAATAGTCACCGCTATTGCCATGGTCAACGTGCGTAAAATGATGTCGTAATTCGCCGGGTTAAACAGCGCCTGCAGGTTCGCCAGCGTCAGATCTGGCGTAACGGACATGGTGAAATCGTCAAAGGTATAAAACCCTTGCCACAGTAATGTCAGCAATGAACCAAAGTAGACGACACCAAACCACATCAGCGGTCCGAGCAGCAGTAAAAACAGCCCCAGCCCCGGATTACGCCAGAAATAACCTGAGATTTTGTTCAACCTGGTGGTCTGGGGAGGTGAATGTAAAACGTTCATCGCCATTCACCTCTCCTCAACCAGCGGGACCATCACGTCACGTGACCACGAGGCCATGACCTGCTGCCCCGGCGACAGCGTTGACGGCAGCGTTTCTCCCGTCAGGTTCGCCTGGCTTACCAGCAACTTTTCGCCACCAGCCAGTTTTAGCTCAAACCGCGTCGCGGCCCCCTGATACTGCACCGCCTGAATAACGCCCGGCGCCTGCACTTCCGCGCCAGGATCATTCAAGCGAATGTGTTCCGGGCGCAGAGAGAACATTCCCTGCAGGCCGCAGACATTCGCCGACATGGCGGTATCAAAGACGTTGGATGTCCCGACAAAGCTCGCCACAAACGGCGTGCGTGGGCGCATATAGAGTTCACGGGGAGAGTCCACTTGCTCAATGCGGCCGTTATTAAACACCGCCACGCGATCGGACATCGACAGCGCCTCACCCTGATCGTGGGTAACAAAAATGAAGGTGATGCCCAGCGCCTGCTGTAGTTTTTTCAATTCCAACTGCATCTGTTCACGCAGTTTAAGATCCAGCGCCCCAAGCGGTTCATCCAACAGCAGCACGCGTGGTTCATTAACCAGTGCGCGGGCGATCGCCACGCGCTGGCGCTGTCCACCGGAAAGCTGCGACGGTTTACGCTCATAAACGAAGCCGAGCGCCACCTTCTCCAGCGCTTCTCGCGCTTTGGCATGGCGCTGTTTTTTATCCATCCCTTTAACCATCAACCCATAGGCCACGTTATCGAGGATCGACATATGCGGAAACAACGCGTAATCCTGAAATACCGTGTTGACGTCCCGCTCCCAGGGCGGCAACTCGCTGGCCTGCTTGCCAAAAATGCTAATTGCACCGCCTGACAGCTGTTCAAAACCAGCTATCAGGCGCAGACAGGTAGTTTTGCCAGAGCCGGATGGCCCCAGCATAGAGAAAAACTCACCATCGTTAATCGCAATACTGACCCCATCGACGGCACGAACATCCCCGTACAATCGCGAGACATTGTTAAATTCCACTGCGTACGTCATAAAACCCCCAGCGGAATCAGCGACCGCCCATAATGGCTATGTAATCTTGCGTCCAGCGACTGTAAGGAACGAACTTGCCCCCTTCGGCGATCGGCGTTTTCCAGAAGGCGATTTTGTCGAAATAGCTATAGCCATTGGTTTCACATCCTTTTTCACCCAGCAGCGGGCTGGCTTTGCATCCCTCAGGCACGACCGGCAGCGATCCAAACCAGGCGGCAACGTCGCCCTGCACTTTCGGGGTTAATGACCAGTTCATCCATTTGTAAGCACAGACCGGATGTTTTGCTTCGCTGTGCAACATGGTGGTATCCGCCCAACCGGTAACCCCTTCTTTTGGGAAGACGGTGGCGACAGGTTGCCCTTCAGCCTTCAGGGCGTTAGCCTGATAAGGCCATGCGCTGGAGGCGACAACACCTTCGTTTTTAAAATCACTCATTTGCACGGTGGTGTCATGCCAGTAGCGATGGATCAGACTATGCTGATCTCTCAGGACCTTAATGACGGCCTGATACTGTTTCTCGGTCAGCTGATAGGGGTCGGTAATGCCCAGTTGTGGTTGGGTGGCTTTAACAAATAACGCCGCATCGGCGATATAAATCGGACCGTCGTAAGCCTGGACGCGCCCTTTATTGCTTTTGCCGTCTTCCAGGGTTTGCGCTACAAACACCACTTTCCAGCTATCCGGCGGCGTTGGGAAGGTCTTGGTGTTGTACATCAGCAGGTTTGGCCCCCACTGATACGGTGTGCCGTACACTTTTCCCCCGACATTAAACCATTCGCCGTTGACTACACGCGGATCGATGATTTTCCAGTTCGGAATAAGTGCAGTATTAATAGGTTGAACACGTTTCCCCATAATTAAACGCAGTGACGCGTCACCGGATGCCGTGACCAGGTCATATCCGCCTTTTGCCATCAGGCTAACCATTTCGTCTGAGGTGGCCGCCGTTTTCACATTCACCGCGCAGCCCGTTTCCTTCTCAAACTGTGAGACCCAGTCATATTGTTTATCCGTTTGGCCACGTTCGATATACCCCGGCCAGGCAATAATATCCAGGCGTCCTTCTGGTTTATCTAATGATGTTGGGGGTTCAGCTGCGTGGGCGGTCATCAGCGTCATACTGAGCGCACACAGGCTCGTGAGGGCAAATTGCTTGCTCATAACGTCTTACTCCTGTCGAAAAAAAATAATGAGCGGCAGCCTTGCCGTAAATATATGTCCTTTCCTAAAAGTAGTCGGGGTGTTGGCAGCGTTCCTGCTGGCGCAAGGAAATTTAATCAGGTTGTGAGCTAACGCTCATTACGCTGTCAGTTATTGCAACGTTATTTAATCTTCTGGAGTATAGACAACGAGTTAGAAGCACGGAGGGGAATAATTAGAGGTATTGATATTTTGTATGGTTGCACCTGAAAAAATAACATCGTGATTTTACTGGTGCTATTTCAAAAATAAGAATGGGCTATTCTTTTATATTGAATAGCCCATTCATTATTATTTCATCATCTCGCGAATTAATTTCCCAAGTTGTTTCACGGCCTGCTCTTCGCGTTCTCCCCAGTGCCATGCGGTATTGAAGCGAAAGAAGCGTGTCCAGGTTCCTGACGTCGAGAACATTTTCCCCGGTGCAATGCTGATATGGTGCGCCAGTGCCTGCGTGCTGAGTTCGCCCGCATCAAGCGGTTCAGGCAGTTCGAGCCACAGAAAATAGCCGCTATCGCTATGATGAATTTTGACTTCCGCCGGAAGATGGCGCAGCAGCGTTTGCCAGGCTTGCTGTTTGCGTTCTGCCAGTTGACGACGTAGCCGACGCAAATGCGCGTCATAACGCCGGGTAGAGAGGTAATCCACCAATGCGAGTTGCATCGGGGAACTGGTTGATAAGGTGCTCATCAACTGAAGCCGCTGAATGCGCCGCGCATGCTTCCCCGCCGCCACCCAGCCAACACGAAATCCGGGTACCAGGCATTTTGAAAACGACGAACAGTGTAGCACTCTGTCGCCACGATCCCAGGCTTTGGCGGGCAGCGGTTTTTCACGGCCAAAATACAGCTCGCTGTAAACATCATCCTCGATCAGCATCACGTTGTATTTTTCCAGCAACGCGACCAGATGGGCCTTTTTCTCTGCGCTGAGCGTAAACCCCAACGGGTTTTGGCTGTTGGTCATCAGCCAGCAAGCCTTCACCGGATACTCTTGTAAAGCCTGCTCCAGTGCAACGAGATCGATCCCGTCCTTGACGTCGGTGGCAACAGACAGCGCTTTTAAACGTAGCCTTTCAAGCGCCTGCAAGGCGCCGTAAAAATAGGGATTTTCGACAATCACCCAGTCGCCAGGTTCGGTCACTGCCTGCAGGCTCAGGTTGAGGGCTTCCAGCGCCCCGGCGGTAATCACAATGTCATCCGGCGAAATAGTGATCCCCTGCTGGGCATAGCGACGGGCAATGGCATTGCGCAATTCGGCATTACCCGGCGGCAGGTTTTCAATCACGCTCATTGCCGTCGCCGTTTTGCTCACCTGCGCCAACGAACGGTTAAGCTGCTGCAGGGGAAATAAACGGGGGTCGGGAAATGCGGACGCAAACGGCATCACCGAAGCATCCCGGCTGGCCTGCAGCATGTCAAAAATATACGTGTTGATATCGACCGCTTCATCGCGCACAACCTGCGATTGCGGGGTTGCCGACTCACGTTCGGGCCGCGCGGCAACATAATAGCCGGATTGCGGCCGCGCAATGATCCGCCCCTGACTTTCCAGCAGCTGATAAGCATGGCCGACGGTCATAAAACTCATCCCACTGGTCGCCACCTGTTCACGTAAAGAAGGTAGACGATCGCCGGGTTGCCAGACGCCAGAGGCGATTTGATCGCGAATTTGTTCCGCCAGCCGTTGATATTTTTTCATGATGATTCTCGGGAGTCAGATGCAGGTGACGCTCGCAGTGTATATCAGTCAATAAAATTAACAACATTCTGACAACTGTTATGGGATTGTGTTTTTACTGCATTGTGAACGAAAGCGGTTAACCACATGCTCACACCGCGAGCCTGCACAGCATCAATTTTCGTCGCGTGCTTTAAATAGAATAAATGATTGATTTTATGGGCGTTTAAAAAATGAAGTTTTCATATCAGTACCACTAACAAATAACAGCACCGCAACTGTTATGGTTAAAAAGAACTGTTCTGTTTCTGCCCCCCACTGTTCCTCAGGCATAGAATTGCGCTAAATCAATTTTGCCTGCGGAGTTAAGCATGTTCGGTCTTGACGCGTTTCACCTGGCGCGCATCCAGTTCGCGTTTACGGTGTCGTTTCACATCATCTTTCCAGCCATTACTATCGGTCTTGCCAGCTATCTGGCGGTGCTTGAAGGTCTGTGGCTGAAAACCAAAAATCCCACCTGGCGTTCGCTGTATCATTTCTGGTCTAAAATATTCGCCGTCAACTTTGGTATGGGCGTGGTTTCGGGCCTGGTAATGGCCTACCAGTTCGGTACCAACTGGAGCGGTTTTTCCGAGTTCGCCGGGAGTATCACCGGGCCGCTGCTGACCTATGAAGTACTGACCGCCTTCTTCCTCGAGGCAGGATTCCTTGGCGTGATGCTGTTTGGCTGGCAGCGCGTGGGTCCAGGTCTGCACTTCTTCGCCACCTGTATGGTCGCGCTGGGCACCATTATTTCAACTTTCTGGATCCTCGCCTCCAACAGCTGGATGCAAACACCGCAGGGTTACGAAATTATCAACGGACAAGTCGTGCCGGTGGACTGGTTTGCCGTCATCTTCAATCCGTCCTTCCCCTATCGTCTACTGCATATGTCCGTCGCCGCCTTCCTGAGCAGCGCCCTGTTTGTCGCGGCGTCGGCGGCCTGGCATCTATTACGTGGAAATAATACGCCGGCAATTCGTGCCATGTTTTCAATGGCCCTGTGGATGATGCTGATCGTCGCCCCATTACAGGCGTTGATTGGTGATATGCATGGACTTAACACCCTGAAGCATCAACCCGCCAAGATTGCCGCCATTGAAGGCCACTGGGAAAACGTGTCCGGTGAACCGACCCCGCTGTTGCTGTTCGGCTGGCCGGATATGGAACAGGAGCGCACCCGCTACGGGCTGGCAATACCCGCGCTGGGCAGCCTGATTTTGACCCACAGTCTGGATAAACAAGTTCCGGCTCTGAAAGAATTTCCGAAAGAAGATCGTCCTAACTCCACCATGGTGTTCTGGTCGTTTCGCATTATGGCGGGACTGGGGATGTTGATGATCTTGCTCGGCACATTTGCCCTGTGGCTGCGCTACAAACAACGCCTGTATACCTCGCGTCCTTTCCTGCGCTTCGCACTATGGATGGGACCCTCCGGTCTGATTGCCATTCTGGCCGGATGGGTGACCACCGAAGTCGGTCGTCAGCCGTGGGTTGTTTACGGCCTGCAACGGACGGCGGATGCGGTTTCCGCACATGGCGATTTGCACATGAGCATCAGCCTGATGGCCTTCTTTGTGGTTTACAGTTCGGTCTTCGGTGTGGGCTACAGCTACATGATCCGCCTGATCCGTAAAGGACCGCAGGAAGATGACCCGACGAGTCCGCCAACGGGTACTCCTGCACGACCGCTTTCCGCTGCGGTCCTCGATTCTCAACCGGAGGCACATCGCTAATGGGTATTGATTTATCAGTTATCTGGTTCGTTATCATCGTGTTCGCCACCCTGATGTATATCGTGATGGATGGTTTCGACCTTGGGATTGGCATTTTATTTCCGGCCATTCAGGACCCCGACGATCGCGATGTGATGGTCAACAGCGTCGCGCCGGTCTGGGACGGCAATGAAACCTGGCTGGTGCTGGGGGGCGCAGGCTTGTTTGGTGCCTTTCCGCTGGCCTACGCGGTGATCGTCGATGCGCTGACCATCCCCTTAACCCTGATGCTAATCGGCCTGATTTTTCGCGGTGTGGCCTTTGAGTTTCGTTTCAAAGCAACGCCCGCACACCGGCCATTCTGGGATAAAGCGTTTATATGCGGTTCAATCCTCGCCACCTTTACCCAGGGCGTTGTCGTCGGTGCGGTGCTTAATGGATTCTCAGTCAGCGGACGCAGCTACAGCGGCGGACCTTTCGACTGGCTCACCCCTTTCACGCTGTTTTGCGGCGTGGGCCTGGTAGTGGCCTATGCGCTGCTGGGTGCGACATGGCTGGTGATGAAAAGCGAAAATCCACTACAGGATAAAATGCGCAACGCCGCCAAAAAACTGCTGCTGGCGTTGCTGGTCGTCATTGCCATTATCAGCCTGTGGACACCGCTGGCGCACAGCGCCATTGCCGATCGCTGGTTTAGCCTGCCAAACCTGTGGTTCCTGATGCCGGTTCCACTCCTGGTCGCACTGATCAGCCTGTGGTTGTGGCGTTCGCTGGGCCAGCAGCACAGCCATGCACTGGCGTTTATCCTGACGCTGGGGCTAATTTTCCTCGGTTTCAGCGGACTGGGGATCAGCATCTGGCCGCATATCATTCCACCGTCCATCACCCTCTGGCAGGCGGCAGCCCCGCCACAAAGTCAGGGCTTTATGCTGGTAGGTGCCTTGTTGATTATCCCAATAATCCTCGTCTACACCTTCTGGAGCTATTACGTTTTTCGCGGCAAAGTTCAACCTGGTGAGGGGTATCATTGATGCAACAATCAATCTGGAAACGCCTGATGTGGCTGGTGATCTTGTGGGGCGGCAGCGTGCTGGCCCTGGCCGCTGTTGGCATGGTCTTCCGTGTGCTGATGACGGCAGCAGGTTTTAAGTCCTGAGTCTGCATTCATATTGGTCGGGTAGCGTAGCGTTACCCGACAGCTAAAATCCCAACGTTATATAAACAAAAATGCAATAACCGGCGAATTGATGAAACACCGATTGCCTTTAACCCGATTAAATAATGAAATAGTCACTCGACGAAATTACCGCAATTTTTGTTAAAACGTACCAGAGGGTGAATGATGTTTAAGAAAGGGTTAACGGTGTTATTGCTGACCAGTGCGCTTTTTTCTGGCCAGCTTTTCGCTACTAATCAGGGACATGAATATCTTCAGGTGCAGGATGCCGATCACTTATTACGTCACACGGCTGACAGTGATGAACTGCGTATGACGGCGGAAGAATCCGCCGCCGATCTCCGCGAACACCATCACTGGCAAAAATCACGCAAACCCGATACCCATCAAAGTTAACGCTTAGCCTTTACGCTTCGGCAGCGTTTTCATCAGTTCATCCGGACTGACGGAAGCCACGATGCTGCCCGGCAACGGCATTTTCAGAATGTGATGTTTCATCTTGCCGATGACGTGCATTTCGCACGGTCGGCAATCAAATTTCAGCGTCAGCACATCGTCACCGTTGACCAACTGCATTGGCGTCGCTTTCCAGCTTTTGATGTTACCTTTGGCCTGTTTTGGGCATAGATTAAAGGCAAAACGCAGGCAGTGCTTGGTGATCATCACCGGCACCTCGCCTTTTTCCTCATGCGCTTCATAAGCAGCATCAATCAGCTGAACACCATAACGGTGATAAAACGCGCGCGCTTTATGGTTATAGACGTTTGCCAGAAAACTCAGATGCGTTTGCGGGTAAACCGGGGCCGGGTCGGCTACCGGTTTGCGGCGGCCACGCTGGTAACTGGCCAGTCGCGCTGCGTCCAGCATTTCAACGGCGTCACGACGCAGCTGATTAAGCTGACCGTTCGGCACAAACAGTGCGCCCGGCAGATTCACCTGAATATCACGGGCGTAATACAGCGTCTGCCCAAGCTTTGCCAGCCCCTCCTGCAAATTGCTCAGCGCTTTTTCCGCGTTGTTCGCTTCCTCAAACTGGCCATCCAGCGTGTGGGTGATGCTCACGCCCTCTTCGCTGGTGAGCGTCAGGATCAGCTGTTCCTGCCAGCCGCCCAGTTCAATATCAACCGCCACGCGACGTTCGCTGGACGTTTTGGTCAACGCCTGCTGCCAGTTATGATCGAGGTTACGATTCAACGGATGATGCGGACGCACTTTATGCAGATCGGCCGGCATTTCATTCGGCCAGACCCGATAGCGATTGTTCCCCGTTTTCTCGACGGTATTGGCGCGAAATCCAACCACATCGCGTTTGATCAACACGTTCAGGCCATCGCCGTTAGCCAGCGGCTCCGTCACTTCAACATCAAGGTGATCTTTACCCACCTTCAGCACTTCGCCTACCGGCAAGCCGATAAACTTCGGCGAGTCAAATGCACCGATATCCCCTTTGCGGGCGGTGACAAAGTAATCTGTGCTGCCACGGTGGAACGTTTTGTCCGTTGAGGGGGTAAAGAAATGTTCTGTACGACCGGCTGAGGCACGGGCCAAATCACCGCGCTGTTCGATAATCGCATCCAGCATCTGGCGATAATGGGCGGTGATATTCTTCACGTAGCTCATGTCTTTGTAGCGGCCTTCAATTTTGAAGGACCGCACGCCTGCGTCGATCAACGCGCCCAGATTAGCGGTCTGATCGTTATCTTTCATCGACAGCAGGTGTTTTTCGTATGACACCACCCGCCCCTGATCGTCTTTCAGGGTATACGGCAGGCGACAAGCCTGAGAGCAGTCACCACGGTTAGCGCTGCGCCCGGTCTGGGCATGGGAAATATAGCATTGGCCGGAATACGCCACACACAACGCACCGTGAATAAAAAACTCCAGGGTCGCGTCGGTAGCCTGATGGATGGCGCTAATCTGTTCCAGACTCAGCTCGCGCGCCAGTACAATCTGGGTAAACCCCACATCACCGAGAAACTTAGCCTTCTCGACGCTGCGAATATCACACTGGGTGCTGGCATGCAGCTCAATGGGCGGAATATCCAGCTCCAGAATCCCCATATCCTGTACAATCAGGGCATCAACGCCGGTCTGATACAGGTCGGTAATCAACCGCTGAGCGGGTTCCAGCTCATCATCGTGTAAAATCGTGTTCAACGTCACAAAGATTTTTGCCCCATAGCGATGGGCGAAAGGCACCAGTTCAGCGATATCCTTCAGGCTGTTACTGGCATTATGACGTGCACCAAACCCCGGTCCACCAATGTAAACGGCATCTGCGCCGTGCAAAATGGCTTCGCGCGCAATCGCGGTATCACGGGCCGGGCTTAACAATTCAAGACGATGAGGTTGCTGAGGCATACGGTTGTTACCATCCAAAAGCGGTAAAATGGCGGCTATTGTAGTCAGAAGCGCGACGTTGCGAAATAGTTTTCCCTATTAACTCCGTGGGTAATGGATGAGCGAATGAAAGTGAACCGGCAGTTCACTGCTGTTCCGATAACTGTGTGCGGTATCCCCGGCAAAACGCACTCCCTCACCGGTTTTTAACGTTCGCCATCTGCCGTCAATGTCCATATCCAGCAGGCCATTAATCACCACCACATGTTCAATAACGCCGGTCTCATGCGGGGTAGATTCGCTAAGCGCTCCCGGTGCCAGCAGTATCGAAAAATGGTCAAAGCAGAGCTGTGGATCCCACGGGAACAGCGGCGTGACGATCATCGCCTGCTGCTGCGGGTCGAATGCGGGCGTGCTCTCCGCTTCCGGCGGCGTGATAAAGCTCGAAAAGGGAACGTTCAGTCCGGTGGCGATTTTCCATAATGTCGCCACCGTTGGGCTGGATTCGTTGCGTTCAATCTGCCCCAGCATGGCTTTTGACACGCCGGTCTCCTGCGCCAGACGTGCAAGGCTCCATTCCCGCTGCTGACGTAACGCCCTGAGCGTGGTCGCCAGATAGTGGGTAACATTGTCCATTCGTTATCTCCCTCGATCTCATGTGGCAAAGCACTAGACTATCACTTGTACGCTATAGCGCACAGTGCTACAGTGACCGACCGTTATAACGCACGCGGAGCCGCTATGCGCACATATTCACTCCCTCTGCCTACCGTACTGTCTGGTTTTGTTGCTGTGCTGGTCGGCTACGCCAGTTCAGCGGCGATTATCTGGCAAGCAGCGATAGCCGCCGGGGCAACTACCGGGCAAATTGCCGGCTGGATGACCGCGCTGGGCATCGCCATGGGCGTCAGTACGCTGGCATTAACGTTATGGTACCGTGCGCCGATATTAACCGCGTGGTCAACGCCCGGTGCAGCGCTGCTGGTCACCGGTCTGCAGGGTGTCACTATTCAGGAGGCTATTGGCGTATTTATTGTCGCCAATGCGCTGATTGTCCTGTGCGGCGTGACAGGATTGTTCGCCCGACTGATGCAAGTCATCCCTCACTCGCTGGCGTCAGCGATGCTGGCTGGGATCCTGCTGCGTTTTGGCCTACAGGCATTTAATAGTTTGAACAACGAGCTGCTCCTGTGCGGCAGCATGCTACTGGCGTGGTTGGTGCTCAAAGTTGTCGCCCCGCGCTACGCGGTCATTGCTGCGATGTTGGTGGGAATAATGATTGCTTTGATAAAATGTGACGTTGTCACTAACAACATCACTCTCTCACCGGTGATGCCGGAATTTATCGCCCCCCATTTTTCCCTCGCCCACAGCATCAGTATTGCTTTGCCGCTGTTTCTGGTCACCATGGCCTCGCAAAATGCCCCCGGCATTACCACCATGAAGGCCTCCGGCTATTCATTACCCGTTTCGCCGTTGATCGTGTTCACCGGCCTGCTGGCGCTGTTGTTTTCCCCGTTTGGCGTCTACTCCATCTGTATTGCCGCCATCACCGCCGCGATATGCCAAAGCCCGGAAGCGCACCCGGACGCCCAGCGACGCTGGTTAGCCGCCGCCGCCGCGGGGGGTTTCTATCTGCTGGCAGGCGTATTCGGCGGTTCAGTGACCGGGTTAATGGCGGCCCT
>NZ_SZXN01000068.1:14435-28876 GCF_005281195.1 Citrobacter sp. wls613
TCTGGCGCTGCTGGGGACGATTAGCGGCAGCCTGTATCAGGCGCTGCATCACGAAGCCGAGCGTGACGCGGCGATTATCACCTTTCTGGTCACCGCCAGTGGTTTGACGCTGCTGGGGATTGGATCTGCATTTTGGGGATTAATTGCCGGAGGGGTGTGCTACACGGTGCTGAGATTAGCGCGCCGCACGTAGCTGCGAGGGCGTTTTGCCCGTCACCTGCTTAAAACGGTTGCTGAAGTGGCTGGCGGAGCTAAACCCGCAGGCCATCGCGATATCAGACAAGCTGCGGGAAGAGTAACAAACCAGCTGCTGCGCCAGCGCCATACGGCGCTGCATGACATACTGATGGGGCGCCATGTTCATCGACTGGCGGAACATTCGGGCGAAGTGAAAATCGCTCAACACCGCTTCACCTGCCAAATCGCTCAGGGTGATGGGGTACGCCAAATGCGCGTCGATATAGGCCAGCACATTACGCAAGGTGACGGGCGCGAGTCCGCCCGTCACCACCGGCGGTCGCCATTGTACGTTACTGTAATGCTGGATCAGGTGCGTTAATAACAGCGAAGATGCGGCGCTCAGCGTGAGATGGTTAGCAGGCTGTTGCCAGTCATTACCAAGCAGAAACTGGCGGTACACAGCGGTGATCCCCGGATCGCTGCCGAAAGTATGTTCGTCCAGCGTGACGCTATAAGGGCTCTTATCCCAGACTTTCTCCCCCACCTCACGCAAATGCGCGTCGGTGCAGTAGAGATGCACAAACGACAGATCGTCGCGGATATCCCAACTGGATTCACTCTCTTTGGGCATCAGGCAGAAGCGGTCCGGGCCACCGCCGTTCTTCCAGCCGCCCGCCGTTTTGTGGTAACTCTCATAGCCATCTGCCACATACAAACTGAGCGTATGGTGATCGCAATATTGGGTGATGGTATCGCGTTTGTTCGACCACGCCGCCAGCTGAATCCCAGAATGTAACGCAACCGATTCATGCAGCACGGCATTATGTTTGCGTAAGTTTTCAAAGGCATCGTAGGGCTGAGGCATACCATCACTTTCAAAGACGTTGTGAGCAGACTTTCAGTCTATCTCAGCAACAGGGTGTTAACAGCCCTCTTTTCCGCTTTGCATAAAAAAAAGCGCAAGATTTTGCAAGTCTCCCGCAATCGGATGAAAGCGCCCTCGGAAGTGGCGTGGCACAGTCTGCCTTTGAATAGGCAAAATGAGAGCGATGTATGAACGCACTGTTGTACAGTCTGGTAGTGGTGATATGGGGCACGACATGGATTGCCATTTACCTGCAACAAGGCCCGGTTGCCGCCCCTGTTTCTATCTTCTGGCGCTTTGCCGTTGCCAGCACGGTGATGATAGTCATTCTGCTGGTCAGCGGAAAATTGCGTAAGCTTTCCGCACGTGACCATCTGTTTTGTTTGTTACAAGGCGGCTGCGTTTTTTGTTTTAACTTCTGGTGTTTTTACACTGCCGCCGCATGGATCAATACCGGACTCGAATCGGTTATTTTCTCAATGGCAGTCCTGTTCAACGCGGTTAATAGCTACTTGTTTTTTGGTCAAAAACCGCCGCGACGTTTTTATGTCGCCGCCGGACTGGGCCTGACAGGCATCGTCACCTTGTTCTGGCAAGATTTAGTCAACAGCGGGTTAAATCATTCACTGCTGCTGGGCATTGGCTTGAGCGCCCTCGGCACGTTTGGTTTCTCACTGGGCAACATGATAAGCCTGCGCCATCAGAAAAATGGCCTCGAGGTGATGACCACCAACAGCTGGGCGATGTTATACGGCACCGTGTTGATTGCTACCATTGCCCTGGTGCGCGGCGACAACTTCACACCTCAGTGGACCTTCAGTTATCTTAGCGCGCTGTTGTATCTGGCAATTTTTGGTTCGGTGATTGCCTTTGGCGCCTATTTCACGCTGGTCGGACGTATCGGTCCCAGCAAGGCGGCCTACAGCACGCTGCTTTTTCCACTGGTGGCACTGACGCTGTCTACGCTGTATGAGGGGTATGTCTGGCAGATTAATGCCATTGCCGGATTAGTGCTGATTTTACTGGGGAATTTGGTGATGTTCACCCGCCCGGAAATGCTGATGGGGAAACTGCTGTACCGCCGCCGGGTCGCCTGAAAAAAATCGCACCATCCGCAGAAAGCAGACGGTGCGTTTTTCATTATTGCTTTTTATTTACGTCAAACATGGAGGCATCGGTCGCCATGTCATCAACAACTTTCTTCAACGTTTCGAACGCCATCGGCGTACTCTCGTTATTCAGATCTTTGCCTTCGCCCTTACGGACAACTTTAATTACCGGCTTATTGGTTGCCGC
This sequence comes from Citrobacter sp. wls613, assembly GCF_005281195.1. NCBI lineage: Bacteria > Pseudomonadati > Pseudomonadota > Gammaproteobacteria > Enterobacterales > Enterobacteriaceae > Citrobacter > Citrobacter sp. wls613. The sequence goes on from NZ_SZXN01000068.1 coordinate 16,777, forward strand.
ATCGATCAACTCACCCTCAAAATAGAGGTGGGTATCCATGGTACGGTGCCCTGTTGCCATTTGTGTACCGGCAACAACCAGTGCAACCGGAACCACTTCATAGAATTGCAGCCCTTCTTTACTGGTATCAACACCAGTGATCGCCCCGCGGAAAATCAAAGTACGTGGGCCAGGCGTTGTCACCAGCGGCTTACGCTTACCAATGGAGGTTTTCATTTGAGTATTGGTATAGCTCAGCAGCCTATCAAGAACCTGTTGTCCAACCTGAGTGGTTGGTTTAGGAACCGGATAATACGTAATCGGGTTATAAACGATATTGTCGTATTTAGATTCATTAAAGCTAGGGTCAACCCAACGAAGCACCGGTTGCCCCGTTGCTGATTTAGTTTCCTTCAGGCCAGAATAGTCTTTTAAAAACCCAGAGTATTTCTCCGGCTGAGTCACTTTTGATGCACAGCCAGATAATGCCAACAGGCCAGTAAGCACTGCAACTTTAAATAAAGTTTGAGTACGCATGAAACGGTCCCTTTAGTTTTCGCAATGGTGCCTGAAAAGAATAGCAAATCAGAATCATTTTGGATGCACTAAAAATGGTAAGGACCGCACAAATTTATCTTAACGTTATCTTAACGTTCAGCACAAAAAAAATGCTGAACGTAGAAAGGCTTATCACAAATGGGTAGGTTAACCAGCTTTACGCGCCAACATTGTTGCAAAGCGCAGTTTAATACGGTTGCCGTTCTCATCCGTACGATGAAGTTCACCCACATCTTCGTTATATTTCAGCAGATCCCATCCGGTGTAATAGCGGCGTAATTCTCCGGTTTTAAACGCAAACGGGAACCCAACGGTGCACGGAAAATCATCGGTATCCATTGCCGCGACGATCAGGTTATATCCGCCCGGTTTGGTGCAGCGTTGCATATTTTCAATCAAGCCCGGAATAGTTTTTGCTTCGAGGAACATCATCACCACGGTGGAAAGAATAAAATCATATTCACCGTCAAAGCGTAACGCATTGAGGTCCGCTACCTCAGCGTGCAGATTGGTCAGCCCTTCTGCGTCTTTAATGCGCTCAAGGTTGGCAATGCTCATTGGGTTTTTATCCCACGCCGTCACGTCATAACCGTTAGCCGCCAGGTACAGGCTATTACGACCATTCCCACAGCCTAAATCTAATGTTTTGCCTGGCGTAACAATTTTTGCCGCCTCGACAACATCAGAATGCGTGCGGGTTAAATCATATTTCTCAGTAAAGTAGTTTTCGTCACAACGGGTCATTATTTATCCTCAGATTTCAGTAATGCTGCACGCTCCGTGCGAATAAGCAGTTTTCCCTGCATCAGCAATGCAAACGTGCGTATCAGTAATAGCGCAATGATAAAATTGGTAAAAATAAACAGCGGGATCGCCAGCGTATGAAAAAAACCTGACTCGCTGCCGTGGCCTAAATGCAGCCCCGTCGTTGCCAGCGCCGAGACGCCGAACGAGAAGCTCCAGAATGATGCATTAAACGGCTGAGACAGATACCACGGCATGAGACGCAACATGAACAGCAGTTGCAGCAGGCCATAGCCGAACAACATTTTTGCCAGCGTATCGCCTTCGCCACCGTTGACGCTGAGCCAGGCACTACAGGCCACCAGCGCAGGAGCCAGTTGAATACCCAGCGAGGTACGTAATACCGCCGGCAGTTCACCAGAACTGCGTAAACGCTGCAGAATAACCGGCTCAAGGCTTAACCAGGAGAAGACGCCCGCCCCGAGAAACACCAGCCCGGCATCAGTGTAACCAAGCGCGCCGCAGGCCATGGCGCTGATAAAGTTATTGGCCACGGTCGGCAGATACAAACCCGGCGTGGTAGCTTCTTCCGGATGAGAACCCCGCCACAGCCCTGCCGTTTGCCAGGCTGCGTACGACAGCTGGATCACCACCCCAATACCAAACAAGACCACGGCTAAGGGCCGGCACCAGGGAACAAAACTAATCGCCACCAGCATGGTGGTGGCAGGGAAAAGACTGACAAAACTGCTCATCACCGGATGGCGTATTTCCGCCAGCACGCTGTGGGGAAAACGCACCAGACGGGTCATAAATGCCAGCGTCAACAGCCCCCAAATGACCATCGCGAGGATCACCAGACCGTCACCTATCCAGTGACTCACCGGCCATATCTGACTGGCATATCGCCAGGCAAAACCCATCCCGATGGTTCCCAGTACCATGCCAAAATAACCGGCCGGAAGATTAAGAACTCGCTCACTGTATTTGTTATTACTCATTTTGTTTATTTTTTAAAGTATATTTGAAATACATTTTATGGAATTTACGGCTGTTTAGCCAGTGCTGAAAACTTTGCTACGTTTAACTAAGGTGCGCAACTGGGAAATTCTTTATGACCAAATACCGTCTGAGCGATGAGCCACGTTCCTTCAGTTATCAGGATAATGGCCACAAAAAAAACGTATTGCTACACCAGGTCATCGCCCTCACCGACTTTAATGATGTGCAAGCCGGTACGCCAGGCGGCTGGATTGACGACGAAAGCGTGCTGGCGCAAAACGGTGATTGCTGGATTTACGATGAGAATGCCATCGCCTTTGCCGGGGCGGTTATCTCCGGCAACGCCCGCATTACCCGTGCAAGCGTGATCAGAGAGGGGACGCAAGTTGGCGATAACGCATGGATTGACCAGGCAGAAATCAGCCATGGCGCAGAAATACGTGACAACGTCACGGTCAAAGATTCGACTGTCCGTGGGGAATGCCTCCTTTCCGGTGAGGCTCGCGTGTTGAGTGGTTCAGAAATCATTGCCGCCAAAGGATTAACCCGTGAAAGCGACCAGATTTTGCACATTTATGACCGCGCAACCGTTAGCAACTCGCGCGTTGTGCATCAGGCGCAAATCTATGGCGACGCTGTCGTCAATTATGCCTTTATCGAACACCGCGCCGAAGTTTTTGATTTTGCGCGAATAGAAGGCAATGAAGAAAATAACGTCTGGATCTGCGATTGCACGAAAGTTTACGGCCATGCTCGGGTTACCTCCGGAACTGATGAAGATGCCATACCTACCCTGCGCTACAGTTCACAGGTGGCGGAGCACGCCGTGATCGAGGGTAACTGCGTCCTGAAGCATCACGTGCTGGTTGGGGGGCATGCGCGCCTACGCGGTGGCCCAATCCTGCTTGACGATCGCATTCTCATTGAAGGCCACGCCTGTATCCAGGGCGAAGTGCTGATCGAACATCACATTGAGGTTACCGGCCAGGCTTGCATCGAGGCCTTTGAAGGCGACGCAATTCATCTGCGCGGCCCGAAAGTGATCAACGGCGAGCAACGTATTACCCGCACGCCTCTGGCAGGCTTATTCTGAGGCGCAATCAATGATACGGGCGTAGAGATTCACATCATGGTACTCACCGTTGAGGAACTCCGCCTGCTTCAGACAACCTTCCAGCAGGAAACCATTGCGCTGTGCGACCTGATTGCTTTCACGGTTATCTACCCGGCATTTAATGATAAAACGGCGGATCTCACCGCGCTGCGCGTAATGTTGAATAAACGCCTGTAGCGCCCGGGACAGTATGCCTTTCCCCTGATGTTCTTCATCCAGCCAGTAACCAATATAGGCAGCTTTGTTCAACGGTTCGATCTGGTTAAACGAGATCACCCCCACCACGTTCTGCTGTTCAAAAATAAGGAACATTTTGGCGTAGCCGCGCTGGTGCAGCATCATATTGCCCTGCACGTTCTTGCGTGTGTCATCCTCGGATTCGACAAACTGTGGCCAGTTCAGCGACTGCTGCAGCCAGCGCTTATTTTTGAATACCAGTTGATGCAATGGCGTGACGTGTTGCTCTTCGACTGCCCGCAGTTCCAGCGTGTCGCTGACGGGGATGACTTCTGGCATGTTTATCTCCTTCACTTTCGTTAACGGGGCATTTCTGACTGGCATCCGCAGATATTAATCTATTTATCACCCCGGACATCATACTTTTATGCTGTAACAGCAATCACTTAGCGACAATCTACCGCGCTGAACCCGCTACTCTGATTAACCGGGCATCCTCATGGGGATGATCCGCAATGATGACAATAATACCGCTATTTTTTTGCTAAGGAGCAAGCATGGCAGCACCTTTGGGTCGTTTAGCACTTATCCCGCTGTTTCTGATCACCGCCTGTCACCAACCCGTTCCCACCTCGCAGACCGGTCCCGTGCCTTATGCAGTCAGCAAGCAGGTGGTGGTGGATAATACCACCCTGGAGATCTCCCGCAGCGCGCTGGAATATAATATCCACAAAGTTCAGCAGTTGCTGGGAGATAAAACTCGCTTGTGCGCCATTCTCAAAGGCGACGCGTACGGGCACGACCTGTCTCTCGTCACGCCGGTGATGATGCAAAACGGCGTGCAGTGTATTGGCGTCGCCAGTAATGAAGAAATCAGCATCGTGCGTCAGGCCGGTTTTACATCACAACTGATGCGCGTGCGTAATGCCACGGAAAAAGAGATGCGTCAGGCGGCAGATTTTGATACTGAGGAGCTGATTGGCAATCTGGACATGGCGAAACGTCTGAGCGCCATTGCTCAGGAGAAAGGCAAAACCATCCGTATTCATCTGGCGTTAAACTCTGGCGGGATGTCGCGCAACGGTCTGGAAGTCAGCACGGCGGCCGGACTGGAAGAAGCCCGCGCTATTTCGGCCTTACCCGGACTGAAAATTGTCGGCATCATGTCGCATTTCCCGGAAGAAGATGCCGCGGTGGTCAAGCGCGATTTGGCCCGCTTCAATATCCAATCAGCCCAGGTTCTCAAGATTACCGGACTGAAGCGCGAAGACGTGACGTTGCATGTGGCCAATACCTTCGCCACGCTGACCGTGCGTGAATCATGGCTGGATCTGGTGCGCGTTGGCGGAATTTTTTATGGTGATACCATCGCCAGCACAGAATACAAACGCGTGATGACGTTTAAATCATCGATTGCGTCGGTAAACCATTACCCGAAAGGTAATACCGTCGGCTATGACCGTACATATACACTCAAACGCGATTCCGTTCTCGCTAACATTCCGGCAGGTTATGCTGACGGCTATCGTCGCGTGTTCAGCAACGCAGGACATGTGCTGATCCGCGGCCAGCGGGTACCGGTGCTGGGTAAAACGTCAATGAATACGCTGATTGTCGATGTGACCGATTTGCCGCTGGTGACCTCTGGTGATGAGGTGGTGCTGTTCGGTAAACAGGGCAAGGCACAGGTTAGCGCAGAGGAAGTGGAAGAAATCAGCGGTGCGCTGTTCACCGAAATGTCGATTCTATGGGGCGCGACGAACAAACGGGTTATGGTCGATTAAGTCTTTGACAGGAAGGGCTTCCCATTTTTTGCGGAAAGCCCTTTTACACAGTGAGAGCCGTACTATTTAGCTCTCACTGACACTCTCTTTTTGCAGGATTTTGAGCAGATCTTCCTTCAGGTGAAGTTTCTGTTTCTTCAGGCGAACAATATCCAAACTGTATCCCCGACCATCCGAACCTTCCAGTCTGGAAATCTCATGATCAAGGCTGTTGTGTTTTTCGAATAAAGACAGAAAGCGAGGATTCTCGGATTTCAGTCGGGAAATGAGGTCTCTGTATTCTGGAAACATACTTTCTCCCTGTTAGTGGACAAAAAGCGTGTATAAGAAATACACACCTTCAGCTTACCCATTTGACATAGGGAAAAATGCGAACAGGATCGAGTAAATAGCGTACAGAATGTTTCAGCAGAGATGAGGTCTGTGACTCCCCTTCAGGAGAGCCACAGACCGTGCGATTAACGCATTTCGCGGTCGTCAACGTACTGACGTTTATCCGGTGCTGGCGGGAAATACTGATACAGCCAGGTCTCGCTGATCGCATCGCCCTGACAACGCAGGAACATGCGCATATCTACCGGTTCGGTTGAGTCAGAGGTCGGATACCAGTCAAACTGAATACGATAGCCATCGATCGGCTCAACGTAGAGGATTTCAATCTGCTTCGCTTCGCCGCTGGAGAGCGTAATCACCGGCTCAATACCTTTCGGCGCAGCGGCTTTCAGATCGCCACCGACGAAGTCAACGGCAAAGCGGCGCGCCCATTTTTCCGGGTAATGCTCGCCCGGTGCCCACCCTTCCGGGAATCCTCCCATGCCAGTGCGGGTTGCCAACACGCGCGCCAACGGTGAGCGTACCGGTGGCTGTGCGCTCCAGTACAGGCGATATTTGAACTCCAGATCGTCACCAGCTTTGATCGCCTTCTCCGGCTGCCAGAAGCAGACAACGTTATCCAGCGTTTCACCGGTGGTTGGGATCTCCATCAAGCCAATGGTCCCCTTGCCCCACTGGTTACGCGGCTCGACCCACAGGCTTGGGCGCTTATTGTACCAGCCCATGATGTCCTGATAGTGGGAGAAGTCACGATCCAACTGCAACAGGCCAAAGCCGCGCGGGTTGTTATCGGTGTAGGCATTGAACTGCAGTTTTTGTGGATTGTTCAGCGGACGGCAGATCCACTCCCCGTTGCCGCGCCACATTGCCAGGCGGTCGGAGTCATGGATTTGCGGGTGAATGGTATCGCACATCCGACGTTCGTTATTACCGCAGCTAAACATGCTGGTCATCGGCGCAATGCCGAGCTGTTTGATGTCTTTACGGGCGTAGACATGGTTCTGCACATCCATGATCACCTGCGTTTTCTCACAGTGGATCACAAATTTAAACGCACCGGTTACGCTTGGGCTGTCGAGCAGCGCATACACCGTAAAGCTGGTCGCACCCGGTTTGACCGTTTCGAACCAGAACGCGGTAAAGTCAGGAAATTCTTCTTTGCTGTCGGTATAGGTATCCACCGCCAGGCCACGCGCCGACAAACCGTACTGATAGGTGTCATCGACGGCGCGGAAATAGCTGGCACCGAGGAAAGAAACCACATCGCGACGGGCCAGTTCCGGCGCTTTAAACACGCGGAAACCAGCGAACCCGAGATCGGTTTGCCCTTCGAGCTGTTTGGTATCTACGCCCGCATCGTTGTATTTGAACAGTTCAGGGCGGAAGTGGATCTCACGCGCCAGATGCGTACTGTCATCAACCGAGAACATGCGCACGCGGCGACGAAACCCCATGCCGACATGGAAAAACTGCGCGTCCAGCTGACGATTTTCAACGTTATTCCACAGCGACTGCTCGGCGTCGTACTGAATACTGTTGTAAGCCTGAGGCGTGAGTTTCGCCAGTGTATCCGGCAACGCGCGCGGCGCACCGCCCCACGGTTTTTGTGCCAAATCATGGGCCATTGATTGCAGTACGGAAAAATCAAAACGTACGGTTTTTCCGTCTGCAATGTCAGACTCTGCCGCATAGGCAGCACGGGAAAAGAGTGATGCAATACCACTGGTTCCGCACACGGCGGCCATTGCCATTGAACCTTTAATAAATCGTCTACGATTCATGCCTGAAAGTAAGTCCTTCTGGTCGTGTGAATGGTCCCGCGCCGGTCAAAATCTGCGGCAAGAGAGTGCACATTTCTGACCGCTCACTCTAGACAAAATTCATTAATAATCCAATTGTTGGTCGCCGATTATCTGTACAAAATCGAAAATATATTATGTCGATGGGAACAGACCGAATCCCGTGTAAATTCCATTAAAGTAAACCACAGCGCCGTTTACTGCGCTCTTCAGCCTCCCGATACAGCACAAACTCATCATAAACCGCACAGCCCAGCGCCTGTTCAAACGCATCCCGACTGGCGTTACCATGACTGCGCGCCTGGGTTTCATTGCCCAGATTAGACTGGAAAATGCCCGCAGCGCTCACCGGTAAGAAATCTTCGTAGGTGATCGGTTGAGCCACCAGCCAGCCTCGTTCGATCAGCGGCTGTGGGTCATCCTCTGGTCGGATCGCCTGACGATGCGCCTCGCCCGACGGCGTTAGTCGATAGCGGAACCAGGCCAGCCCCTGCTGGCGTAGCAAAAACTCACTGTCAGGGAAGGCTTTAAACACCTCTTGAAGATGCAGCTGGTGCGTCAGGTTGTCTTTACCCGTTCCCGCGTGACTCAGAAGTTCATCATATAACTGCCTGCCTTTTGGGGTCAGCGCCACGCCACGCTGTTCAATCTCGCCAAAACGTGCGGTGTGCGTACCACGCATTTCACCGGCAAACAGCACCGCCTCCTCCAGCGCTTTAAAGCTGGTCTGGCGCAGCAGAATAGGCACCTCGCGACGCGGCGGCCCTTCAATAAGGATTTTCGGTTCAATACCACATTCCGGCATCATCGACTGCACACGGTCGATATCCAGCGTGCGTGGCGTCAGGTGGTTGATGTGGCAACCGGGGAAACACACCACATCAGCAATCAGTCGATGTTCGTTGTGTAGCGCGTGATAGGTCTCTTCATCTACCGTAGCGTGCTGATGCCAGCGGAAGGTTTCCAATGCTTCATGCACAAATTCCTGAGTCTGGGCAGATGTAAAACTACCCTGCGCATCAAACTCATCCAGTAATTCGTGGCAACGGCGCGTAAAAATATCGCGTTTTGCGAGAATATCCGCAGCCCGCTGGCGTAATGTTACGTTATCGATCAACTCGAGGCGCAATAGCGAGGTAAACACCCGAAACGGATTACGCGAAAGCGAAGCATCATCGATGGGGCGAAACGCCGTGGAATGGACGGGAACGCCCGCCTGGGAGAGATCGTAATAGCTGACCGGGTACATGCCCATAATGGCAAACATCCGCCGCAGCGTGGATAATTCCTGCGCGGTCCCTACCCGGATCGCACCGTGGCGCTCAACGTTAAGACGCGCTAACTCATCCGCATTGGCCAGTTTTTCATGCAGCGTCGGGTTATTTTCCAGTACCGCCAGATTCACATCAGCGACAAGTTCCAGCAACGTGCCGTACTGCGGGACTTCCTGCTGGTACATTGCTGACATTGCCTGCGAAAATTGTTCCCGAATCTCATCTGCCGTGATGGTGTTCGCCATAATGTCATGCCTCCAGTGAATATTACCTGGAGTGTAGAGAACGCTACCGAGTCCGGTGGGAAGAATTTACAATCTGTGATTAGCACCCAAACTTTTGATAAGCACGGAGACATTAAAGATCCAGCAATCATGCGGGTCACACTGGAATCATAGAAAACACGAGGCGATTCAGTGTACCCTACCCTGTGACATGGCCTACAGGTAATCGATCACTCTTGCTAAACTATCTCGTTCTCTCACCGTGATAATCTCCTGTTATCACTTCATCGTAGACATATCACACACTTAGCCACACGCACCCTATGTTATGTGCATGCCTCTTGTATGTTGTGTATTGAGCAGTCCATATCATACACAGGTGGGTATGGATTTACTTGTAAATAACTCACGCGTTATAAAACCCTCCCCGTACTACATGCCTCATTGCCATCACATACTGGCTAACACAATACGCGGGAACGCACCACTCAATACCTCCGTGGTTTACCCGTTGATTTACCCATTGAAAGTTAACAATTATGCAGAGCATGAATGGCACTTAAAATAGAACACATATCAACCACAATTAGCCATTCGTGCTCATATCATATGCTTCACTATGTTTATCATTGTGTTTGCTTTTGTGTTTATTGATAATGCACTTCCCCCGTCACTGATGACGGCTAACTTTGAATGCCATGCAATGATTAAGGTAACAGAGTCAAACATAAAGCAAGTGCAAGGGGCCATTCGTGCAGCTACTGATAAGCGTGGTTTTGAATACGTTGTTGCTTCCTTCAATGCGTGTCAAGAACGAGGAGAAATGGATATTGTGTTTAATCTTCCTGTTGGTGAATACCGTCGTTATGCTGCCCTGTTAGCTGATCTTGTTCGCATCGAAAAACAGATGATAGACATGATTTCAGCTACAGCAGCCGTAATGTTGTAGAGGTGTACACAATGAATGTGATAGCGGGTGATGTTGCTATTCATCCTGTTTCATTTATCAATCTTGTTGTGGTCGCTTTTTGGCAAATTATTGAAGATGTGTTTATCTCATATGATGACGGAATGACAGAAACCTATCTGCACAATGCAACTGTACTTATTCAAGATAAGAAGGAAGAAAATCTGACTAACTCACTGATAACCACTCTGATCACGCCTATGTAGAACATAATGGACAAGTTCTAACTTATGTTGATATACAAGGTAAAACTAAAGCACCAAGTGAATAAGCAATTAATATTGTTCAAGAGTTTCTATATAAATAAATCTCAACAGAGGATTTGAAGTTGGAGGCTGGTTTGTTCTCGTGAGCTTTATTATGTTCATGGAATATAGAAGTGATCGTGTTTATTGGTGGTTAGCTTGGCTGACAGACGATCAATTTTATATGGCTGGTTTAGGCGCGGGATTTATTGCTCTAATTGCTTTCATTCCTGCTGTTTGGGTTGGTGCTCTTATGGCTATCACAGCTTCAATTACTTATGTGAAAGACGGCATACGATAAATAAAGAATTAATGATGATAGCACCCTATTAATCCTAAATGGAGTTTTCATAATGTTTAAGAAATCAGTGGTTGCAATGTTAATTGTTCTTCCAATGTCTGCTTTTGCTCATGGTCATGGTGGTCATGGCGGAATGGGTGGTCACAACTTTGGTGGTCATGGTCATGGTGGTAATATTGGTCATGCGTTTGGTAGCCACTCCTTCGGTGGTAAACTGGCAGGGCGTATGAACGCTAGTGGCGGATTCACTGGCTTCTCTAAAGGTTCTATCAACATGAGCGATCATCCTGTTGCTCAGAACATTGCAGACCATACCACTCATACCGCGTCTTTTAAAGACGGCACTTTCATGGGCACAACTACCACCACCATTGGTGATATAACTCGTGAAACTTCTACAGTTGTGTCTGCTGATATGCGTTCTCACACTAAAGCCATCACTAACGGTGAAGTATCTCATGTGAGTATTCGTAGCTATGCTGACGGTATTGGTGGTCTGAGTGTTCATGCTACCAAAGACGGCGACACTGCGATTGGGACAGTGAAAGCATATAACGATGTAGCAAATGCTGGCGTCGTTAACCACATGCTGAAATCTGGTGACATGACTCGTGTTGCTCAGACAGCAATCGCACCAGACTTCCGTAGCCGTACGGTAGCGGTTCGTGACGATACTGGCGTAACTGTCCACATGCAAGGTTATGTGGGCAATGAGCAGGCTGGTATTGGTTATAACAAGCATGTTGCCACCTATGGTGAGTATGGCTTTGAACATTCAGTGAATACGCTGGGTATTGCAACTGTCGGCATGTATGGTCCAGCTCACTATGCTGAGAAAGTTGCCAACCTGAAAACTGGTACAGTGAAAACGATCACTGACATTACACCACCTGCACCAACTCCTGTGGTGATTCACGTTGTTCCACTGACTCCTGTTGTACCACAGCCAACTCCGGTTGTTATTCATGTAGCACCAGCAGCCGATGTAACACCTGCTGTCGATCCTACTCCAGCAAATGTTACTACTGTGTACAACGATAAACACGGTGATAGTGTCATCTTGTATTGGAATATCTAACTAAAAGCACTGTTTTATACAACATTAGGGCTGGAGAAATCCGGCCTTTTTTTTAGTGGAAATAAATTTGTGAATGGAGATATTGCAAATGATGCTTAATGCGGGTGATTTTCTAAAATTGATTAATCTTGATCCATTTAAGAAATCTAACAATGAAGCAGGTGTGTCTGTTTCTCGTGGTGTTGAACTGGCTAAGCTGCGTGATGCTGTAAAAGAGAAACGTGTTAATTTGCGTGTTCTCTTGAAGTGGTTAAATGCTTCTGCTGGCTGTCGTTTACAAGAACGTTGGTTAACTAACTTCTTCGCTAACGAGCTAGGAGCCTCTCAGCAACGTTCAGGCAAGAGTAAAGAGGACAAGCTAAAGGAAGAGGTTAACCGCCTTACGGAGCTTCTCAGAGCGTCACAGGAACAGAATCAGATGATTGCTATGGTTGCTTCTGAGGACAATCAGAAATCTATTTTTGCTGGTATCGTGGAAAAGATTGAACTTGTAGTGGTCAACAAAAACTGGCCACAGCTTT
>NZ_SZXN01000067.1:0-10589 GCF_005281195.1 Citrobacter sp. wls613
CATCCGCCGTGTCGATGGAGGCGCATTATAGGGATCCCATTTTTTAGCACAAGTGTTTTTTAGATCTTTTTTGCTGAGTGGCTGTTTTTTACCCCTTTCGCTACATTCCTGCACAATATGCCTGATTTTTGATAACTAAATCGCTTGCACAGTCTCGATAATCAAACCAAAGTCTTCATTACTGCTCTATTCTATTGAGGTAAACATGTCTGATGTACTGCGTCCTTATAAGGATCTTTTCCCGCAGATCGGGAAACGCGTGATGATCGACACCAGCAGCGTCATCATTGGTGATGTTCGTCTGGCTGATAATGTTGGGATCTGGCCTCTGGTCGCGATCCGTGGTGACGTGAACTACGTACAAATCGGCGCCCGCACAAACATTCAGGACGGTAGCGTGTTACATGTCACGCATAAATCAGCATCTAACCCGCAAGGCAATCCACTGATCGTGGGTGAGGATGTCACCGTGGGCCATAAAGTCATGCTGCACGGCTGCGTCATTGGCAACCGCGTTTTGGTCGGTATGGGATCGATCCTGCTGGACGGTGTCGTAGTAGAAGATGACGTAATGATTGGCGCGGGAAGTTTGGTTCCGCAAAACAAACGCCTGGAGAGCGGGTATCTGTACCTGGGCAGCCCGGTTAAACAGATCCGCCCACTCAGCGATGAAGAAAAAGCGGGCCTGCAGTATTCAGCTAACAACTATGTGAAATGGAAAGACGAGTATTTGAGTCAGGATAACCAAACCCAACCGTGAGCATCTTCTTGCTGAGCCTGGATCAATGCTTCGGCTTCATCTTCCAGATCCCAGCGATGCTCCCGAAAAATTTCCATCCACTGTTCAGGCGTGTTGCCGCCAAAGCGACGCGCCAATACCTCTCCGTTGATGGCGCATGTTAGCTGCATACCCTGAACCATCGCCGGGAAAACGACAGCATCTATATCTGACTTCCATTCTTCTCTATCGGGAAACTGGATAGCCTGGTTCACACGGACAGTTCCTGTTGCAGCTGTTTAATGACGGGTTCCGTCTTCGGCAATACGCCATACCAGAGTAAAACGGCATGCGCCGCCTGCCCTACCAACATTCCCAACCCATCAGCACAATGTTTTGCTCCCTGTAATGCGCACCAGGACAAGAACGGCGTATTCCCTTTCTGATAAAACATGTCGTAGCAATAAACAGAAGCGTTGATCAGTGATGCAGGGATAGCCGGAACATCCCCGCTAATCCCACTGGAGGTCGCATTAATAATGAGATCGAAGGTGTTATTCTCAAGCTCATCAAATCCCACGGCCTGAACGCTACCGGTATGGGAAAAGATCTGAGCCAGTTCTTCTGCACGCGAAGCGGTACGGTTTACGATGGCCACTGCACAATCCATAGAAAGAAGAGGGAGCAATACCCCGCGGGATGCCCCACCAGCCCCAATAAGTAAAATACGCGATCCGGGACGAATAAAAGCTAAACGTTCAAGATCGCTTAATAAACCAATACCATCGGTGTTATCCCCAAGTAAGCGTCCATCTTCCAAACGCTTAAGCGTGTTAACCGCCCCGGCAAGCGATGCCCGTTCTGTTAATTCATCAGCCCGCGCAAATGCCTCTTCTTTAAAAGGAACCGTAATATTCGCCCCTTTACCGCCCTCTGCAAAGAAGGTGTTCAGCGTATTCACAAAATTATTGATTGGCGCCAGCACCCGTCCATAGGTGTGATCGATATTCAGCTGCTCTGCAAATTGCTGATGAATAAAAGGCGATTTGCTGTGCGCGATTGGATTGCCAAAAACAGCATAGGCTTCTTTCATATTACCCCTGTCGAAATTGTTCACCCGTCAAGGCATCACGGATTTCCGAAGGATTTAAACGCCCCCCGGTATCACCTTCGACAACGGGGAAATCTATACCAAACTGCACGCGTACTTCCTCTACCGTCCTGCAAGGGGGTAGACCACTCAAATTAGCACTGGTAGAAACTAACGGTTTGCCATAAGCCTGGCACAACGCAACCACCAGCGGATGATCCGTGACGCGCACGGCCAGCGAATCAAAACGGCCGGTTAACCAACGTGGTGTCGTTATCGCTGCCGGAAACACAAAGGTAACGGGACCTGGCCAGCACGCGAAAATAGCATCACGTTGGGCATCAGTGAGCATGCTGTCATCAATATACGGCTTTAGTTGGTCAAAATTTGCCGCAATTAAAATCAAGCCTTTATCAATTGGTCGTTGTTTTAGTTCCAACAGACGAGTAACAGCCGTTTCGCTATCTGGGTCACAGCCGACGCCGAAAACAGCTTCTGTTGGATAAGCGATGACTTTATCTTGTTTCAGAACCGCTATCGCAGCAGCGATGGGATCTGTGGGCAGGTTATTATTCACTTTTTTATTCCGCCGAGACCGGCTTTCCACATTGTTTACTGGCACAAAAGTGTTTCACACCCTGTGCGGTTTTCTTTTCGATGAGAAGCGGATAGTGACACTCAGGACACTCTCCAGCCAGAGGTTTGAAGTTGATGACAAACTGACACTCAGGATAGCGATCGCAGGAGTAAAAAGTTTTGCCATAACGGGAACGCCGCTGGACCAACTGGCCTGTCCGGCATTGGGGGCAAACAATCGCCGTTTCATCTGGTTTGTCGATAAGTTCAGTATGGTCACATGCCGGGTAATCACTACACCCAATAAACATACCGAATCGTCCCTGCCTCAGCACCAGCTCAGCACCGCACTCAGGACAAAACTTACCCTCCAGAACTTTGACAATATGTCCGTCCGCAGAGGATTTTAGCGGACGGACATAGTCGCATTCCGGATACTGTGAACAACCGAGAAACGGGCCATGTTTCCCAGAGCGAATAACCAGTTCAGCCCCGCATTGTGGGCAGGGCTCGTTTTTACGCACCGCAAACAGTGCTGATTTAGCCATAACAACTCATACTGAATGAAGATTGATTAATGCAGCATACCTTCATTCACTTCAAAGAGTAATTCTTCCATTTGCTGATACGCATTTTCACAACCGGGAATGTTGAATAAAACCATCAGGATCACCCACTTCAGGTCTTCCAGATCGAATTCTGCTGTATCCAGCGCGAGTACACGCTCAATCACCATTTCTCGCGTTTCGAGGTTTAGCACCTGGATCTGCTCCAGGAATAATAAGAACCCCCGACAACTCGCATCCAGGCGATCGCACTCTTCCGCCGTATAAATACGAATAGACAGAGGGTCAGATGCAAGCTGCATAGGTTCGGCAAGGCCATCCTGATAATCAGCCAGTTTTTCCAGCCACAGTAACGCGTTGTAGATGTCTTCACGATCAAAACCAGCGTCGGTAAGATCCCGTTCCAGTTTGTCCTGATCCACACGCAGCTCCGCTTCGTTATGGATATATGTTTCAAACAAATACATTAGTACGTCGAACATGGCATGCCCTCCTCAATCGGACATAGCCGCCGGGTACAGCTGCGATCCATCCTGCTAACTCCAGTTCGAGTAGCTGAGCCACTACCTCTGGCACAGGTTGGCCGGCACGTTCAGCGACGACGTCAACAGGTGTTACCTCATCTCCTACGTTAGCCAGGAGCTCAGGAAATGGCAATGCCACCTCTTCGTGATCTGGTGAATAAATTGAATTTTCAGGTTCATCTGGCACCCAATGTAAACCGTATTGCAAATTCTCCAGAATATCTTCTGGAGCCGTAACCAACGTCGCTCCTTGCTTAATGAGCCAATGTGGCCCCTCACAACCTGGGTTCCCGATTGGCCCTGGTAACGCAAAAACGTCCCGTCCTTGCTCCAGGGCACAACGCGCAGTCACCAGCGAACCGCTACGCTGAGCGGCCTCAATCACCAGTACGCCTTTGCTTAAGCCACTGATAATACGATTTCGTCGCGGAAAATTGCGCGGTAGAGGAAGCATATCCAAAGGGAACTCAGACACCAGCGCGCCTCCGGCCTCAATCAGACGTTCGGCAAGATGTGCGTGCCGCCGTGGATGAATGGTTTCCAGGCCGTTCCCCAGCACGGCGATACTGGTTCTATTCATATTTACCGCCGCGTTGTGCGCGACGCCATCGATCCCCCGTGCCAGCCCGCTGGTGATTGTCACACCGCAAGCGGCAAGCTTCTCACAGAATAATCGCCCCCAGCGTTCTCCATACCAGGAATGTTGCCGGCTCCCCACAACAGCGACCTGAAAAGAGTGTAAACAATCGGGATCGCCAACAATAAAGAGGAGTCCCGGGTAATCTTCAGTGGCGCGAAGCTGCGGCGGATAACGTTCGCTATCGGCAAAAACGACATGGTGATGCGGTAACTCCAGCCAGCGCAGCGTTTTTTCCAATTCAATGTCGGAAAAGCTTAAAAAACGTGCGGCCTGGCGGGGAGAGAATCCTGCATACTGGAGTATCGTTTTGTTAATACACGGTTGAGCAATAAGCCAGTGAGCAATGCGCACCATCTCATCACCATAAAGTTCACATACTCGTGCTAAACGTAACCAAATTTCGGTGTGGGTCATCCCTTTTCCCCCTGCCACAAGCAGTCATAGCAATCTTTGCGATTGGTCACTGATGCTGTCAATCAGAAGGGGTTTTGTCTAGAATAGAGGTAATAATCTTTCCAACTCCTGAACACAACTCTGGATAACTATGTCAGTTTTGCAAGTGTTACATATCCCGGACGAGCGTCTTCGCAAAATCGCAAAACCGGTTGAAGAAGTGAATGCAGAAATTCAGCGTATCGTCGATGATATGTTCGAGACGATGTACGCCGAAGAAGGTATTGGCCTAGCGGCAACGCAGGTTGATATTCATCAGCGCATCATTGTTATTGATATCTCTGAAAATCGCGATGAGCGCCTGGTGTTGATCAACCCTGAGCTACTGGAAAAAGACGGTGAAACCGGCATTGAAGAAGGTTGCCTGTCTATTCCCGAACAGCGAGCATTAGTACCGCGCGCTGAGAAAGTAAAAATTCGCGCACTCGATCGTGAGGGTAACCCCTTTGAACTGGAAGCCGATGGCCTGTTAGCGATCTGCATTCAACACGAAATGGATCACCTGGTCGGTAAATTGTTTATTGATTATCTGTCGCCGTTGAAACAACAACGCATTCGTCAGAAAGTTGAAAAACTCGACCGCCTGAACGCTCGACCTTAAGGACAAGAATCAACGTGTCAGACTCACTACGTATTATTTTTGCGGGTACACCTGACTTTGCAGCGCGTCATCTCGACGCGCTGCTGTCTTCTGGACATAACGTCGTCGGCGTATTTACCCAACCGGATCGCCCAGCAGGACGTGGTAAAAAGCTGATGCCCAGCCCGGTAAAAGTGCTGGCCGAAGAAAAAGGGTTACCGGTTTTTCAGCCCGTCTCTCTTCGTCCTCAGGAAAACCAGCAGTTAGTTGCTGACCTGCACGCAGATGTAATGGTGGTAGTAGCATATGGCCTTATTCTGCCAAAAGCCGTGCTGGACATGCCGCGCTTGGGATGCATCAACGTCCATGGTTCCCTGCTTCCTCGCTGGCGCGGCGCGGCACCCATCCAACGTTCACTGTGGGCTGGCGATACCGAAACCGGCGTCACCATCATGCAGATGGATGTCGGTCTGGATACCGGCGATATGCTACACAAACTCTCTTGCCCAATCACCACTGAAGACACCAGCGCCAGCCTCTACAATAAGTTAGCCGAACTCGGCCCACAGGGACTGCTGCACACACTGCACCTGTTGGCAACGGGCACCGCGAAACCTGAAGTCCAGGATGAATCGCTGGTGAGCTATGCCGAGAAGCTAAGTAAAGAAGAAGCCCGCATGGACTGGACGCTTAGTGCCGTTCAGCTGGAGCGCTGCATTCGCGCCTTTAATCCATGGCCGATGAGTTACATCGTCATTGATGAGCAGCCGGTCAAAATCTGGCAGGCCACGGTGATTGATAAACCTGCAGGTGCCGAACCAGGAACGATTCTGGAAGCAACCCGCCAGGGTATTCAGATTGCGACAGGCGATGGCATCCTGAATCTCATCTCTTTGCAGCCAGCCGGTAAAAAAGCCATGAGCGCGCAGGACCTGTTGAATTCACGCCGGGAATGGTTCGTTCCTGGAAACCGTCTGCTCTGACGGTTCATCTCTTAAAGCCCGGCATCTCCGGGCATTTTTATTTTTGCGGTTATGAAAAAAAATCTAAATTTACGCAGTATGGCGGCGCAGGCCGTCGAACAGGTTGTCGAAAAGGGGCAGTCGCTAAGCAATGTGCTACCTGCCATGCAGCAGAAAGTTGCCGATAAAGATAAGGCGCTGTTACAGGAACTTTGCTTCGGCGTATTGCGCACCCTCTCCCAACTTGAGTGGATGATCAAACAGCTGATGGAACGCCCGATGACGGGCAAACAGCGCACGGTCCACTACCTGATCATGGTCGGTTTCTACCAACTACTGCATACCCGTATCCCTCCTCATGCTGCATTAGCTGAAACAGTGGAAGGCGCGGTCGTGATCAAACGCCAGCAGTTGAAAGGCCTGATTAACGGCGTACTACGCCAGTTTCAGCGCCGCCAGGACGAGCTGTTAACCGAGTTTGCACAAAGCGAACTGCGCTTCTTACACCCATCCTGGTTAGTAAAACGCATTAAGAATGCTTATCCACAGCAGTGGGAAACCATTCTTGCGGCTAATAACCAGCGTCCGCCAATGTGGCTACGCGTTAACCGTAACCACCACTCGCGCGACGCGTGGCTAGCATTGCTGGCGGAAAGTGGTCTTACCGGCTTCCCACACCCGGATTACCCGGATGCTGTGCGTCTGGAAACCCCAGTGTCAGTTCTGGCATTGCCCGGCTTCGAGCAGGGATGGGTAACCGTCCAGGACGCTTCCGCTCAGGGATGCGTGAGCTATCTGCAGCCGAAGAACGGTGAACAGATCCTCGATTTATGTGCAGCGCCAGGTGGAAAGACGACACATATTCTGGAGGTTGCTCCGAATGCAAATGTAATGGCGGTCGACGTAGACGAAAAACGTCTGTCACGCGTCTACGACAACCTGAAGCGTTTGGGCATGAAGGCCACCGTCAAGCAGGGCGATGGTCGTTTTCCACAACAATGGTGTGGCGAACAGCAGTTCGATCGTATTCTGCTGGATGCTCCATGCTCAGCCACTGGGGTCATTCGTCGCCATCCGGATATTAAATGGCTGCGCCGTGACCGGGATATCACCGAGCTTGCCCAACTACAGGCAGAGATCCTGAATGCGACTTGGGCGCATCTGAAGCCGGGCGGCACGCTGGTTTATGCAACCTGTTCTATTCTGCCTGAAGAGAACCAGCAGCAGATTGCGGCCTTCCTGACGCGTACGCCAAACGCGGTATTAAGCGAAACCGGCACACCTGAGCAACCAGGCCGCCAGAATTTACCGAGTGCAGAAGAAGGTGATGGCTTCTTTTACGCTAAGCTAATCAAAAAGTGATGAGATAACGGGTCGCGACTGATGAAAATTATCATTCTGGGCGCAGGGCAAGTTGGTGGTACGTTGGCTGAAAACCTGGTCGGCGAGAACAACGATATCACGGTAGTCGATACCAACGGTGAACGCTTGCGCAGCCTGCAGGACAAGTTCGACCTCCGCGTTGTGCAGGGGCATGGCTCTCATCCCCGCGTACTGCGCGAAGCTGGCGCCGACGACGCCGATATGCTGGTCGCCGTGACCAGCTCTGATGAGACCAATATGGTCGCCTGTCAGGTCGCTTATTCGCTCTTCAATACGCCTAATCGTATCGCACGTATTCGGTCACCGGATTATGTGCGCGATGCCGATAAACTCTTCCACTCCGAAGCGGTACCTATCGATCACCTCATTGCCCCAGAGCAACTGGTTATCGACAGCATCTACCGGCTGATTGAATATCCTGGTGCCCTGCAGGTGGTGAATTTTGCCGAAGGTAAAGTCAGTCTCGCAGTGGTTAAAGCCTATTATGGCGGTCCACTGATCGGTAACGCACTGTCGACTATGCGCGAGCATATGCCGCATATCGATACCCGCGTTGCGGCAATTTTCCGCCATGACAGACCTATTCGCCCGCAGGGCTCTACCATCGTGGAAGCGGGTGACGAAGTATTCTTTATTGCAGCGTCACAACATATTCGCGCAGTGATGAGCGAACTGCAACGCCTGGAAAAACCCTACAAGCGCATCATGCTTGTAGGCGGCGGTAATATCGGTGCCGGACTCGCTCGGCGGCTGGAAAAGGATTACAGCGTTAAGTTGATCGAGCGCGATCAGCAACGAGCTTCAGAGCTTGCTGAAAAGTTACAAAATACGATCGTCTTTTTTGGCGATGCTTCGGATCAAGAACTGCTCGCCGAAGAGCATATTGATCAGGTTGATCTGTTTATTGCCGTCACTAACGATGACGAAGCTAACATCATGTCGGCAATGCTGGCTAAACGTATGGGCGCCAAGAAAGTAATGGTGCTGATTCAACGTAAGGCGTACGTTGATCTGGTGCAGGGCAGCGTGATTGATATTGCCATTTCACCACAGCAAGCAACGATCTCTGCATTGCTCAGCCACGTCCGTAAAGCAGATATCGTCGGCGTTTCTTCGTTGCGCCGTGGTGTGGCAGAAGCCATCGAAGCTGTCGCGCACGGAGATGAAACAACATCCCGGGTTGTCGGCCGTGCAATTGACGAGATTAAGCTGCCGCCAGGAACAATCATTGGCGCCGTTGTTCGGGGTAATGACGTAATGATCGCTAATGACAACTTGCGTATTGAGCAGGGTGATCACGTCATTATGTTCCTGACCGATAAAAAATTTATTACCGATGTCGAACGTTTATTCCAGCCAAGTCCCTTCTTTCTGTAATTATGGGGGTGCTAGTACAGCACCCTTTTTATTTCCCCTTATTTTTCATGGTCTAATAAATTCCCCAGTCAGCAATACATAAATGGAAATTGTCTTAACATTTGTTAGACTTATAAACGTCAGCTGCATAGGGAGAATAAAATGAGCATTATTAAAGAATTTCGCGAATTCGCGATGCGCGGGAATGTTGTAGATTTAGCAGTGGGTGTCATTATTGGTGCGGCATTCGGTAAGATTGTTTCGTCACTGGTTGCCGACATCATCATGCCACCACTGGGCTTGTTAATTGGTGGGATTGATTTTAAACAGTTTGCCTTAACGTTACGCGACGCGCAGGGAGATATCCCGGCGGTCGTGATGCACTACGGTGTGTTTATTCAGAATGTGTTTGATTTCATTATTGTTGCCTTTGCTATCTTTATGGCCATCAAGCTAATCAACAGACTGAATCGCAAAAAGGCTGAAGAGCCAACAGCACCGCCAGCCCCATCAAAAGAAGAGGTGTTGCTGAGTGAAATACGTGACCTGCTGAAAGAACAAAATAACCGTTCTTAAGCACTCACTGAAACAAGAAGGCCAGTGGTAAAAAAGTGATTCACTTTCTTGCCACTGGCCTCCCAGTTACCCCGATTTCCTTGTTTACCTTTACGCTGATAACTTCCTTTTCCTTTCTTATTTTTCTCAACCCGCTGTCTGAATAGCGGGTCATGCAATAGTGCTTCAATGGCGTTGTCCTTTATCTGCCCTTTGGTGTGCTGATAACGACTCATAATCTCTCCAGTGTGTAATAATTTACGCCGCGAGTGTAGACCTGACCGTTCAATAAATCAACAGCCTGATTTTGTTCCGCTAGCGCCTTGCTCAAGTGCCTCGAGAATAGAGCAGTAAACGCTGCTATGCGCCATGCCGCAGCATGCATCGTTCAATCGCTGTAGCGAGCGCTGCATTGTCTGAAGCTCAGCAATTCGGGCTTCAACCTCTTTTAATCTTTCCTGAACAATTCCCTTAGACTCCTGGCAGGTATGGTGCTCAGGATCGATACGGATCGAGAGTAACTCGCGGATCGACTCCAGAGTAAAACCAAGCTGTCGGGCATAACGAATAAATTTAAGACGTTGAAGATCGCTTTCGGTATAGAGTCGAAATCCACCTTCAGTGCGTACTTCATGCTCCATCATTTGCTGCTTTTCATAGTAACGGATGGTATCTGGCGTGACTTCAGCCAGTTTAGCTAATTCGCCAATACGATACATGGTACCTCCGCTAATCATCACTAATCCGATGCAGAAGTTTTTCTGCATATTCCCCACGCAAAAACTCGGTGCTGAGTCCAGCCTGTCGAAGTTTAAGTTCAAGGAGCGAAAGACGTCGACTTACCTCCTCATACTGAACCTCATCTTTACGAATTCCTGCAAGGATATCAAGCAGACGAATTGCTTCTCTGCGCAGCTCAAGTTCGGGAGGAAGGCAACCCGAATTTTTTAATAACCTGTAGCCGGCTCGCAGTTCCGGTGGAATATGAGAATCATCATCCAGAGCAAGCGGCTCACCGGAACCCGGTAAATCATCAAACTCGCCTTTGGCCTGCGCGTCATTAATATGGCGCTCTGCCCACTGGTCCAGTAACCACATACAGTGCTCCAGGAGGTGAACAAAAAAAGCACAGCTCGTATAGATAGGTTGGGGTGCTTCGGATATAAAAAAACCCGCCGGGGCGGGG
>NZ_SZXN01000067.1:10636-26088 GCF_005281195.1 Citrobacter sp. wls613
ATTACTCTGCAGCAGCTTCTGCTTGCGATTCAGAGCGATCAACCAGCTCGATGTATGCCATCGGCGCATTGTCGCCTGCACGGAAGCCACACTTCAGAATGCGAGTGTAACCACCGGCGCGGCTCGCGAAACGCGGGCCCAGCTCGTTAAACAGTTTTGCCACGATCTCGTTATCACGAGTACGGGCGAATGCCAGACGACGATTAGCTACGCTATCAGTCTTGGCAAGAGTAATCAGCGGCTCAACTACGCGGCGCAGCTCTTTCGCTTTAGGCAGGGTCGTCTTGATGATCTCATGACGAACCAGTGAACCTGCCATATTGCGGAACATAGCCTGGCGATGGCTGCTGTTGCGGTTCAGTTGACGACCACTCTTACGATGGCGCATGACCTTATCCTTCTCAGTAAAACCTTAACCTGTGATCCGGTTACTCGTCAGCGATGCTTGCCGGTGGCCAGTTTTCCAGGCGCATGCCCAGAGACAGTCCACGGGAAGCCAGCACGTCTTTAATCTCAGTAAGAGATTTTTTACCAAGGTTAGGCGTCTTAAGAAGCTCAACCTCAGTACGCTGTACCAGATCACCGATATAGTGGATAGCTTCTGCTTTGAGGCAGTTAGCAGAGCGGACAGTCAATTCCAGATCGTCAACAGGGCGCAGCAGGATCGGATCGAACTCTGGTTTCTCTTCTTTAACTTCCGGCTGACGTACATCACGTAAATCAACGAAAGCTTCAAGTTGTTCTGCCAGAATGGTTGCCGCACGACGAATCGCCTCTTCAGGATCGATTGTGCCGTTGGTTTCCATTTCGATGACCAGCTTGTCCAGGTCGGTACGCTGTTCTACACGCGCAGCTTCAACATTGTAGGCAATACGCTCTACAGGGCTGTAGCAGGCGTCGACCAGCAGACGGCCGATTGGGCGCTCATCTTCTTCCGAATGAATTCGGGTAGAAGCCGGCACATAACCACGACCGCGCTGAACTTTGATACGCATGCTAATAGATGCGTTCTCATCGGTCAGGTGGCAGATCACGTGCTGTGGCTTGACGATTTCGACATCACCATCATGGGTGATATCGGCTGCAGTCACAGGGCCAATGCCAGATTTATTCAAGGTAAGAATAACGTCATCTTTACCCTGAACTCTCACCGCCAGCCCTTTCAGGTTGAGCAGGATTTCCAGGATATCTTCCTGAACGCCTTCTTTGGTGCTGTACTCATGTAGTACACCATCAATCTCAACCTCGGTCACCGCACAACCCGGCATCGATGAGAGCAGAATACGGCGCAGTGCGTTACCCAAAGTATGGCCAAAGCCACGCTCTAAAGGCTCAAGGGTCACCTTGGCGTGCGTCGAACTCAGTTGCTCGATATCTACCAGGCGCGGTTTTAGAAACTCTGTCACAGAACCCTGCATTGTGTCCTCTCTTTGGTACTAAGCTTTACTTGGAGTAAAGCTCGACGATCAGGTGTTCGTTAATGTCCGCAGACAGATCAGAACGCTCCGGCTTACGCTTGAACGTACCTTCCATCTTGCCAGCATCAACTTCCAGCCAGGTTGGCTTTTCACGCTGCTCAGCCAGCTCCAGAGCGGCTTTCACGCGAGACTGCTTCTTCGCTTTCTCACGAATGCTAACAACGTCATTCGGACTAACCTGATAAGAAGCGATGTTAACAACACGACCGTTTACCATAATTGCTTTATGGCTGACCAGCTGACGTGCTTCTGCACGAGTGGCACCGAAGCCCATACGGTATACAACGTTGTCCAGACGACCTTCCAGCAGACCCAACAGGTTTTCACCGGTGTTGCCTTTCAGACGTGCTGCTTCTTTGTAGTAGTTACGGAACTGACGCTCCAGCACACCGTAGATACGGCGAACTTTTTGCTTTTCACGCAACTGCACACCATAGTCAGACAGACGCGGTTTACGCGCACCGTGCTGGCCAGGAGCTTGTTCAATTTTACACTTGGTATCGATCGCGCGAACGCCAGACTTAAGGAATAAGTCAGTGCCCTCACGACGGCTCAGCTTGAGCTTAGGACCCAAATATCTTGCCATTTTCTTTCTCCAACAATCCTAGAAACGAGGCGTTATACGCGACGTTTTTTCGGCGGACGACAACCGTTATGAGGGATCGGAGTCACATCAGTAATATTAGTGATGCGGAAACCAGCGGCGTTCAGAGCACGAACAGTAGATTCGCGACCTGGACCCGGTCCTTTGACCATAACTTCCAGATTCTTGATACCGTATTCTTTTACGGCTTCAGCGCAACGCTCTGCTGCAACCTGAGCTGCAAACGGAGTGGATTTGCGAGAACCACGGAAACCGGAACCACCGGCTGTTGCCCAACCCAGCGCGTTACCCTGACGATCAGTAATGGTAACGATGGTGTTGTTAAAAGAAGCATGGATATGAGCCACGCCGTCAGAGACTTGTTTTCTTACACGTTTACGTGCACGAATTGGTGCCTTTGCCATTATTCAATCACCCCGATTATTTCTTGATCGGTTTGCGCGGACCCTTACGGGTACGTGCGTTGGTCTTGGTACGCTGACCGCGAACCGGGAGACCACGACGATGACGCAAACCGCGATAGCAACCAAGGTCCATAAGGCGCTTGATGCTCATGCTAACTTCACGGCGCAGATCACCTTCAACGACAAATTTGGCAACTTCGTCACGCAGCGTGTCGATTTGTTCTTCAGACAGCTCACTGATCTTAACATCTTCAGCGATACCCGCTGCAGCCAGAATGGCCTTAGAACGGGTCTTGCCGACGCCGTAGATCGAAGTTAATGCGATCACAGCATGTTTCTGATCAGGAATGTTAATGCCTGCTATACGGGCCACTATGCACTCCTACTATTTAATATGTACGCACCATGCTGAAAAGCCCGTTTTCAGGATACTCAAATGGAAACGCACAGACATACAAAAGATTGGCTGGCTAATCTAGCCAGCTCAACCCAACTTTGCAAGAAAAATATGCGAATAAATCAGCCTTGGCGCTGTTTATGCTTTGGCTCGGCACTGCAAATCACACGGATGACACCATCACGCTTAACGATTTTGCAGTTACGGCATAATTTCTTGACGGAAGCACGAACTTTCATTTTTACTCTCCGTAACTTCTCGGGCGACTGTTAACGGCCGTAGCCTTTCAGATTCGCCTTCTTCAATGCAGACTCATACTGACTTGACATCATCAGAGTTTGCACTTGAGCCATAAAGTCCATAATCACGACAACAACGATAAGCAGTGAGGTTCCACCGAAGTAGAACGGTACTTTCATTGCATCACGCATGAACTCCGGGATCAGGCAGATAAAGGTAATGTAAAGCGCACCAACCAAGGTCAGGCGGGTCATTACTTTATCGATATACTTCGCCGTTTGCTCTCCCGGACGAATTCCTGGTACAAATGCACCGGACTTCTTCAGGTTATCTGCTGTTTCACGCGGGTTGAAAACCAACGCCGTGTAAAAGAAACAGAAGAAGATGATTGCAGACGCATAGAGTAACACATAAAGCGGTTGCCCAGGCTGCAAATACAGCGAAATTGTTGTCAGCCAGTTCCAACCAGTACCGCCCCCGAACCATGACGCGATGGTCGCCGGGAACAGAATAATACTGGAAGCGAAGATTGCTGGGATAACCCCGGCCATATTCACTTTCAGCGGTAAATGTGTGCTCTGTGCAGCATAGACACGACGACCTTGCTGACGTTTCGCGTAGTTTACCACAATGCGGCGTTGACCACGTTCAACAAATACAACAAAGAACGTCACTGCAAATACTAATACTGCAACCAACAGCAACACGAGGAAGTGCAGGTCGCCTTGACGCGCTTGCTCGATAGTATGGGCAATGGCTGGCGGGAGTCCCGCGACGATACCGGCGAAGATAATGATTGAGATACCGTTGCCGATACCACGTTCAGTAATCTGTTCACCCAACCACATCAGGAACATTGTCCCTGTAACCAGACTTACAACAGCGGTGAAATAGAATGCAAAACCTGGATTCATCACCAGGCCTTGCATACCAGGCATATTCGGCAGACCGGTAGCAATACCGATCGACTGGAATATCGCCAGCACCAGAGTACCGTAGCGGGTGTACTGGCTGATCTTACGACGACCAGACTCCCCTTCTTTCTTAATTTCCGCCAACGTTGGATGAACCACCGTCAGCAGCTGGATAATGATCGACGCCGAAATATACGGCATGATCCCCAGAGCAAAGATAGAAGCACGGCTGAGAGCACCACCAGAGAACATGTTGAACATTTCAATGATGGTGCCTCGCTGTTGCTCAAGCAGTTTGGCAAGTACAGCGGCATCAATACCAGGGATCGGAATGAAAGAGCCAATACGGAACACAATCAGCGCGCCGATAACAAACAGCAGTCTGCGTTTCAGCTCGCCTAAGCCACCTTTGGCACTTTGAAAATCTAATCCCGGTTGTTTAGCCATCTGCTACTTATTCCTCGATTTTACCGCCAGCAGCTTCGATAGCAGCACGAGCGCCTTTAGTAACACGCAGGCCACGAACAGTTACCGGAGTAGTGACTTCACCAGCCAGGATCACTTTCGCGAACTCGATCTGGATACCGATAATGTTTGCTGCTTTCAGCGTATTCAGGTCTACAACACCGCCTTCAACTTTAGCCAGGTCAGACAGACGAACTTCGGCTGTGATCGCTGATTTACGTGAAGTGAAGCCGAATTTCGGCAGACGACGGTACAGAGGCATCTGACCACCTTCGAACCCGCGACGTACGCCACCGCCAGAACGAGACTTCTGACCTTTGTGACCACGACCACCGGTTTTACCGAGGCCAGAACCGATACCACGACCCAGGCGGCGAGCCGCTTTTTTAGAGCCTTCGGCCGGAGACAGAGTATTTAAACGCATCTCTTACTCCTCAACTTTAACCATGAAGGAAACCGCGTTGACCATACCACGAACAGCAGGAGTATCCTCGCGTTCTACGGTGTGACCAATACGACGCAGACCCAGGCCAAGCAGCGTTGCCTTGTGTTTCGGCAGACGACCGATTGCACTGCGGGTTTGAGTAATTTTAATAGTCTTTGCCATGGTTTATTTCCCCAGAATTTCTTCAACGGATTTACCACGCTTGGCAGCGACCATTTCCGGAGATTTCATATTTTCCAAACCATCGATAGTTGCACGAACCACGTTAATCGGGTTGGTGGAACCATACGCTTTAGCCAGAACGTTACGAACTCCAGCGACTTCCAGAACGGCGCGCATTGCACCACCGGCGATGATACCGGTACCTTCGGAAGCCGGCTGCATGAAGACACGAGAACCCGTGTGAGTACCCTTAACCGGGTGCTGCAGGGTGCCGTGGTTCAGCGCGACGTTAATCATATTGCGACGGGCTTTTTCCATCGCTTTCTGGATCGCTGCTGGAACTTCACGCGCTTTACCGTAACCAAAACCAACGCGACCGTTACCATCGCCAACTACAGTCAGAGCTGTGAAGGAGAAAATACGACCACCTTTAACGGTTTTAGATACGCGGTTAACCGCGATCAGCTTTTCCTGCAGTTCGCCAGCTTGTTTTTCGATGTGAGCCATCTTACACCTCTACCTTAGAACTGAAGGCCAGCTTCACGGGCAGCATCTGCCAGTGCCTGGACACGACCATGATATTGGAACCCGGAACGGTCAAAGGATACATCTTTGATGCCTTTTTCCAGAGCGCGTTCAGCAACAGCTTTACCTACAGCTGCAGCAGCGTCTTTGTTACCGGTGTACTTCAATTGTTCAGCGATAGCTTTTTCTACAGTAGAAGCAGCTACCAGAACTTCAGAACCGTTCGGTGCAATTACCTGTGCGTAAATATGACGCGGGGTACGATGTACCACCAGGCGAGTTGCACCCAGCTCCTGGAGCTTGCGGCGTGCGCGGGTCGCACGACGGATACGAGCAGATTTCTTATCCATAGTGTTACCTTACTTCTTCTTAGCCTCTTTGGTACGCACGACTTCGTCGGCGTAACGAACACCCTTGCCTTTATATGGCTCAGGACGACGGTAGGCGCGCAGATCTGCTGCAACCTGACCGATCAGCTGTTTATCAGCGCCTTTCAGCACGATTTCAGTCTGGGTCGGACATTCTGCAGTAATACCTGCCGGCAGCTCATGATCAACAGGATGAGAGAAACCTAAAGCCAGGTTAACTACATTCCCTTTGACCGCTGCGCGGTAACCTACACCAACCAGCTGCAGCTTCTTAGTGAAGCCTTCGGTAACACCGACAACCATTGAGTTCAGCAGGGCACGCGCGGTACCAGCCTGAGCCCAACCATCTACGTAACCATCACGCGGACCGAAGGTCAGTGCATTATCTGCATGATTAACTTCAACAGCATCGTTGAGAGTACGAGTCAGCTCGCCGTTCTTACCTTTGATCGTAATAACCTGACCGCTGATTTTTACATCAACGCCGGCAGGAATAACGACCGGTGCTTTAGCAACACGAGACATTTTTTCCTCCGATTAGGCTACGTAGCAGATAATTTCGCCACCAAGACCAGCTTGGCGCGCTGCACGATCAGTCATAACACCTTTAGAGGTAGAAACAACTGCGATACCCATGCCAGCCATAACTTTTGGCAGCTCGTCTTTACGCTTATAAATGCGCAGACCTGGGCGACTGACACGCTGAATGCTTTCTACAACAGCTTTACCCTGGAAATACTTAAGATTAAGTTCCAGTTCCGGCTTGGTGTCGCCTTCAACTTTAAAATCTTCAATAAAACCTTCTTCCTTCAGCACGTTGGCAATTGCCACTTTCAGCTTGGAGGAAGGCATGGTGACCGCAGCTTTATTCGCGGCCTGACCGTTACGGATACGGGTCAGCATATCCGCGATCGGATCTTGCATGCTCATCTGTCTTTACTCCCGTGATTCAATTGGTAATTACCAGCTAGCCTTTTTCAAGCCCGGTACTTCACCGCGCATAGCGGCTTCACGAAGCTTAATACGGCTCAACCCGAACTTGCCCACATAGCCATGCGGACGACCTGTTTGACGGCAGCGGTTACGCTGACGAGACGGGCTGGAATCACGCGGCAGAGACTGCAGCTTCAGAACTGCGTTCCAACGATCTTCGTCGGTCGCGTTCACATCAGAGATAATAGCCTTCAGTTCAGCGCGTTTTGCGAAGTACTTATCAGCTAAAGCTACGCGCTTTACTTCGCGTGCTTTCATTGATTGCTTAGCCATTCAGTAACCCTACCTTACTTGCGGAACGGGAAGTCAAAGGCAGCCAGCAGAGCACGGCCTTCTTCATCAGATTTCGCAGTAGTGGTAATGGTAATATCCAAACCACGCACGCGGTCGACTTTATCGTAGTCGATTTCTGGGAAGATGATCTGCTCACGGACACCCATGCTGTAGTTACCACGACCGTCGAAAGACTTAGCGGACAAGCCACGGAAGTCACGGATACGTGGAACAGCAATAGTGATCAGGCGCTCAAAGAACTCCCACATGCGTTCGCCACGCAGAGTTACTTTACAGCCGATCGGATAGCCCTGACGGATTTTGAAGCCTGCAACAGATTTGCGTGCTTTGGTGATCAACGGCTTTTGACCGGAGATTGCTGTCAGATCAGCTGCTGCGTTATCCAGCAGTTTCTTGTCAGCGATCGCTTCACCAACACCCATGTTCAGGGTGATCTTCTCGACCCGAGGGACTTGCATGACAGAATTGTAGTTAAACTCAGTCATGAGTTTAGCGACTACTTCGTCTTTGTAGTAATCATGCAGTTTCGCCATCGTACTACTCCAAATTACTTGATAGTTTCGCTGTTAGACTTGAAGAAACGGACTTTTTTGCCATCTTCGAATCTAAAGCCTACACGGTCAGCCTTGCCGGTTGCCGCGTTGAAGATAGCAAGGTTAGAGATCTGAATAGCTGCTTCTTTCTCTACAATGCCGCCTGGTTGGTTCAGGGCCGGAACCGGCTTCTGATGTTTCTTAACCAGGTTGATACCTTCAACAATGACCTTGCCGGAAGACAGGACATTTTTTACTTTACCGCGTTTACCTTTATCTTTACCGGTTAACACGATAACTTCGTCATCACGACGGATCTTCGCTGCCATGATTCGCTCCTTAGAGTACTTCTGGTGCCAGAGAGATAATTTTCATGAACTTCTCGTTACGAAGTTCACGAGTTACCGGCCCAAAAATACGCGTACCGATAGGTTGCTCACTGTTATTGTTTAAAATAACGCATGCATTACCATCGAAGCGAATGACAGAACCGTCCGGGCGACGAACACCCTTCTTGGTGCGCACCACTACCGCCTTCAGCACATCACCTTTTTTGACCTTACCACGCGGAATTGCTTCCTTGATGGTGATCTTGATGATGTCGCCTACGCCTGCGTAGCGACGGTGCGAGCCACCCAGAACCTTGATACACATTACGCGACGTGCACCGGAGTTGTCGGCGACGTTCAGCATAGTCTGTTCTTGGATCATTTTAGTGCTCCGCTAATGTCAACTACTACTGAGACCCGAAAATCAGGTCGTTAAAAAGCCCCATATCGGGGGCGCGGCATTATAACACCGCTTCAACGATATGGGTAGAAAAAATAAACGGCTCATCGCTGAGCCGTTTATTCGTTGAGAATGCATACTCTATTACAGAATAGCTTTCTCTACAACGCGAACCAGCGTCCAGGACTTAGTCTTGGACAGCGGACGGCATTCGCGGATTTCAACCACGTCACCAGTACCGCATTCGTTGTTCTCGTCATGTACGTGCAGTTTGGTCGTACGCTTGATGAATTTACCGTAGATCGGGTGTTTCACAAAACGTTCGATAGCAACAACAATGGATTTCTCCATTTTGTCGCTAACAACGCGACCTTGCAGAGTACGGATTTTATCGGTCATTACGCACCCGCCTTCTCAGTCAGTAAAGTCTTAACGCGTGCGACATCACGACGCACTTGCTTCAACAGGTGAGACTGTTGCAGCTGGCCACTTGCAGCCTGCATACGCAGGTTGAACTGCTCACGCAGTAGATTCAGCAGCTCGGTGTTCAGCTCTTCAACACTCTTCTCACGCAGCTCTTTTGCTTTCATTACATCACCGTCTTAGTTACAAAGGTGGTTTTAATCGGCAGTTTCGCTGCTGCCAGCTTGAATGCTTCACGGGCCAGCTCTTCCGGTACACCGTCCATTTCATACAGGACTTTACCCGGCTGAATCAAGGCAACCCAATACTCCACGTTACCTTTACCTTTACCCATACGCACTGCCAGCGGCTTTTCAGTGATCGGTTTGTCCGGGAATACACGGATCCAGATCTTACCTTGACGCTTAACTGCACGGGTCATAGCACGACGTGCTGCTTCGATCTGACGGGCAGTCAGACGACCACGGCCAACAGCTTTCAGACCGAAGCTGCCGAAGCTAACATCCGTACCCTGCGCCAGACCGCGGTTACGGCCTTTGTGCATTTTACGGAATTTTGTACGCTTTGGTTGTAACATCAGCGACGCTCCTTATTTACGGCCTTTACGCTGCTGCTTTTTAGGTTGAGCAGCCGGTTCCGGTTGTTCAACAGCAGCCATACCACCCAGGATCTCGCCTTTGAAGATCCATACCTTAACGCCGATTACACCGTAAGTGGTGTGCGCTTCAGAGGTGTTGTAGTCGATGTCAGCACGCAGAGTGTGCAGCGGTACGCGACCTTCGCGGTACCATTCGGTACGTGCGATTTCCGCGCCGCCCAGACGGCCGCTAACTTCAACTTTAATACCTTTAGCGCCCAGACGCATTGCGTTCTGTACAGCACGCTTCATAGCACGACGGAACATAACACGACGTTCCAGCTGAGAAGTGATGCTGTCAGCAACTAATTTTGCGTCCAGTTCAGGCTTACGCACTTCGGCGATATTGATCTGGGCAGGAACGCCAGCAATATCAGCTACGACTTTGCGCAGTTTTTCTACGTCTTCGCCTTTCTTACCGATAACGATACCCGGGCGAGCGGTGTGAATGGTCACACGGATGCTCTTAGCCGGACGCTCGATAACGATACGAGATACAGACGCTTTAGCCAGTTCCTTAGTCAGGTACTGACGTACTTTAAAATCGCTGTCCAGGTTGTCAGCGAATTCTTTGGTGTTCGCAAACCAGGTTGAGTTCCATGGTTTTACAATACCCAGGCGAATACCATTAGGATGTACTTTCTGACCCATTGCTAGTCTCCAGAGTCTCAGCGATCGGACACAACCACAGTAATGTGGCTGGTGCGCTTCAGGATGCGATCTGCACGACCTTTTGCACGCGGCATAATGCGCTTCATGCTAGGGCCTTCGTCTACGAAAATTTTCGTAACTTTCAGATCGTCAATGTCAGCGCCATCGTTGTGTTCAGCGTTAGCAATGGCAGATTCCAGGACTTTCTTAACCAGTACAGCCGCTTTCTTATTGGTGTAGGTCAGAATATCCAGAGCCTGCGACACTTTCTTACCGCGAATCAGGTCTGCAACAAGGCGAACCTTCTGAGCAGAAGAACGAGCATGGCGATGTTGAGCTAAAGTTTCCATCTCTTCCTCCTACCTTATTTCTTCTTCGCTTTTTTATCAGCAGCATGGCCGCGATAAGTACGAGTCGGTGCGAATTCACCCAGTTTGTGACCGACCATTTCGTCGGAAACAAATACCGGAACGTGCTGACGACCATTATGGACAGCGATGGTCAAACCGATCATGTTAGGAAAGATCGTTGAACGACGGGACCAAGTGCGCAGGGGCTTCTTGTCTCCGCTTTCCACCGCTTTCTCTACCTTCTTCAGCAAGTGCAGGTCAATAAAAGGACCTTTCTTGAGAGAACGTGGCATGGCTTATCCTCTAAAATTATTTGCTACGGCGACGTACGATGAATTTATCAGTACGCTTGTTGCTGCGGGTCTTCTTACCTTTGGTCTGAACGCCCCACGGAGTTACCGGGTGCTTACCAAAGTTACGACCTTCACCACCACCATGTGGGTGATCGACTGGGTTCATCGCAGTACCGCGAACGGTAGGACGAACACCACGCCAGCGTGCAGCACCTGCTTTACCCAGAACGCGCAGCATATGCTCAGCATTGCCAACTTCGCCCAGAGTTGCACGGCAGTCTGCTTCGACTTTACGCATTTCACCAGAACGCAGACGCAGGGTGACATAAGCACCATCACGAGCAACGATCTGAACGTAAGTACCAGCGGAACGTGCCAGCTGACCGCCTTTACCTGGTTTCATTTCTACGTTATGAACGGTAGAACCAACCGGGATATTGCGCATCGGCAGGGTGTTACCTGCTTTGATTGCAGCATCAACGCCAGATTGAACCTGGTCGCCAGCTTTCAGGCCTTTAGGGGCCAGGATGTAACGACGTTCGCCGTCTTTGTACAGAACCAGCGCGATGTTCGCGGAACGGTTCGGATCGTACTCAAGACGTTCAACAATTGCCGGGATACCGTCTTTGTTGCGTTTGAAGTCAACGATACGATAAGCCTGCTTGTGACCACCACCGATGTGACGAGTGGTGATACGGCCATTGTTGTTACGACCACCGGATTTGCTGTTTTTTTCAACCAGCGGAGCAAAAGGTTTGCCCTTGTGCAGCTCTGGGTTGACCACTTTAACAACGTGGCGACGACCCGGAGATGTCGGTTTACATTTAACAACTGCCATTGTATTACTCCTCCGACTTACTCAGCGCCGCCGACGAAGTCCAGATTCTGGCCTTCCTTCAGGGTGACGTAAGCTTTTTTCCAGTCGCTACGACGACCGATACGCTGTCCGTGACGTTTAACTTTCCCTTTAACAACCAGGGTGTTAACGACTTCGACTTCGACTTCAAACAGTTTCTGCACAGCAGCTTTGATTTCTGCTTTGGTCGCGTCTTTAGCAACTTTGAGAACGATGGTATTGGTTTTTTCCATCGCAGCAGACGCTTTTTCAGAAACGTGCGGTGCGCGCAGCACCTTCAGCAAACGTTCTTCACGAATCATGCCAGCATCTCCTCAACTTGCTTAACAGCATCAGCAGTCATTACGACTTTGTCGAAGGCGATCAGGCTAACCGGGTCGATACCAGTTGCATCGCGTACGTCAACCTTGTGCAGGTTGCGCGCAGCCAGGAACAGGTTTTCGTCCAGCTCACCGGTGATGATCAGCACATCTTCCAGAGCCATGTCTTTCAGTTTCTGTGCCAGCAGCTTAGTTTTAGGCGCTTCTACAGAGAATGATTCGACAACGATCAGACGATCCTGACGTACCAGTTCGGACAGAATGCTTTTCAGCGCGCCGCGGTACATCTTTTTGTTAACTTTTTGACTGTGGTCCTGCGGGCGAGCAGCGAAGGTTACGCCACCGGAACGCCAGATCGGGCTCTTGATAGAACCTGAACGCGCACGGCCGGTACCTTTCTGGCGCCACGGCTTTTTGCCTGAACCAGTTACTTCAGCACGAGTCTTCTGAGCACGAGTACCCTGACGAGCACCAGCTGCATAAGCAACAACAACCTGGTGAACCAGCGCTTCGTTGAAATCACGACCGAAGGTAGTTTCGGAAACAGTCAGCGCGCTCTGCGCGTCTTTCAATACTAATTCCATTGCTATCCCCTTACGCCTTCACAGCTGGTTTAACGATCAGGTCGCAACCGGTCGCACCCGGAACACCACCTTTAACCAGCAGCAGGTTGCGCTCAGCGTCAACGCGTACTACGTCAAGGCTCTGAACGGTGACACGCTCGTTACCCATCTGACCTGCCATTTTCTTGCCTTTGAACACTTTGCCCGGAGTCTGGTTCTGACCGATAGAACCCGGAACGCGGTGAGACAAGGAGTTACCGTGAGTCGCGTCCTGGGTACGGAAGTTCCAGCGCTTAACGGTACCAGCGAAACCTTTACCTTTAGAGGTACCGGTTACGTCAACTTTTTTAACGTCAGCAAACAGTTCAACGCTAATGTTCTGACCAACGGTGTATTCTTCACCATCTGCCAGACGGAACTCCCACAGGCCGCGGCCAGCTTCTACGCCAGCTTTAGCAAAGTGACCAGCTTCCGGCTTGGTTACACGGTTAGCTTTTTTAGCACCAGTGGTAACCTGAACAGCGCGATAGCCATCGTTAGCCAGATCTTTGATCTGAGTAACGCGGTTTGCTTCAACTTCGATAACGGTTACTGGGATAGATACGCCATCTTCAGTGAAGATGCGGGTCATACCCACTTTTTTACCGACTAAACCAATCATTGTATCAACCTCTCAATCGCTCGATGACCTGATTAACCCAGGCTGATCTGCACGTCTACACCGGCAGCCAGGTCCAGACGCATCAGAGCATCAACGGTTTTTTCAGTTGGCTCAACGATGTCAACCAGACGCTTGTGAGTGCGAATTTCGTACTGATCACGCGCGTCTTTGTTAACGTGCGGAGAGATCAGAACGGTAAAGCGCTCTTTGCGGGTCGGCAGCGGGATCGGACCACGAACCTGCGCACCAGTGCGCTTGGCAGTCTCGACGATTTCCGCGGTTGATTGATCGATCAGACGATGATCAAACGCTTTCAAACGGATACGGATTCTTTGGTTCTGCATGAGACCAGAGCTCCAATTATTTTATAGACGAAATAGTTACTCCTCAAACCCATTACGATTGATGGGAGAGTGTAACCGTTCTTACAGAGTTCCCCGATTGGGAACATTGTCTGGTATCGCTTTCGCAGTACCGGTGGCTCATATCGAACCGCTGTCAATATTAGACAAGCCCGCGCATTATACGTAAATCTCAGCCTTACGCAAGTGCCGTGTAGATATTAATCACTCAACCAGTAATGCGAGCCCGATTCCGCTCTGAATGCAGAGGTTTTTGTTCATCGTAATTTCTCCGGAAGGAAGCCAACAGAATGAGCAATCAAGCCTTGTATGGTCAGCACGATTTCTTGAAGGTGGCATCTATTTCCACAAAGGATTCGCGCATGTACGCCGACCTCCCCTTTCTGTTTTTCTACATTTCATTATGCGGGCTACTTTGGGCCCAGGATTTACGTACCGGGTTATTACCCGACAAGTTGACCTGCCCTCTGCTCTGGTGCGGTCTTATTTACTACCAGTGCTGTAAACCGGCACTGTTATCCGACGCACTTTGGGGAGCCATAGCAGGCTATAGCGCATTTTCGCTGCTCTACTGGAGTTACCGCCTGGTGCGGCGGTATGAGGGATTAGGCTATGGTGATGTAAAATTCCTCGCCGCCTTGGGTGCCTGGCATCGGTGGGAGTCATTACCACTATTGGTCTTCCTTGCGGCTTGTTTAGCGTGCTGCATGATGGGAGCTGATTATGTAAGACACGGAAAAAAAGGACTAAAAAACCCGCTGCCTTTTGGACCCTATCTGGCGGCTGCGGGTTTTATTATTGGCGGGGTAAATCTGGTACGGGGCTTTTAGTCACTGACTTTAATTTGCGACTGCAGGTAATTTTGCAATCCCAGTTTTCCAATCAGATCCAGCTCCGTTTCGAGCCAGTCGATATGCCCTTCTTCGTCGGTGAGGATCTCTATCATCATATCCCGACTGACATAGTCATGAACGCTATCGGCATAGGCAATGGCTTCACGTAAATCTTTTGCGCCATCCAGCTCAAGTCGAAGATCTGACTGAAGCATCTCCTCAACGTCTTCGCCAATCCCCAACTTACCCAAGTCCTGTAAATTTGGGAGCCCTTCTAAAAACAAAATACGCTCGATGTATTTATCGGCGTGTTTCATCTCATCAATAGATTCATGGTACTCAACATCATTGAGCCGAGTCAGCCCCCAGTTTTTAAACATTCGGGCATGAAGAAAATACTGGTTGATCGCGACAAGCTCATTTCCCAATAGTTTATTGAGATAACTTATGATTTTAACATCACCTTTCATTTTATAGTCCCTCCGCTTCCACTCTTAGAGCGTAGATGGGGCTACAGGGATGTCAAAAAAAAGAGTGTGACTTAGGCGATCTCTTTAAATTCTGGCATTTGTGTTAATTCATCTTGCATCACTTCACGCGCAGCGCGAATGCATTTACCACATTGATTTCCAACAGGAATAAATTTTCGTAATTGTTGAAAAGATTGCGGATGAAACTGGCGAACAGCCTGACGAATTTTTTTATCACTTATCGCATTACACAAACAAACGTACATGATCGCTCCCGTTCAATTTATGCGCAAAGTGTAAATGAGAATAGTTATGATTACAATAGCACAATACTGTTTGTATGCCGACGCGGCTTGCGAAAAATGCGAATAAATATTACAGGTGTCAAATATCAGGCAGCAAAAAGGGCGCCTAAGCGCCCTTTTCAATTCAAAACTAATTAACGAGTAATTAGCTCAGAACTTTAGCAACAACGCCCGCAC
>NZ_SZXN01000066.1:0-2132 GCF_005281195.1 Citrobacter sp. wls613
TAACGGACAGCCGGATCATTTCGTACATCCCTTATGGATTGGCCCCTATATTTCCATACACTTTTTATCACTTAACCCATTACTGGTTCGCCGCCGCAGATATTCCCGTGGCGAACGATACCCCAGTGCACTATGCGGATGCCATTCGTTGTAATGTTCGAAGGCCTCCGCAAGGTTCTTTACCGCTGTTAACCCGTCGGGTTTCGGCATGATGCTGATGTAATCGCGCTTCATCGTTTTCACGAAGCTCTCTGCCATCCCGTTGCTTTCCGGGCTACGTACCGCCGTATGTTTAGGCTCC
Source organism: Citrobacter sp. wls613 (assembly GCF_005281195.1). Classification (NCBI taxonomy): domain Bacteria; kingdom Pseudomonadati; phylum Pseudomonadota; class Gammaproteobacteria; order Enterobacterales; family Enterobacteriaceae; genus Citrobacter; species Citrobacter sp. wls613. The sequence continues at coordinate 302 of NZ_SZXN01000066.1, forward strand.
AGTCCTACCATTCTGGCGAACTGACGCGTCTGATAAGAACGGTAGGCTGAACCGTTGTCTGTCAGCCACTCAACTGGGGATGTCGGCAGGCTGTTACCGAAACGACGCTCCACGGCACCCAGCATGACGTCCTGCACGGTTTCACTGTCATATCCACCGTTACTGGCCGCCCAGTAAAGTGCCTCGCGATCGCAACAGTCCAGAGCGAACGTGACCCGCAGTTTTTCACCGTTATCACAGCTGAACTCGAAGCCGTCAGAGCACCACCGCTGGTTACTTTCTCCAACGGCCACTTTCCCTGTATGCGCCCGCTTCGATGGCGGTATTTCCGGTTTACGCTCAAGCAGCAGCGCATTCTGACGCATGATGCGGTATACGCGTTTGGCATTGATCACCGCCATGTCGTCAGTTTCTGATTGTCTGCGCAGCAGTGCCCATACCCGACGATAACCATAGGTGGGCAGATCGCCGATAACGGTATGGATACGGGCCAGCGCGTCAGTATCATCAGGCTTGCGCTTGCACCGACGATCCTGCCAGTCCTTCGACCGACGGGCCATGGCATGCAGTTGCGCACGTGAGACCCGGAGGCAACGACTGACAAGGCTTATTCGCCATCCTCCGGCAACAAGGGCACGTGCGCTATCCACTTTTTTTGTCGGCCATATTCAACGGCTTCTTTTAGCAGCTCGTTTTCCATGGTTTTCTTGCCCAACAGGCGTTGCAGCTCTTTAATTTGCTTCATCGCAGATGCCAGCTCCGACGCGGGCACAACCTGTTCTCCTGCGGCAACGGCTGTAAGGCTGCCTTCCTGATACTGCTTACGCCACAGGAACAGCTGACTGGCAGCAACGCCATGCTGACGGGCGACCAGCGACACGGTCATTCCGGGCTCAAAACTCTGCTGAACAATGGCGATTTTTTCCTGAACACTTCGCCGTCTGCGCTTCTCTGGACCTAAAACATCAATCATTCGGACTCCAACGACTAGTCTAAAAACTAGTATTAAGACTATCACTAACTTAAGTGATACCAACTGTCTGGAGATTCAGGGGGCCAGTCTATGAAGTAATGCGCCCCCCGTTTCCTTTACTCGAACGCCGGCAGCATCCCAGCTTTGATCCCAGAAGTCGCCTTCAACAGTCAGTTTTGCTCCGTAACTTTCAATACGCTTTCGCGTCAGATCCGTGCTGGTATTCATCACAAAGACATCTGCGGGTATGCTGAGTTGCTGCCCTACGTAAGCGACTGCCGCACCGAAATTTCCCCCTGACGCAGTGGCTAACCCCTGCTGACGAACTGAGAGTGGGAGATTGAGGACACGGTTAAATGCACCTCGGGCTTTAAACGAGCCGGTTACCTGACAACATTCAGCTTTCAGTCTGAGCTCAATTCCCGGCACGGGCTGCCAGGGTGCCGTTTCAACAAGCGGCGTTTTGCGCACCCACGGTCGTACTCGATCCAGAGAAGCCTGATAGTCCGACAGGGTGATATCCTGATTCATGAGCGTTCCTTATTCGACAGGTTTTGTACCAAAACCGCAAGACTGTTGCCCTGAGACGTAGCACCAAAAGTGCGCTGAGAATAGACCCGTCCCTTGACCTTAAAATGTATAGCCTGCGGTATGGCTTCTGGTTCTGAGAGGCGGTGAAGCCATCCAGCCAGATCACCTGCTTGTACTTCATCACCGATTTCCACCACGGGTTCAAACCATCCATCGCCGGGCGAAAGAAGATTGCCACCGGCAGGAATGAAGACCTGTAATGAAGGATCGGCAGGCTGTGACGCGGTATTGATTAAGGAAGGTGCGAACAAGTTCCTGATATGAGAT
>NZ_SZXN01000065.1:0-56541 GCF_005281195.1 Citrobacter sp. wls613
TACACTAAATCAGTAAGTTGGCAGCATCACCCGTGCCCGGTTATCAGCGTCGGACAGGGAAAGGAGGTGATTAAAAGTATTTTTAATGAACTGAGTATTATGCTGCCACGAAGCAAAAATAACCCGACCTCGACGGCTTACGCAGCTTTCGCCTATGCGTTAACCGTGCTGTATTATGAAAATTTCAAAAATGCGTACCGTTCGGAGCAGGGATATATTAAAAAAGATATCTTAATTAAAGATGTGCTGGTGTATTTAAATAACAACTTTCGGGAAAAAATTACACTTGAACAGTTGTCAAAAAAATTTCGCGCCAGCGTTAGTTACATTTGTCATGAATTTACTAAAGAGTATCGGATCTCACCGATTAATTATGTTATTCAGCGGCGAATGACGGAGGCTAAATTTTCTCTGACCAATACCGAATCATCACTGGCAGAAATTTCGTGGCGAGTGGGATATGAAAATGTCGATCACTTTGCCAAACTCTTTCAGCGCCACGTAGGCTGCTCGCCCAGCGAGTATCGCAAGCAATTTAAAAACAATCTGCTTGAGCAGGAATGCCTGATGCCGGAGATCTAATTAGCGGTTTTCTGCGTGCCCGGTAAGTTTGACGCCTACCGGGCCATTAACGCTTACTTGTTCTGGTAATCTTTCAGGATCTGACGGCCCGCAACGTAAATCATGATTTCATCCGTGCCGCCGCCAATGCGCTCACAGCGTACGTCGCGCCAGAAGCGGGACACGCGAGCCTCATCGGTATACCCCAGTCCTCCCATAATTTGAATCGCGTCGTCAATCACTTCCATCGCCGTACGCGCGCAGTACAGTTTTGCCAGCGCAGCGCTGGTCCTCAGTGATTGCTTCTGATCGGCCTGCCAGGCGACCTTCAACACCATATTGCGCATGTTTTCGATTTTAACCGCCATTAACGCCAGTTTTTCCTGGATCATCTGGTTGTGGCCGATCGGCTTGCCGAAGGCAATTCGTTGATTAGCATAACGCGCGGCATCTTCGAAGGCACACTCGGCAAAGCCGGTACTGCGTGCGGCGTTGATCAGCCGCTCCATTTCGAAGTTGTACATTACGTTGAGGAAGCCCATGCCTTCTTCACCAACCCTATCGCTTTCGTCAACTTCAACGTCGTCGAGGTAGACTTCGCAGGTGCTTAACATGTGCCAGCCGATCTTGTGCAACGGGTTCACCTTAATACCCGGTTTACTGGAATCGACCCACCACAGCGTAAAGGCTTTCTTCGGATCTTTTGGCTCCGGGTCGCGGGCCAGTACCAGCATGTACGGGTACTCTTTAGCACCGGTAATGAACGTTTTTTGCCCGTTGAGATACACTTTGCCGTTTTTTCGCGTGTAGCTGGTGGTGGCACTGTTGTTGTCAGATCCGGCACCCGGTTCGGTTAACGCCAGCGCATATGCGGGATCACCGGTTTCCATGGTGCTTTCCGCCGTTTTGCGTAACTGCTCGGCGGAACCAAAACGGAGCATGCTGTGAATACACTGCCCGTTAGTGATTAAAAATGCCGGAGCGCCGCATTTTGACACTTCCATCAGCGCCAGCATCTGGGTGACATAATCTGCCGGTATGCCGCCGAACTCTTCCGGCACGCCCAGCATCGAAATACCGTTATCCGCAAGGGCGCGCATAAACTCTTTTGGGTAGGTGGCGGTCTGATCGCAAGTGCGGAAATATTCTTCCGGAAAATGGCTGGTGATCAGTTCGCGAATGCTGGCAAGCAGCAGCTCTTGTTCTTCAGTTAACGAAAAGTCCATTAGGGTACTCCTTTTAATTGGCTGCGTCGGGCAAGACAAAACCCATGGGGGTATTGATAAATAATCTTTCGTCCATCAGTTTTAACTCAGGAGAAATAACCGGGGCGAAATCCATTTTGTCCAGAATATCGTCTTGCAAAGAAACACCAGGGGCAATTTCTACCAAATGGAGACCATCCTCTTTTAAGGTAAAGACGGCACGTTCGGTGATGTAACGCACCTCTAATCCGCGTTCGAGAGCAATTTTTCCACTGAAGGTTATTTCAGGTAATTCACTGACGAATTTTTTCACCCGACCTTCCTGGACAATATTCAGCTTGCCGTCGGCGACGTCTGTTTTCAGACTTCCGGCAGTGAGTGTGCCGCAGAAAATAATTTTCTTGGAAGTGGCGCTAATATCGATAAATCCACCGGTGCCCATAATCTTGCCATTGAATTTATGTACGCCGACGTTGCCGTGGCTGTCCACTTCAGCAAAACTCAAATAGCACACATCCAGACCGCCGCCGTGGTAGAAATCGAACTGGGTGGTCATATCCATAATGGCACGGGTGTTAACGTTGGCACCGAAGGCAATGCCTTGCGAGGTTATCCCTCCCACTGGGCCGGTTTCGACCGTCAGAATAAAGTCGTCGGCGCAGCCTTCTTCACGAGCAACCAGACCAATACCGTCAGCGATACCGACCCCAACGTTACCCACCGCGCCTTTGCGCATTTCGAACAGGGCGCGCCTGGCCACCAGTTTGCGCTGGTTGAGTGGCAGGGCGATTTGCTGGCTGTCATCAAGGACAAAGTCGCCGGAAATAAAACGGTTAACCGGCGCCCCGCCGTACAGTTGGGTCTGATCAGGGTCAACTACCACGATGTCCACCAGATAGCCCGGGATCCGCACCGCTTTGGGGTGTAAGGTGGCTTTCTTGACCATTTTTTGTACCTGCATCATGACGATGCCGCCGTGGTTATGCACGGCCTGGGCAATCACCAGCGCATCGAGGTACATCACCTCATCCTCAAAAGTGGCGTAGCCTTCGCTGTCACAGGTGGTAGCGCGAATGAAGGCGATGGTGGGCGCGATGGCCTTGTAGTAGAGGTACTCCTTGTTGTCTATCTCCACCAGTTTGATCAGATCGTCGGTGGTTACGTCATTGAGCTTGCCGCCCTGCTGGCGGGGGTCAACAAACGTGCCGATCCCAATATCACTCAGAATACCCGGCTGGTGGGCTGCGGCTGCACGCAGCGTTTGCGTCAATACGCCCTGAGGATAGTTATAGGCGGCGATTTTATTTTGTTCAGCTAAATCGGAAATGCGCGGTGATTGCCCCCAATGTCCGCATAGCGCCCATTTGACCAATCCTTCTTGTGCCAACGGGCTAATACCCCGGTCGGCGCGATCGCCCAATCCCGTCGGACTAATTAGCGATAAATTACGCGGAGTTTGGCAGGTTTTATATTTTTCGGCCAGTGCGCTAATTAATGTGGTGGCCTCCAGAATACCGCCGCCGGCGCCTAATACGCAGAGCGTGGCTTCATCAGGAATATAATCAACTGCATCCGCTGCCGATAATACCGGCACCCGACCGTTAATACGTTCAGGTCTGTTAAGTTTCATATAAACTCCAGGTTACAGGCGTGAGGCTGCCTATCGTTTTATTCGATAAAAGAAATTTATTTATTTTAAAAATAACTAACCGTCTGCCCGATATTCAAAATAATATGAATAACAGGGCAGGGGGGTATTTAAAACAGTACAGAAATATTCTGTTATTAAGCCTGATGTAAAATGGTCAGTACGCTGCGCAAATCGGAAACCGAGATCTGCCCGGGCGCTGAGGCTTTTTTCACCGCACCAAAGGTCGCCGCAGAACCAAAAACTTCACCCGCCAGTCGCGAAATTACGCCGGTTTTGGCCATCGACATAGTAATGATTGGGCGGTCGGCGTAGTGCTCCTGCATCTCAAGCGTAGCGCTAAGCAGCGTCAGGACATCCGTCTTGTTTTGTGGCATCAGCGCAATTTTCGGGATATCTGCGCCCAGTTCCTGCATTTTACGCAGCCGCTGGATAATCTCTTCTGCAGCCGGTGTTTTGTGGAAATCATGATTCGACATAATCACCAAGACCTGCTTCGCGTGCGCATGCTCGACGGTGGCTTTGACCTGTTCATCGCCGGTGAACAGCTCCAGATCGATCATATCCACCAGCCCGCTATCCACCGCCGCACGGTTAAGCGCAATATAGTCTGCAACAGACAGCGCCTGTTCACCGCCTTCTTTGGCGCTGCGGAAGGTGAAAAGTAGCGGCTTATCGCTCATCACGTCGCGGATCGTGCGGGCTGCTTCCAGCACCGCGTCAATGGAAGAGACATCGGCAAAATGGTCAACACGCCATTCCAGGATGTCGAAGTCCGCGTCGCGGTAGGCCAGCGCTTCGGTTTTTACCGTGGCGATGTCTTTACCCATTAACGAAACAATGATCTTCGGCGCACCCTCGCCAATCACGAGGTTTCTTACGGTTACGGTTTTCATTGATTACCCTTTAAAAATTCACAGATTGTTGCCCGTCAGGCGGCAAACCCCATAACCTGCTTAACGTATTCCAGCGGAAAATCTTTCCCGGTCCACAATTTGAACTGCTCAGCACCTTGCCATAACAACATGCCGTAACCATCAATGGTTTTGCAACCGGCACGCTGCGCCTGCTGCAGTAACTTGGTCATATGCGGATTGTAGACGCATTCGGTTACCAGCAGATCCGGGCGTAGGAGCGATTCATCGCTAACAATGGATTCGTTTTCCAGTGGTTTCATGCCGACTTTTGTGCCGTTGGTCAAAATGTCTGCACTGGCCAGAGCCTCGGCGAACGCCTGTTGGTCGGCCAGAACGATAACGGTCACCACACAGTCGGTGTTTTCATTCACGCGTTTGGCGAACTCAAGCGCCTTGCTAAAGAAATCATCCTGACGGTTAAACAGTTTAATCTCTTTAATGCCCTCAATGGCGGCCTGTGCGCCGATCGCGGTCGATGCACCGCCCGCGCCCAACAGTACCATGGTTTTGCCTTTTATATCGAAGCCGCTTTCCTTAATGGCGCGAATATGGCCGGTGCCGTCGGTGTTGTAGCCACGAAGATAGCCATTGTCATTGACGATGGTATTGATGGCACCGACCAGTTTAGCGGCTGGGGTTAATTCATCGACATATTCGCACGCCAGCTGTTTATTGGGCATCGAGACGCCGGTACCGCGCATCTTTAACGCTTTCAACCCTTCAATGGCACCCGCAAAGGTTGTGTTATCGACTTCAAATGCCATATAGGTAAACGGCAGTCCGGCTTTTTCCAGCGCCTTATTTTGCATTTCTGGCGACAGGCTGTGTCTGATGGGGTAGGCCATCAGGCCAATCAGTTCATATTTTGCAGTAACATCCATTTTTAACTCCTTGTGAACTCTTTATTGAAAATAACGTTCGCCCAACCGCACATCGTTTTTGGGTATATCAAATACGCGGTAGTAACGGATAAAGACGATAATGGCCGTGATAAATGCCAGCAGGGCAAAGACCAGATCGAGCAAAATAATGTATTGCAGGCCGATGTTAGACAGGTATCCGGTGATCAGCGGGATAATGAAGTTAGCAACGCCGCCCATCATCATATAAACGCTGGTGACTTTGGCTTTGCTCTTCGGGAAGAACTCCGACATCACCGAGACGCCCAGTTGTAAAATACCGCCAGCGGCAGAGAACCCGATGAGAAATGAGCCTGCGTTACAAACCAGCGGCGAGGGGTACAAATAGATAACCGCTGCTGTAATCGTTGCCAGCCCGGCGTTAAAGACGTTGGCCCAGATCGGACGGACTAATTTCTTCAGCAGTGCAGCAAAAATAAACACGCAGACCAGGGAACCCATACTGTAGTAAGAGATGGTTTTCAGCGCGTCGGCTTCGGCCATCCCGGCAAAAGCCATGGCGTATTTCGGCATCCACACCACAATGACGTAAAAGGTTGAAAATGCGGCCACGCCGAACATCACTGATGCCACACCTTCCAGCCACACCAGCGGCTTACTGTTCATCTGCGGCAGATCTTTCGCCACGCCTGCGTCCACCACTTGGCTGGGGAAGCGACTCTTGAGCAGCATTAAGGTAATCACCACGAACAGGATGCCCGGGACAATGACGGCATAGCCGTACCAGATATGATTCAATAACATGGTGCTGACAACGAGCGGGTAGATCATCTGCCCAAAAGACACCATCGCCTTCACCAGAATAACCGCCGAACCGGACGCTTTGGGGAAGCACTCCATTAACGCCGGATAGCCACCGGTATCCAGCGCGGAGTTGGCGACGCCCACACAAACCGCCAGAATAAAAGCAATCATCAGATTTGGGCTGGCGGGAATACCGAAGAAGAACAGCATATAAAGAATGACGCCTAACAGGATAATGGCCCGACGACCAAATTTATCGGAGAGTACGCCAAAGAATAAAATACTGACCAGACGGCCCAATCCGATATCGGAAATTAAATAGGCAATCCCCGCATTGTCGGTGGAAAACTTCTCTGCCAGGGAAGTCATGTTTTGTGCCAGCGTAATGACACTAATGCCATGCAGGAAATAACTGAGATAAATACAGGTTATTGCCAGAAGAAATGGCGTATTAAAAGCCTTGCTCTGAGACATTTCGCATAACTCCTTGCAGGTTTTAATAGGGTTCGTTTTCATCGTAATAATATTGATTGCGATGATGATGTCATTACTATACCGAGTGACGGATGCTGTACCTACATAGCATGACGCTTAAGTGACCAGGTATATTGCATAGCAAAGTGTGAAATTAATTCTTCCTGTTGCCGTTTTGCTGTTGTTTTAAATAGTCCGCAAATTATTTTGCAGACGGGGGGAACAATATTGCATCCGTGCTATTCGGCGAGTGGCGCCATTTTTAATGGATACTTTGTCGCCATGCGGCTGCGATAACCAATGAACAGTGCCAGCAAGAAGCCGATGGCAGCCATGCCGGTATCAAACCACATGATATGGGCAATGCTGGATTGTGAGAGTTTTGCCGTAATCAAGGGAATGGTGAAAGTGGCAATACTGCCCGCACTGTAATAGATCCCGGTGGCTTTACCCTTGGCATGCGGGAAGCGCGCCGCCATCAGCGTTAGCCCGATTTGCACCACGCCGCCAGCAGATGAAAAACCGATGACAAAAGCAAACGCGATCACCACCGTTGGTGTAGGGTGCAGGCAGACCGCCAGCAGAGCAATAAACGAGATGAAGGTGTAAAGCATTAACAGCGTCGGTGCGCGTTCGGCCTTCCTCGCCAGCGGGGCGGTGATCAGCACGCACAGTAGCGAACCGCACGTGTAAACGCTCAACAGCTTGATGGATAACGTATAGGACATGCCAGCGACAAACTGACCGTACTGAGCCAGCCACTGGCTCACCAGGTAAAAGGTGGCCATTGAGATGTAGCCGTACAGGGTGTAGCTGCCAAGATCGATCAGGGAACAACGATGCGTAGCCATCGTTGTTTCGGGTGCTTCCTTGACGGTGGGTTGGCGTCCCGGATGCGCAGGAAATCGGCAGCGAAATAAAAATATGCCGTTGGAAATCATGATGCCTGCCGCCAGCAGGAAGGACCAGCCAAACCAACATTCACCCCACACCAACAGACTGATGAACATCGGCAACAGGAACTGGCCGCTGGAGACAAAGGCTTTAATCAGAATATTCGCGGTGCTGGGTGTGCGGGGAAATGCCTCCATCAGGCTGGGGTATGTTCCCGCATCGAGAAAACTGTTCGCCATCCCGGCTAAAAAACCAAACGCGTAGGCAATGTAAATATTGTGCGTATTGATAATACCCACGAAGAAACAGAGATAGCAGGTCATGCCGAGCAGGATAAACGGCCTGCGCCCATAGCGATCGGAGAGTAAACCCGCCAGTAATAAGACGCTTAATCGACCAATGCCGAGAGAAGAAATAACAATCGACACGCCTGCCGCATTGGTTTGCCACTGTTGTTCCAGTGAGGACATATTGAGGCTCATCAAAATGACCCCCATACCATGTACCAGATAATTAAGGTACAGCCCTATCGCAGTGGAGAAATAGGTATTTTTCATAATGTGTTACTCAGCGAAGAGGCTAAAGGGTGTGGCGTCGCGGTTTCTTAGCATAAACGCTCGAGATCGTGAGCATAGAGTTCAACAGCCGTCGATTGATAAATTTTCCAGTCGAGGAAATTATCGTTGTGATACACCGCCTGAAAAGACATCAGGTCGGGGAAAAAACGCATCGTATTATTACCAATACGATTGTTGATTTTTTCGATGATGGCATTAATTCGCAATTTGCGCTTTGCTTTCATTTCTGCACAGCGCTGCACAATGATCTCTGGTATATCACGATCACCATTTTCCCATTGTTGCCAGGCGGTAACATTGCCATCACCTGCAATATAAATCGCACTTTCTTCAATCGATAGCGCAAAAAGGTGGCGGAATGCCTGCAATTCGAATGCATTCATCATATCATCACTTAATAAAAACGGTGGAGTAGTAATAACATTACTGTGGATATTTCAACTTGAAGAGAGTCACACTATCTTGTGCAATATTATTTGTTATTGATCTGTAAATACGATGGGGATTGGCCTTTCAGGTCGCGAGTAAATCACCCCTTGCGGCCGATCACATTAACTAAATAACATAATTCCACTGGCTATTTCCGCAATTGTTCACATTGTCGCGCCTCTCGATACTTGTCAGAGCAATGGTTGATGGAGAGAGGGGAGTTACAATGATGAGTATTTACAAGGATGCAAAACGGTCGGTGCACGAACGCGTGGCTGATTTGCTGGCGCGCATGACACCTGAAGAGAAGTTCGCGCAAATGCATGCTTACTGGTTGGTGCTATCTGAAAAGGGCGACCACCGGGAACGCAGCGACATGAGTGACGAGTTTGCCGGTGTGAGCGGTCAGGCGGCACTCACCGAGCGACTGAGAATGGGTGTTGGACAGATTACGCGCCCGCTGGGTACCCATATCGTTGAGGCAAAAACGGGCGTGCGGGCGGCGAATCGTTTACAAAAGATGTTAGTGGAAGAGACGCGACTGGGCATTCCCGCGCTGTTTCATGAGGAGTGCCTGGTGGGGTTGTTATGTAAAGATGCCACCCTGTTTCCCTCGTCGCTGAACTACGGTTCAACCTGGGATCCTGAACTGGTCAAGCGTGCCGCCAGGCAGATTGGCCTGGAGGCGCGTTCAACCGGATGCCGCCAGGGGCTGGCACCGGTGCTGGATGTCTCACGCGATGTCCGCTGGGGTAGGACGGAAGAAACCTTTGGTGAAGATCCATGGCTAGTGGGGGTAATGGCCTGTGCCTATGTGCAGGACTTACAGGGCGAAAAACGCGATGTGCTAGCGACGCTGAAGCATTATGTCGGGCATTCGTTCAGCGAAGGTGCGCGCAACCATGCGCCCGTGCATCTGGGATTCTGTGAGCTTAACGATACCTTCCTGCTGCCGTTCGAGATGGCGGTTAAATTGGCCAATGCCGGATCGGTAATGCCTGCCTATCATGATATTGATAACCAGCCGGGGCACAGTGACAATTATCTGTTAACCACCGTTTTGCGCGAGCAATGGGGATTTGATGGGATTATTGTGGCGGATTACGGTGGTGTGAGTTTGCTGCATCAGCATCATGGCGTGTCGCATGATGCTGCGCAATCTGCAGCGCTGGCCTTTAATGCCGGGTTGGACGTTGAGTTGCCGAAAGACGACTGCGCCCACCATTTAGCTACGGCGGTTGAGCGTCGACTGATAACCATGACCAAAGTCGATGAGATTGTCTCCCGCATCCTGACGGAGAAATTCCGTCTTGGCCTGTTCGAACAGCCGTATACCGATGTGTCCGCGATTGACCTACAGTCCGATGAGGCACGCAAGGCAGCGCGTGATGTTGCCACGTGCTCGATAACGCTACTGGAAAATAACGGTATTTTGCCGCTGCAGGGCAGACCGCGCGTTGCGGTGATCGGCCCCACAGCGGACGATCCGCTGGCGCTGCTCAGTGGTTACAGCTTCCCGGTGCATCTGATCATCAGCGATATGGCCGACAGCGCCGTGCAGGTGACGACCCCGCTGTCCGCGCTGCGCCACTATTTGGGCGATGACCATATCGACTATGCGAAGGGCTGTCATATCATAGAGAAACGGTTGGCGGGCGCACCGGTGTTTCCCGGTGACAGCAGTGGCAAACCGATGCAGTCCTCCCCGGTTTCCACTGACCAACGTTTGATTCCTGAAGCGGTTGCCGTCGCCCGTCGCAACGATGTGGTGGTGGTCTGTGTCGGCGATCTGGCCGGACTTTTCCAGTGCGGCACGGTGGGAGAAGGATCGGATACCGACAGCCTCACTCTGCCGGGCGTGCAGCAACAACTACTGGAGGCTCTGGTGGCGACGGGTAAACCGGTGGTGGTGGTGATGACAGGCGGCAGGCCATACAACCTGCAGGGGCTGGAGGACAATGTCGCCGGGCTGTTAATGGCCTGGGCACCAGGTCAGGAAGGAGGCTGGGCTATTGCCGATGTGCTGACCGGACGGGCTGAGCCGCTGGGCAGGCTGGTGGTTAGCGTGCCGAAAAGCGCAGGTGCTATGCCCTATTACTACAATCACAAACTGAAAAGCGGCGGAACGCCGTTTGCGTTCCACTTTGGATCTCGCTATCCCTTCGGCTACGGCAAAGGCTGGACCGAGTTTGCCTGTGAGGAGGTAGCACCGCTGGCGAAGGATGTCCCGGTGGAAGGCGAGATTGCTTTGCAGGTAAGGTTAAGTAACCGTGGCGAGCGCAGGGGAAGTGAAGTGGTGCAGGTGTATGTCCACGATAAAGTGGCTTCGATGGTACGCCCCGTTAAAGAGCTGAAAGCGTTTCTGCGCCTCACGCTGGAGCCCGGTGCACGCGCGACGCTGACCTTTTATGTGCCGGTGGATATGCTTAACTTCACCCGCCGGGATGGCAAACGGGTGGTTGAACCTGGCGAGTTCGACCTGATGGTCGGGAATTCATCTGCGAACATCTGGGCGAGCACGACGGTCAATGTGGTTGGTACGCTACAGATTATGCCGAAGAATTGGCAGATGATGAGCCGCTGCGTGGTGAGCTGCGAGTAAATGTTAAAAAAAAGCCCATCGTGGGAGATGGGCAAAGACTACACACAGCAATTCGTTGTTTCACTCAGGGGATTTCCATGCTTATAAATCAATGTGTTGATCTAAAGCCTTGAGACAATAGTAGGCATGTCGATTTTTCACGTCGATCAGATTCATCTCAATAGTTTAAAAACTGTAAAGAAATTGCGACACAAATGAAGGTTTTAAGGCAGGAGGCGTGGGATTGGGGCAATGAGTGCTGAAGCATCAATAAGCAGCGTTAAACAATCAGGCGGCGATGCCGCCTGATGTCAGGGTTATTTGTTGTTTTCGATTTCAGCGATTTCTTCGAGGATTTCGTCCGGATCGTTACCTGGCGCCGGGGCTTCGTTCACCCAAGCGGAGAACAGACGCCAGGATACCGCCAGGACCACTGGGCCGATAAACAAGCCAATCATGCCGAAGGCAATTAACCCGCCGATGACACCCGACAGGATGAGGATCAGCGGTAAATCGGCGCCCATACGAATCAGCATCGGGCGGATTACGTTATCCAGCGTGCCGACCACGGCACTCCAGACCAGCAGCACCGTGCCCCAGGTGGAGTCCCCCGTCCAGTACAGCCAGATAATGGCCGGGATCAGCACCGGTAGAGGACCCAACTGCACCAGGCAGGACAGGATCATCAACACCGCCAGCAGCGTGGCGTACGGCACACCCGTTACCGCCAGACCAATACCCCCGAGGACGGCCTGTACAAGTGCGGTGACGACCACACCCAATGCCACCGCGCGGATCGCTTGTGCCGCCAGCAAAATAGCAGCATCACCACGCTTAGAAGCCAGGCGACAGGCGAAGTGCCGAATCCCTAATGCCACCTGCTCGCCGCGCCAGTAGAGCAGGGCGCTGAACAGCAGCATCAGGCCACAGTGCATCATAAAGCGACCAATGTGCGCGGCCTGACCAACAAACCAGGTCGTTGTGGAACCGATATAAGGACGCACTTTGGCCATAATTGCCGCGCCGCCCATATCCAGCAGGCTGTGCCATGCGCCATAAATTTTGGCGCCCACTAATGGAATACTGTTCAGCCACTCCAGGTCCGGCAACGTCATATCGCCCGCGGTTACGGCATGGATCAACGGTCCGCTGCCATCAACAATACTGTTGACCAATAGCGCGATGGGAATGATAAACAAAAGGACCAGCAGCAGGGTCATTACCAGCACGGCCAGAGAACGGCGTCCCCATAACAATTTCTGTATGCGTAGCAAGATAGGCCAGGTCGCAATGACCACGGTTCCAGCCCACGCAAAACCAAGGATAAAGGGCTGCACTATCCACAAACAGGCCACAATCAGGATGGCTAAAAACAGCACCGAGAGCAGCACTTGTGCGATATCCCTGGGCTGACGGAAATTTACCATAAATACTTTTTCACCTTTTCTGTACGTCAGGACGTTGACGCGACGTGAACGCTATAACCCCACCCTATAATGATGAGCAATTTCAGCGGTTTTTAACAGGTAGATTCTGCCTTTAAATCTGCCGGGCGTATTAGAAAAAAATGTGATACAACAAACAAAGCAACACGCAAACGATTAAATTCACAACACAGACCGCAGGAAAGGGTCACTATAATGATTCCACAAATTTCTCAGGCACCTGGTGTCGTTCAACTGGTGCTTAATTTTTTGCAGGCGCTGGAGCAGCAAGGGTTTACGGGCGACACGGCAACGAGCTATGCCGATCGCCTGACAATGTCGACAGATAACAGCATTTATCAGCTTCTTCCTGATGCCGTGGTTTTTCCCCGTTCAACGGCGGATGTGGCGCTGATCGCCCGTCTGGCGGCAGAACCTCTCTTTTCCTCGTTGATTTTTACCCCGCGCGGCGGCGGCACGGGTACCAATGGTCAGGCGCTGAATCAGGGCATTATCGTGGATATGTCCCGTTATATGAGCCGCATTATTGAAATCAATCCGCAGGAGGGTTGGGTACGGGTCGAGGCCGGGGTGATCAAAGACCAGCTTAACCAGTATCTAAAGCCGTACGGCTATTTCTTCGCACCAGAATTGTCGACCAGTAACCGGGCAACGCTTGGCGGGATGATCAACACCGATGCGTCCGGACAGGGCTCGCTGGTATACGGTAAAACCTCCGACCACGTACTGGGCGTACGTGCGGTACTGATGGGCGGCGATATCCTTGATACGCAGCCGATGCCGGTGGAACTGGCTGAAATGCTCGGTAACACCAATACCACCATCGGGCGCATCTATAAGACCGTTTACCAGCGCTGCCGCGAAAATCGTCAGCTGATCGTGGATAAGTTTCCGAAGCTGAATCGGTTTTTAACCGGCTACGATCTGCGGCACGTCTTTAACGATGAGATGACCGAGTTTGATTTAACCCGCATCCTCACCGGTTCCGAGGGCACGCTGGCATTTATTACCGAGGCTCGCCTCGATATCACGCCATTGCCGAAAGTGCGGCGGCTGGTCAACGTCAAATATGACTCATTTGATTCCGCTTTGCGCAATGCCCCGGTAATGGTTGACGCGCGCGCGCTGTCGGTAGAAACCGTGGACTCCAGGGTGCTGAATCTGGCACGCGAAGACATTGTCTGGCATTCGGTTAGCGAACTGATTACCGATGTACCGAATAAAGAGATGTTGGGACTGAATATCGTCGAGTTTGCCGGTGACGACGAAGCATTGATTGATGAGCAGGTCAGCGCGTTGTGTGAACGCCTGGACGGTTTAATTGCCCGTCAGGAAGCTGGCGTTATTGGCTGGCAGCTGTGTACTGAGCTGGCGGGCGTGGAGCGTATCTACGCGATGCGCAAAAAAGCCGTCGGTCTGCTGGGTAATACAAAAGGGGCCGCCAAGCCGATTCCGTTCGCGGAGGATACCTGCGTACCGCCTGAGCATCTGGCGGATTATATCGCGGAGTTCCGCGCGCTGCTTGACGGCCACGGCCTGAGCTATGGCATGTTTGGTCACGTGGATGCCGGGGTGTTACACGTCAGGCCTGCGCTGGACATGTGCGATCCGCAGCAGGAAGTGCTGATGAAACGCATTTCTGATGACGTGGTGGCATTGACGGCAAAATACGGCGGCCTGCTGTGGGGCGAACACGGCAAAGGATTCCGCGCGGAGTACAGTCCGGCTTTCTTTGGCGATGAATTGTACAGTGAACTGCGCAAGGTGAAGTCGGCGTTTGATCCGCAAAACCGACTGAATCCTGGCAAAATATGCCCACCGGAAGGCGTCGATGCGCCGATGATGAAGGTCGATGCGGTTAAACGCGGTACCTACGATCGCCAGATCCCACTGGCCGTAAGGCAGGAGTGGCGTGGGGCGCTGGAGTGTAACGGCAACGGGTTATGTTTTAACTTCGATGCCAACAGCCCCATGTGCCCGTCGATGAAAATCAGCATGAACCGAATTCACTCCCCCAAAGGACGCGCAACGCTGGTACGGGAATGGTTACGCCTGCTGGCTGACCGCGGCATTGATCCGGTTCGTCTGGAAAAAGAGTTACCGGAAAAAGGTGCCAGCTTGCGCACGTTAATTGCCCGCACGCGTAACAGCTGGCATGCGCGCAAGGGGGAGTACGATTTCTCGCACGAAGTCAAAGAGGCGATGTCCGGCTGTCTGGCGTGTAAAGCGTGTTCCACGCAGTGCCCGATCAAAATTGACGTCCCGGAGTTCCGCTCTCGCTTCCTGCAACTGTACCACACGCGTTATTTACGCCCGCTGCGCGATCACATGGTGGCAACCGTCGAAAGCTATGCGCCGCTAATGGCGCGTGCGCCAAAAACATTCAACTTCTTCATTAACCAGCCGCTGGTGCGTACGCTGGCCAAAAAGCATATTGGCATGGTGGATTTGCCGCTACTGTCCGCGCCGTCGTTACAACGTCAGCTGGTCGGGCACCGCTCCGCCAATATGACGCTGGAACAGCTCGAGCTATTGAGTCAGGAACAGAAAGCCCGCACTGTGCTGGTGGTCCAGGATCCGTTCACCAGCTATTACGATGCGCAGGTGGTAGCTGATTTTATCCGCCTGGTGGAAAAACTCGGTTTACAGCCGGTCCTGCTACCGTTCTCGCCTAATGGCAAGGCGCAGCACATTAAGGGCTTCTTAAACCGTTTTGCCAAAACGGCGAAAAAGACCTCTGAATTTCTCAATCGGGTGGCGACGTTGAACATCCCAATGGTCGGCGTCGATCCGGCGCTGGTATTGTGCTATCGCGATGAATACAAGCTGGCGCTTGGCGATCAGCGTGGAGACTTCCATGTACTGTTGGTGAACGAGTGGCTGTCAACTGTCCTGGCCTCTCAGCAGCCTGCCGCTGTTGCGGGTGAGCCGTGGTATTTCTTTGGACACTGCACCGAAGTAACGGCCCTGCCGGGTGCGCCAGCGCAGTGGGCGGCCATTTTTGCCAAATTTGGCGCGCAGCTGGAAAACGTCAGTGTCGGGTGCTGCGGCATGGCGGGCACGTACGGTCATGAAGTGAAGAATCACCAGAACTCGCTGGGCATCTATGAGCTATCATGGCATCAGGCGATGCAGAGACTACCGCGCAATCGCTGTCTGGCTGCGGGATATTCTTGTCGCAGCCAGGTGAAACGCATGGAAGGCACGGGCGTTCGCCACCCATTACAGGCACTGCTGGAGATTATTGGATGATCTGGAAACGTGAAGTTTCACTCGAGGCGCTCAATGCCATGGGTGAGGGAAATATGGTTGGTCTGCTTGATATTCGGTTTGAGCACATTGGTGACGATACGCTGGAAGCCACAATGCCGGTGGATCACCGGACCAAACAGCCTTTTGGCCTGTTACACGGTGGCGCGTCGGTGGTGCTGGCCGAAAGCATTGGCTCGGTGGCCGGGTATTTATGCACTCAAGGTGATCAAAAAGTGGTGGGTCTTGAGGTCAATGCCAACCATATCCGCTCCGCGCGGGAAGGGCGAGTGAGAGGGGTGTGCAGCGCGCTGCATACCGGTTCTCGTCATCAGGTCTGGCAAATCGAAATCTTCGATGAGCAGGGACGGTTGTGTTGCACATCGCGTCTGACGACCGCTATTTTGTGACGCATGTTGCGTTTGGTCATTATCTGCGCAGGGAAAGGTGCTATACTGTGCAGGTTTTGAACACAAGCGAGGATGATATGTCTACCCAATTAGACCCGACCCAACTGGCAATAGAATTTATACGTCGTGATAACAGCGATCTTTCACCGGCTCAGTACCTGAAAAGACTGAAACAATTAGAGCTGGAGTTTGCTGATTTACTGGCGCTTTCTTCGACTGAACTCAAAGAAGAAATCTATTTTGCCTGGCGGCACGGCGTTCATTGATTCCAGTATGCTTATCGTGATGAAAACCCCGACACCTGTTCGGGGTTATTTTTTGCCTTAAATCGGGTTTACCATTTCATCTCTCCGGTATTGACCTTCGCACTCAGCTCCAGCGAGCTTTCGTCCGCAAGCCCTGGCCATGCCGCCTTCATCGTTTTAATCACATATGCAGACCCTTTTTTTGCGCCCAGCGCCTGCTCAAAAGCGTGCAAGTAATCACCGGTGAAGCGGATCGCTTGATCGCCTGCCGGGCGTTCGCCGATGTAGTGACCAGGGATCACCTCGGTTGGGCGTAAGGTTTGCATTTCGCTCAGCACGTTACGCCATGCGCGACGCTGTTCAGGAGATTGTGTGTCCGCTGTCCAGACATGAATACCGGAAGCCACGCCGGTGCCGCCGAGGATCGCCCGGTTAGCCGGGATCCAGACATAGGCCGCGTAATCATTTGAGCGGCGCAGTTCCAGCGTTTCACCATCAATGGTAAAGCGTGTCTGCGTCGTGACCTGCGGCACGATGAGCGTCGTTGGTGCGCCGTCTTTCATCTGCGGGCCCCAAAACTGCAGTTTGGCATCTTTGGTAGCACGAATGTGCTCCACGACGTGCGGTGTTGCCAAAATCTTTACCTCGGGAAAGGCGTTAACAATCGGCTGCAGACCAAAATAAAAATCCGGATCGCCAGAGGTGATCACGATGGCCTGCAGTTTTTTGCCGCTGTTGCGAATCATCTGCGCCAGCTTTTCACCGTCTTTGGTGCTGAATTGCGCATCAAATAAAATGGCCTCTTTCGGGCCGGACACCAGCGTTGAGGATACCGGGAAAATAGCTTTTTCCTGGGGATTGTAGACGTCAAGCTGGAGTGGTGCGGCGAATACCGGCGAGGCAAACAGAGGTAACAGCAGGGCCAGGGCGTTTACTTTCATGGGGGATTACCTTTTGCAGATGAAATGTCTTTTTCTTGTTCTTTATTTTACGGATATTTATATCTGTTAGAATTCCTCTATCAGGACATGCTGAGTTTCATAAAACGATCGGATGGGATGCAATGGACAGAGTCATGGCGGCAACGGTGTTTAACCACATCTGCGATTTGGGCAGCCTGAGCGCCGCGGCGCGCGCGCTGGGGCTTTCCCGTCCGATGGTCAGTCGCTACCTCGACGAGATGGAAAAATGGGCGGGTGCAAGGTTAATCCACCGTTCATCGCGTCGGCTGACTATTACGCCCGCGGGGGAAGAGGCGTTAGTGAAGACGCGCTCGCTGGCGCAGCTGTCGCTGGATATCAGCGCCGCCAGCGCAGCAGAGATTCCTTCCGGCACGCTACGTGTGGCTTGCGCGCATTTTACTGCGATGCATATTTTGGCGCCGGTACTGCCCGTTTTTCTGGCGCGTTTCCCTGAACTGCGCATTGAGGTTGAGATTAACAATCAACCGGTGAGCCTGGTCGGTGAACGTATTGATGCGGCGATCCGCATTACGGATAATCCTGAACCGGGTACTATCGCCCGTCGTCTGGGTGACTGTGAGTCGGTGTTATGCGCCTCTGCGGACTACCTGCGCCAGCATGGCATTCCGCAAACCCTGGACTGTCTCGCCCAGCATAATTGCCTTTACTACAGCGGGTTTGCCGGAAAATCATGGCACTTTGATGATGAGCAGGGCAACGCTGTATCGGTGGCGATAAAGGGAAATCTCAGCGCGGGGATCTCTGCGCTATTATGTGAGTCGGCGCTGGCTGGTATGGGTATTGCGCTGGTGCCGGAACAAGAGGCGCGTGAAGGGCTGGCACGCGGCCAGTTGATCCGGCTTTTGCCCCAACTCAAGCCGCGACGTCTGCCAATTTACGGCTTATACCTGTCTCGTGAGCATCAACCGGCAGGGCTGCGTCTGCTATTGGATGCCCTGCATGAGATTCTGGTCTGAATATGTGAGCTGCGTCTGCCTGTAAATCAGACAAACCGCAGTTTGTGTTAAAAACACGGCGTCAGGTCGTGAGACTATTCTTATCGCCCCTTCAAGAGCTAAGCCATCGTGAGTGCCGGAGATAAGCGCCGGATGGGGTCGGAACCCTTAAGCCTGCTAATAGAGCAGCCTTAAGGGTTTTTTATTGTCTGTCTGCGCCGTTTTGCACGCGGTTACCTCTATTTCTCCGTCTTTCCCCTATCTCTTAAATAGACATTTTCTATACATCTTTTTGCGTTTTACCTTGCTGAACGATTAACGGTTTGTAACCCATTATTTATCAAAGCATTGAACAAAATAATCGCTCTCTGTAAACCCTCGCCGCAGGGTCTATGCTTAATAAAAGTAACCAAAAAGGGCGGTTAACCCGAATGCCCCTGCTGATCAGGGGTTGAAGTGATAATCATTATCACTAACATGGTGTTGTAGCGTGCAGGTTAATGACTCGAGGTAACCCTATGGAATTGCATTCAGGAACATTTAATCCGAACGATTTTGCATGGCGTGGGTTGACGTTAACGTCAGCCGCAGCGGCGCATATTCGTGAGCTGGTGGCGAAACAGCCCGATATGCTGGGCGTGCGGTTAGGCGTGAAGCAAACAGGATGTGCGGGGTTTGGCTATGTGCTGGATACCGTCAGCCAACCGGAAAAAGACGATCTGGTGTTCGAAACCGATGGCGCCAGGCTGTATGTGCCGTTACAGGCGATGCCGTTTATTGACGGAACCGAAGTCGATTTTGTTCGTGAAGGATTAAATCAGTTATTTAAATTTCATAACCCGAAAGCCCAGAACGAATGCGGCTGTGGCGAAAGTTTTGGGGTATAGGCGGTACTATGTCGCGTAACACTGAAGCAACTGACGATGTCAACACCTGGGCTGGCGGACACCTCAATTATAAAGAGGGATTCTTCACCCAACTAAAAACTGATGAACTGGCGAAGGGCATCAATGAAGAGGTCGTGCGGGCGATTTCCGCGAAACGCAACGAACCGGACTGGATGCTGGCATTTCGCCTGGATGCGTTTAAGGCGTGGCTGACGATGGAGGAGCCGCACTGGTTAAAAGCGCATTACGATAAGCTGAATTATCAGGATTACAGCTATTACTCCGCACCTTCCTGCGGTAACTGCGATGAGACCTGCGCCTCCGAGCCGGGAGCGGTACAGCAAACGGGCGCGAATGCGTTTTTAAGTAAAGAGGTTGAGGACGCTTTCGAACAACTTGGCGTGCCGGTACGTGAAGGGCGAGAAGTGGCGGTCGATGCCATTTTTGACTCGGTATCGGTGGCGACCACCTATCGTGAAAAGCTGGCTGAGCAAGGCATTATTTTCTGCTCGTTCGGTGAGGCCATTCATGATCACCCGGAACTGGTGAAAAAATATCTCGGCACGGTGGTGCCGGGCAACGACAATTTCTTTGCCGCGCTGAATGCGGCGGTTGCCTCAGACGGTACGTTTATCTATGTGCCGAAAGGCGTACGCTGCCCAATGGAGCTTTCCACCTATTTTCGTATTAATGCGGAAAAAACCGGGCAATTTGAACGCACTATCCTGGTGGCGGACGAAGGCAGCTACGTCAGCTACATTGAAGGATGTTCTGCTCCGGTGCGCGACAGCTATCAGCTGCACGCGGCGGTGGTGGAAGTGATCATCCACAAAGATGCTGAAGTGAAATACTCGACGGTGCAAAACTGGTTCCCTGGCGATGGCAACACCGGCGGCATTCTGAACTTCGTGACCAAACGTGCACTGTGTGAAGGCGAAAACAGCAAAATGTCGTGGACCCAGTCGGAAACTGGCTCGGCCATCACCTGGAAATACCCCAGCTGTATTTTGCGCGGCGATAACTCCATCGGCGAATTCTACTCCGTTGCGTTGACCAGCGGTCATCAGCAGGCCGATACCGGCACCAAGATGATCCACATCGGCAAGAACACCAAATCGACCATTATCTCGAAAGGGATCTCCGCCGGGCACAGCCAGAACAGCTATCGCGGCCTGGTAAAAATCATGCCGACGGCCACCAACGCCCGTAACTATACCCAGTGTGACTCGATGCTGATTGGTGCGGACTGCGGGGCGCACACCTTCCCGTACGTAGAGTGTCGCAACAACAGCGCCCAGCTTGAACACGAAGCCACCACCTCACGTATTGGTGAAGACCAGCTGTTCTACTGTCTGCAGCGCGGTATCAGCGAAGAAGACGCCATCTCGATGATCGTCAACGGGTTCTGTAAAGACGTGTTCTCTGAACTGCCGCTGGAGTTCGCTGTTGAAGCGCAAAAACTTCTCGCCATCAGCCTTGAACACAGCGTCGGTTAAAATTTAAGGAAAGCACATGTTAAGCATTAAAGATTTACAGGTCAGCGTCGAAGAGAAGGCGATCCTGCGCGGGCTGAGCCTGGAGGTCCGCCCGGGTGAAGTTCACGCCATTATGGGACCGAACGGTTCAGGAAAAAGCACGCTGTCGGCAACATTGGCCGGGCGTGATGATTATGCCGTCACCGGGGGAACGGTGGAATTTAACGGTAAAGATTTACTGGAACTGTCGCCGGAAGACCGGGCCGGTGAAGGCATCTTTATGGCGTTTCAATACCCAGTGGAAATTCCCGGCGTCAGCAATCAGTTTTTCCTGCAAACCGCGCTTAATGCAGTGCGCGGTTACCGTGGCGAAGACGCGCTGGATCGATTCGACTTCCAGGATTTGATGGAGGAGAAAATCGCGCTGTTGAAAATGCCGGAGGATTTGCTCACCCGCTCGGTAAACGTCGGTTTCTCCGGCGGTGAGAAAAAACGCAATGATATTTTGCAGATGGCGGTGCTGGAGCCTCAGCTGTGCATTCTCGACGAGTCTGATTCGGGGTTGGATATTGATGCACTAAAAATTGTCGCTGATGGCGTCAATTCGCTGCGCGACGGCAAGCGTTCATTCATTATTGTCACCCACTATCAGCGCATCCTCGACTATATCAAACCCGATTACGTCCATGTTTTGTATCAGGGACGCATTGTTAAGTCCGGCGATTTCACGCTGGTTAAACAGCTGGAGGAGCAAGGATATGGCTGGCTTAGTGAACAGCAGTAATGTGCTGCAGCAGTGGCATCACTTGTTTGAGTCACAGGGCGAAACCCGCTCGCAGCACGCGCAGCAGCACTTACAGCAGATGCTGCGTCTTGGGCTGCCTACGCGTAAGCATGAAGACTGGAAATACACGCCGCTGGAAGGATTAACCAGTAGCCAGTTTGTTAGTCATCTTGCCGCGATAACCCCGGCGCAGTGCGAGGCGTTAGCCACTGGCATTGATGCTGTGCGTCTGGTGTTTGTCGACGGGCAATTCTGCGAAGCGCTTAGCGACAGCACGGACGGTAGCGGCTTTGACATTACTGTTGACGATGCGCACCTGTCGCTACCGGCACCGATTCAGCCAGAGGTTTTTCTGCATCTGACGGAAAGCCTGTCGCGCAGTGTGACGCATATCAAGGTGAAGCGTAATCAGCGCCCGGCGAAACCGCTACTGTTGATGCACATCACCCAGGGAGTGGCGGGCGATGACGTCAATACCGCGCATTATCGCCACCACCTTGAACTGGCGGAGGGCGCAGAAGCCACCCTCATCGAACATTTTGTCAGCCTCAATGCGCTGAAGCACTTTACCGGCGCGCGCGTTACGATGAACGTGGCGGCCAATGCCCACTTGCAGCATATCAAGCTGGCGTTTGAGAACCCGAACAGCCATCACTTCGCCCATAACGACATTCAGTTGGGCGCAGATGCTACGGCGGTAAGCCACAGCTTTTTGCTCGGCGACGCGGTGTTGCGCCATAACACCAGCACCCAACTGAACGGCGAAAACACCACGCTGCGGATTAACAGTCTGGCGATGCCGGTGAAAAACGAAGTCTGCGATACCCGCACCTGGCTTGAGCATAACAAAGGCTATTGCAACAGCCGCCAACTGCATAAAACCATCGTCAGCGATAAAGGTCGGGCGGTGTTCAATGGTCTGATCAACGTGGCGCAGCACGCGATTAAAACCGACGGACAGATGACGAACAATAATTTGCTGCTCGGTAAGCTGTCGGAAGTGGACACCAAACCGCAACTGGAAATCTATGCCGATGACGTGAAATGCAGCCACGGCGCGACGGTAGGGCGGATCGACGATGAGCAGATGTTCTATCTGCGCTCGCGTGGGATCGGCCAGCAGGATGCTCAACAGATGATTCTCTATGCGTTTGCCGCTGAGCTGACGGAAGCCCTGAGCGATGAAACGCTTAAACAACAGGTTCTGGCGCGTATAGCCCAACGTCTGCCGGGAGGCGTAGCATGACATTTCCGATTGAAAAAGTGCGGGCCGACTTTCCGGTCCTGACCCGTGAAGTGAACGGCCTGCCGCTGGCGTATCTGGACAGCGCTGCCAGCGCGCAAAAGCCGAATCAGGTGATTGATGCCGAAGCTGAGTTTTACCGCCATGGCTATGCGGCGGTTCACCGTGGTATTCATACCCTAAGCGCCCAGGCGACGGAAAAAATGGAGAATGTGCGTAAGCTGGCGTCGCTGTTTATTAATGCCCGCTCCGCTGAAGAACTGGTATTTGTGCGTGGCACGACCGAGGGCATTAATCTGGTAGCCAACAGTTGGGGCACCAGCAATGTGCGGGCGGGGGATAACATCATCATCAGTGAGATGGAACACCACGCCAACATCGTGCCATGGCAGATGCTGTGTGCCCGCGTGGGTGCTGAGCTGCGTGTCATCCCCCTGAATGCTGATGGCACCTTGCAGTTGGATACTCTGCCAACTCTGTTCGACGAACGCACCCAACTGCTGGCGATTACCCATGTATCCAACGTGCTGGGTACCGAAAACCCGTTAGCAGAGATGATTGCGCTGGCGCATCAGCACGGGGCAAAAGTGCTGGTCGATGGCGCGCAGGCGGTGATGCACCATAAAGTAGACATGCAGGCGCTGGATTGCGATTTTTATGTCTTCTCCGCCCATAAGCTGTATGGACCCACCGGCATTGGCGTGCTGTATGCCCGTGAGTCGCTGTTGCAGGAGATGCCGCCCTGGGAAGGCGGGGGCTCAATGATAGCAACGGTTAGCCTGAGCCAGGGAACCACCTGGACGAAAGCGCCGTGGCGTTTTGAAGCGGGAACGCCCAATACCGGCGGTATTATCGGCCTGGGCGCTGCCATTGAATATGTGAGTGCGCTGGGTCTGGATAACATCAGCGAGTACGAGCAGTTCATGATGTGCTACGCGCTAGAACAGCTGGCCAGTGTGCCGGATCTGACGTTGTACGGTCCGCAGGCGCGTCTGGGCGTCATCGCGTTTAACCTCGGTAAACACCACGCCTACGACGTGGGTAGTTTTCTTGATAACTACGGTATTGCCGTACGCACCGGGCACCACTGCGCCATGCCGTTGATGGCATATTATAACGTCCCTGCGATGTGCCGGTCTTCGATTGCCATGTACAACACTCAGGAAGAGGTGGATCGACTGGTAACGGGACTTAAACGTATTCATCACTTATTGGGATAACAGGGAGGGGGTATGGCTGCGCTACCGGATAAAGAAAAGTTGTTGCGTAATTTTCTGCGCTGCGCGAACTGGGAAGAGAAGTATCTGTATATCATTGAATTAGGTCAGCGTTTACCAGAATTAAATGCTGATGATCGCTGTGAGAAAAATAGTATTCAGGGCTGTCAGAGTCAGGTATGGATAACAATGCGTCAGAATGCTGACGGAATTATTGAATTACAGGGCGACAGTGATGCGGCAATTGTGAAAGGACTGATTGCTGTGGTATTCATTTTATATGATCGAATGACTGCCGAAGATATTGTGCGTTTTGATGTGCGTCCGTGGTTCGAGAAAATGGCACTGACGCAACATCTCACGCCATCGCGTTCACAGGGGCTGGAAGCGATGATTCGCGCTATTCGTACGCAAGCGGCAACTCTTAGCTAAACTGATAAAACACGTTATCCGGCAAACCTTGCAAGATAACGCTGAGCAGATTTATGCAATGACTCGTCGGCCGGATACCGCAGCAGCCGTTATCCGGCAATAACGCCAGGGGGGTGAGTGAGTATGAAACGCGCGTCTATTATTACTCTAATGCTAATTGGCGCTTACAGCGCTATACAGGCCGCCTGGGCGGTCGATTATCCTTTGCCTGCGGCGAACAGTCGTCTTGTCGGGCAGAATCAAACCTACACCGTGCAGGAAGGCGATAAAAACTTGCAGGCAATAGCCCGCCGGTTTGATACCGCCGCGATGCTGATCCTCGAAGCGAATAATACGATCGCCCCGGTACCCAGCCCCGGCACCCTGATTACGATTCCTTCGCAACTGCTGTTACCGGATGCGCCGCGCGAAGGTATTATTGTTAATCTGGCAGAATTGCGTCTGTATTATTTCCCGCCGGGAGAGAATATTGTTCAGGTATTCCCGATTGGCATTGGTTTACAGGGACTGGAGACCCCGGTGATGGAAACTCGGGTGGGACAGAAAATCCCTAACCCTACATGGACCCCAACACCAGGCATCCGTAAGCGTTCTCTGGAGCGCGGCATTACGCTACCCCCTGTAGTGCCCGCCGGGCCCAATAACCCGTTAGGACGCTTTGCGCTGCGTCTGGCGCATGGAAACGGTGAATACCTCATCCACGGCACTAGCGCACCCGACAGTGTAGGCCTGCGCGTCAGCTCTGGCTGTATCCGCATGAACGCGCCGGACATCAAAGCCCTGTTTGTTCAGGTCAGAACCGGCACGCCGGTCAGAGTGATTAATGAGCCGATAAAGTACGCCATCGAGCCTAACGGCATGCGTTATGTTGAAGTGCACCGACCATTGTCGCCAGAGGAAGAACAAAACGTACAGACCATGCCGTATGTACTGCCTGCCGGTTTTACCCAGTTTAAAGACAGTAAAGCCGTAGACCTGGGGCTGGTGGATCGGGCGCTGTATCGTCGGGCAGGTTATCCGGTTACCGTTACGGCCGGGCAGGCACCGATTGTGGCCAACGGGCCAGAGGTGAAGTCGGCACAGAATGGATTGCCAGAAGCAGGGGACGTGCGGACGATGCAGTAACAGGGAAGGAGGAATGAGGGGCAAAAAAATGGCGCACAATGTGCGCCATTTCTATTACACAGATACTATTACTTACGGTATTTAGTAGCTGCGTTGTCCAGACGCTGGTTAGCGCGTGCTGCGTCATCTTTAGCAGCCTGAACGTCGGAACGCATTGCGTTCACGTCGTTGCTCAGCTGGTCAACTTTAGCGTTCAGAGTCTGAACGTCAGAAGACAGCTGATCGATTTTAGCATTGCTGGAGCAACCTGCCAGCAGAGTAGAACCCAGGATTACCGCGCCCAGTACCAGTTTAGTACGATTCATTATTAATACCCTCTAGATTGAGTTAATCTCCATGTAGCGTTACAAGTATTACACAAAGCTTTTTAGGTTGAGAATATTTTTTTGATGCGAATGCACTTATTTTTGATCGTTCGCTCAAAGAAGCATCGAATTGTGCAAAAACGGCTAAAAACCCGAGTGAAAACAGAAAGCTTCCATCGGATTCATCTTAGATAATCTCTAATTAGATAGTGAAATCCGATTTGATTTTTTATAAATAGTAGCTATCGCGGAAATAAAAAAAGCGCCGCAAGGGCGCTTTTTAGGCAAATTAATTCCCGATGGAATTATTACAGCACGTGAACAGATGCCGTGTTGGTGGTGCCGCTCGGTACCAGCGCACCGGAAACCATCACTACAACGTCACCTTTCTGTGCCAGGCCGCGCTCAACTAACTGCAGCGCAACTTCTTTACCCAGACGGTAGAAATCATCAGTAGAAGCGATTTCTTTCACCAGGTGCGGCACCACGCCTTTGCTGAGAACCAGCTGACGCGCAGTCACTTCGTTGGTGGTCAGCGCCAGAATGGTCGCGTTCGGGAAGTATTTACGTACGGCTTTAGCGGATTTACCACCCTGGGTCGCTACGACGATCAGCGGAGCTTCCAGTTTTTCAGCGGTTTCTACAGCACCACGGCAAACGGCTTCGGTAATACGCAGTTTGCGGTTGTCATGGCTGTTGTCCAGACGGCTGGTCATCACGCGGTCGGTACGTTCACAGATGGTTGCCATGATAGAAACGGCTTCCAGCGGGTATTTACCTTTAGCGGATTCACCAGACAGCATGACTGCATCAGTACCGTCGAGGATGGCGTTTGCCACGTCACCGGCTTCAGCACGGGTCGGACGTGGGTTTTTGATCATGGAGTCCAGCATCTGAGTCGCGGTGATGACCACTTTACGTGCGCGTACGCATTTTTCGATCATCATCTTCTGCGCGAAGATAACTTCTTCAACCGGGATTTCTACGCCCAGATCGCCACGTGCAACCATGATGCCGTCAGACGCTTCGAGGATCTCGTCGAAGTTGTTCAGGCCTTCCTGGTTTTCGATTTTGGAGATGATCTGAATGTTTTCGCCGCCGTGCGCTTTCAGGTGTTCACGAATTTCAATGACGTCAGAACGTTTACGGATAAAGGACGCCGCAACGAAGTCAACGCCTTGCTCGCAACCGAAGATCAGGTCCTGTTTGTCTTTTTCAGCCAGTGCTGGCAGCGCGATAGAAACGCCCGGCAGGTTAACGCCTTTGTTTTCGCCAAGGTCGCCGTTGTTCAGCACTTTACAGATAACTTTGTTACCTTCGATTGCGGTAACTTCCATGCCGATCAGACCATCGTCAACCAGCACGGTGTTGCCAACGGACAGGTCATTGGTGAAGCCTTCATAAGTAACAGCAACGATTTCGTTGTTACCTACGACAGATTTGTCAGTGGTGAACGTGAAGGTCTGACCCGCTTTCAGAGAAACGTCGTTACCGCCTTCCAGTTTAATGGTACGGATTTCCGGACCTTTGGTGTCGAGCAGGATGGCCGCTTTCTTGCCGGTCTTGCTCATCACGTTGCGCAAGTTCTTAATGCGCTGACCGTGTTCTGCGTAATCGCCGTGGGAGAAGTTCAGACGCATGACGTTCATGCCCGCGTCCAGCATTTTGGTTAACATCTCTTCGGATTCGGTTTTCGGACCGATGGTGCAAACAATTTTCGTCTTTTTCATGACAGTCTTAGTCTTTAAGTTGAGAAGGATATGGAAATCTGGCTTCCGTCGCGCACGGATGGGAAGCTAAACCTGAGTTACGAAAGTTGTGATGCCTCGCTCTAAGGATAGGTGACATCGAAAGAGCGTGCAGAGGAATGTGTGCTTGCGTTTCAGCCCAACGGGTAGGAGAGTTTTGTAGTCGTTGAGTTTTACAGGTCAATGTGCTGAAACCATTCAAGAGACAATTGGCGCGCATTATACGCTGAAAATTATCTAAAAGGAAAATGGAAACGGTGTTTCAAAAGCGTTCTGTGCAGTTTCACGAAAAAATATTCACGAATTTGTTCATTGCTATGGATAAAGAGGTTGTCCGCAGCGGTGGTCTGTTGCGCAACAACACGACGTTCATCATTCCCGGCTCTTGCAAACGACAATAGTGCAAAACAGTTATTCCTTATAGTTATATCAAATTCTTTTTAATTCATATCAAAAGCCCATTTCCCTGATTACACTCGTTTGGACATCCATACTGCTAAACAGCCAAAAGCGTTAGCAGGATAACGATAAGCAGCAGCGGATACCCAAACGACATGATTGTCCTGAAAAATATTTCGAAAGTGTTTACGCCAGGCAGGCTTGCTATTACCGCTGTCGATAACGTCAACCTGACGGTTGAACAGGGGCAGATTTACGGAATTATTGGCTACAGCGGTGCCGGTAAGAGCACCCTGATTCGCCTGCTTAACGGCCTTGAACAGCCAACTTCCGGCAGTGTGACCGTCAATGGTCACGATATCTCCACGGCGCGCGGGGAATCGTTACGCCAGGCACGACTGAAAATCAGCATGGTGTTTCAGCACTTTAATCTGCTGTGGTCGCGGACCGTCAGCGAAAACATTGCCTTCTCAATGCAAATCGCCGGTGTACCAAAAGCAAAAATTAAAGCACGTGTGGCCGAACTGATTACATTGGTCGGGCTGGATGGTCGAGAAAACGCCTGGCCGTCGCAGCTCAGCGGTGGGCAAAAACAGCGTGTCGGGATTGCTCGTGCGCTGGCGAACAACCCGGACGTGCTGTTGTGCGACGAAGCCACTTCCGCGCTGGATCCGCAAACCACCGATCAAATCCTGGATTTGCTGCTCGATATTAACCGGCGTTTCAAATTAACCATTGTGCTGATCACCCATGAGATGCACGTGGTGCGCAAAATTTGCGATCGCGTGGCGGTGATGGAGAACGGCAAAGTGGTTGAAGAGGGCGATGTGCTCAGCGTGTTTAGCCACCCGCAGCAGCCGATCACCCGTCAGTTTGTCCGTCAGGTAAGTCAATATGCCGAGGAAGATGAGTTTAATCCGCAACTGGCAAGCGAACTCGGCGGTGCGGTGATTAAGTTAACGTTTACCGGACAGCGTACCCATCGGCCGGTGGTCGGGGAGCTGACCCTGCGCTACGGCCTGCCGTTTAACATTCTGCACGGCAAGATGACGCAAACCGCCCATGGCGCGTTTGGTCAACTGTGGGTGCATGTGGTGGCCACTGAAGAACAACTCAACAATATTCTGGCCGATCTGCGCCACAGCGACGTTGACGGCGAGGTTATCCAACATGGCTGATTCCCTGTTTCCCCATCTGAAATGGGACCAACTGTTCGCGGCAACTCAGGAAACGCTCTACATGACCGCGCTTTCCGGTGTGGCGACCTTTGTGCTGGGTATTGCGCTCGGACTGGCGCTATTTCTGACCGCGCGTGGCGGCCTGTATCAGAACCGCACGCTGTACAGCGCCATCTCGTTGATCGTGAATATTTTCCGCTCAATCCCGTTCATCATTTTGATCGTGCTGCTGATCCCGGTGACCAAAACGCTGGTTGGCACCATTCTTGGTGCCAACGCCGCGCTACCCGCGCTGATCGTGGGTGCCGCACCGTTCTATGCCCGTCTGGTCGAAATTGCCCTGCGTGAAGTAGATAAAGGCGTTATTGAAGCGAGCCGCTCCATGGGGGCACGTCTGAGTACGCTTATTTTTCGGGTTTTACTGCCGGAATCATCGCCCGCTCTGGTGTCCGGTATCACCGTGACGCTGATTGCCCTGGTTAGCTACAGCGCAATGGCTGGTGTGATTGGTGCCGGTGGTTTAGGGAATTTGGCTTATCTGGAAGGATTCCAGCGCAACCACAGCGACGTTACGCTGGTGGCGACGGTGACCATTCTGGTTATTGTCTTCATCATCCAGTTTTGCGGCGATGTGATCACCTCTCTGTTAGATAAACGCTAATAAAATACGGAAACCATTATCATGAAAAAATCACTGACATTACTCGCCGCCGCCACCTTAAGCGCCCTGAGCTTTGCGTCGTGGGCAGATACGCTGACCGTGGGCGCGTCCAACGTGCCGCACGCTGAGATCCTCGAACAGGCGAAACCGATCCTGGCAAAGCAGGGGATCGAGCTGGAGATTAAACCGTTCCAGGACTACATTCTGCCAAACACCGCGCTGGCGGGGCGTGAGATTGACGCCAACTACTTCCAGCATATTCCGTACCTGAACAGTGTACTGAAGGATCATGCGGGTGATAAGACCTATGATTTCGTCAGCGCCGGGGCGATTCACATTGAGCCGATTGGTATCTATTCTAAAAAGGTAAAGTCGCTGAAGGACCTGCCGGAGGGCGGAAAGATCATCATGCGTGATGCGGTGTCCGAAGAAGGGCGCATTCTGTCGATTTTCGAAAAAGAGGGTGTGATTAAGCTCAAGCCAGGCGTTGATAAAGTCACCGCGCGCATCAGCGACATCGTTGAGAACCCGAAAAAGCTGAAGTTCCTGCCTAACGTTGAAGCGGCACTGTTGCCACAGATGTATAACAACGATGAAGGCGATGCTGTGGTGATCAACGCCAACTACGCTATCGATGCCGGGCTGGATCCGGTGAAAGATCCGGTTGCTGTCGAAAGCGGCGAAAACAACCCGTATGCCAACATCATTACCGTGCATCGCGGCGATGAGAAGAAAAAGGATATTGTGGCGCTGGTTGACGCACTGCACTCAAAAGAAATTCAGGACTGGATCCGCACCAAATATAAAGGCGCGGTGATCCCGGTAAATAACTGATCCACTTTCTGCCGGGGGGCGGCTTCGCCTTACCCGGCCTACAACGTCTGTAGGCCGGGTAAAACGCAGTAGCGTTGCCATCCGGCGCTAGAGTTGCACTCGCTCGATTCTCGCCGGTAGCCCTTGGCGCACAGACGCTCCTGAGACCCAGTCCAGCCAGGTATTGGCCACCTGACGCGTCGGGTCGGCAAAACCCAAATCGTTAATATTAATCCCCGATTTAATCTTTTCATCAAACGCCATCGGCTCTCCGTCAAGCGTATGCTGTGCTGCCCCCATTTCTTTATGTCCGTAGCCATGTTCAATTGCGATAACGCCCGGCATAACGCCGTTGAGCAGGCTGACCTGCGCTTGTGCGTGTCCACCCGGCGTGATGATGCGCACCGTGTCGCCGTGTGACACACCATAACGCGCGCCGTCCTGCGGGTTGAGCGCCACCAGATTCACAGGCTTGAGATGGTGAAGACGTGGGATCACCGCCGAGGCGCTGGACATGGTATTGGACTTAAAGGAGATCATCTTCAGTGGCCATTCCTGCTGCGGAAACAATTCGTCCACCGAACGCCCGTCGGACAGGCGGGAAGGATACCAGGCCGGACAGCCGCTGTAGCGCTCGCCGGTGATCGCATGGCGGTGTGCGGCGACATCCGCGTTCCAGATTTGCAGAGGTTTCTCCCACGCATTACCGACGCGGTTATCGGTGCGGCCACTCTTATCTGGCGCAAAACGACCACCGCGCGAGTAGACAAACGCCACGCGACGAACTTCGTCGGCTTTTAGCGTGTCGGTGATGACCGGCAGGATCCGCGTCACGCCGGTCAGCGAGATATCTTCCGGCGCGGCTTCGGCGACCGGCGCCTTACCCATAAACGCAATGTTGGCGGCCAGTCGCAGGTAGTAATCTTCCGCGCGGTTCAGCGGATAGTGATTGCCCTGCGGATCGGTAATGGCGTTATCGCCAAAGCCCGGCAGCCCAATGCGTTTTGCCACCGCGATGCAAAATGACTCCATGGATGCTGGTTGGCCGTCGGCGGTTTTGCTGGTGGCGGGTGCAACAATCGGCCAGCGGGCGGTGGTGGCCTTGCTCGCCACGCCTGCCCACGGGGCGCTGAATCCCCAGCTTTCGAAGTTGTGGGTATCCGGGACAATATAGTCCGCCAGCGCGGTGGTTTCGTTCATAAAAGCATCAATGGCAATAAATAGCGGCAGACGCGCCGGATCTTTGAGCTTTTCTTCCGCTACGCCACGCAGCCCCGCAATGCCGTAAAACGGGTTGGTCATGTTGGAGATCCAGGCTTTTAGCGGATACGGGTAGCCTTCGAGCGCCGAGACGAGTAATTCGGTCAACTGCCCGGCGACAAACGGATACCACGGGGCTTTCGCCGGGAAGGGCGATTGTCCAGCGGCCACTTTATTACGGTACTCTTCCGAGGATTCATAGGCGGTTTTACTGCGCGCGATGCTCAGGCCTTTCGGCTTCACCTTTCCGGCGAAACTGTCCATATTGTAGCGCGGTCCGTCAGTGGCACCGTTGAATTTACCGCCGCCCACAAAGACCCCGCCTTCGAGGCTGAGGTTGCCAATCAGCGCATTCAGCATCATCACCGCCCAGGCGTTGTAAAATCCGTTGCCTGCCATCATCCCGCCGTGGGTGATCACCGCCGCTTTACGCCCGTGACGGGTAAAGGCGTCCGCCAGCGTGCCTATTTTTGCCTCCGACACGCCGCACTGCTGGCTGTATTGCGCCAGTGACAGCTTTTCGGCAGACTCTTTCAGACGCTGGAATCCGCTTTTGACCGTCACGGTTTGCCCGTCGACCAGCGTTACTTCGCGGGTCACGAACAGCTGTGCGCGTTGACAGCTGCTGGCTGCTACCATGTCACCGGTCTCGTTAACGACCAGCGGTTCGCCAGGCGCGTCGGTGTTCAGATGGGCGAGCGTGAGATGCTGTCCGGCAAGCGTTGGGATCTCATCGGTAATCACCAGATGCGTGGCGTTGGTCCAGCTTTTTTCTCCGGCCTGTTGCATGGCCTGGACACCAGGGATGGCGAGGTAATCGGCGTTGTAACGCTGCTTTTCGATGATCCAGCGGATCATTCCCATTGCCAGCGCCGAGTCGCTCCCCGGGTGCACAGGCTGCCAGTGACCGCGATCGTCAGCCAGTACCGTGGTTAATGGCAGGGCGGGTGCGACAACGACATACTCGAAATCATTGCGTAAGCGGGCGCTGGCGAGTTGGCGAGCCTGGCGCTTAAACGGGTTGCCGGACTGCGCCGGGGAGGTGCCCATAAATAACGCGAACTCAACGTTATCCCAGTCCGGTTTGACGTGGGTGTTTTTATCCAGATCGCCCATTAGCGCGCCGGAACCGGCCCGATACGCTAGCCCACAATACGCACCGTGCGCGCCGAAGTTTTTACTACCAAAACTGTTCAGTGCGAAACGGCGGATAAACGTATCGCGTCCCTCGTCGCTGGTATTGGTGACCAGCAGTTGATTGGATTTCGGGCCAAAGCCGGGGTGCTTAGCATCTAACGGGGTGATGGGGTCGTGGATGGCCCGCAGGCCGTCAACGTGACCTTCACCAAACAGGTCGCCGCCTTCCACCACCTCTTTGATGAGCTGTTCAAAGCTGATGCGCTGCCATTTACCTTCGCCACGTTTACCGACGCGCTTCATCGGCTCCAGAATTCGCAGCGGGCTGTACAGGCCTTCGAGCAGGGTTGCGCCCCGGGCGCAGGCGGTGGAACGCGCATCAAGACCGCTTTCGCCCGCCAGTTGTTCCATTGCCGTGGCAAACGGAACCGACGAATCAATGTGATGTTCATGCGACAGTGGGTGGTAGGGGTTGCCCGCAATGCGCAGAACTTTCCCCGCTTTGCTGTCGACGCGGACCCGCACACCGCACTGGGTCCAGCAGCCGAAGCACTGGGTCATTGCGATCACCTGCTGCGGATTCTGCTGCCAGCGCGGTTGGGCGTTGGCTTCGGGGATCAGCGCATTGCCGAAGATGCGATCGCGGGTGATTTTCCCCGAGGTGCCATCCAGCAAACCGTCAATCGCGCGCTTTGCCACATCCCGATAACTCAGGCCAAAGGTCACCATCCCGCCAACGGCGAGACCAACTTTAAGCCACTGACGACGGGTTAAATTAGCCATGTTGCATTCTCCTTGCGATCGCGTTGAGGCCTTCATGAACAATAATGAGTAGCGCAACCCACAGGCCAAAGGTGCCTACAATGGCCAGCCAGCCATCTGTGCCGCCGGGCAGGGAGTACGGATTGAATTGCGCGTTAAATTTGGGGATGGTCTGCACCTGAATCAGTATCGTCCAGCGCATCAGCCAGCACAGCGCCATGGCGCTGAAGGCCAGCGTAATGCGCAGCGGTAATGACGATGGGTGACGTAACACCCATCCGCAAAGTGCCAGTGAGACAGCCCACAGCACTACCCAGCCGATGGCGTAGTGCCGTGCAGACGCGGCGACATCCAGCCACTGGCGAATCGCCGACCCGGAAAGCGTATCGCCGCTCACCCACCACGCCATCACAATGGCCAGGGCGATCAACGTGACAATCTGCCCCCATGCCAGTTTGCGCGGCAGTGTGCTGTCGCGGTTTATGCTGGCGATAAGCAGGGCGAAGAAGGTTTGCAGCGCGCTGAGGAACATCGCCAGCGGGAAGGCATAGCTGAACCAGATGGGACGCGCCTGCACGACGGAGACTTCGCGGCCGGTATACACCAATAATCCAATGGCTGAGAGCGCGCTGCCCACAGCTAGCCATTTAGTGACGCTGTAACTTTTATGCGTAAACCGTTTGACCTGCTGCGCCAGAAACCACAGCCCGAGAAACCCGGTGAACAACGGTAAAAACAGTGCCCCCCACGGCATCCATGACCACGGTGTCGGCCAGGCATAGAAATGCCAGACGCGCGCGGTCTGGTGCAGATCCGCGGTCAGCGCCAGCGGGGCGGTGATGGCACAGGTCAGGGCGATCAGCAGCGTCAGGTTTTCTAGCTGCGGCTGCGCTTTTTTACGCCAGTGGAGCACGCAGGCGAACAGCGCCGCGCAGGCGGCAATGCCAATGAAAAAGAAATACTGTACCGCCCAGGGCAACCAGCTTATTTCCTGCGGATGGGCCAGCACCTCTTCGATAATCAGTGAATGGGTCATTTAAACCTCCTGCCACAGAGCGGGTTGAGCACGTCCCATCAACGGGGTGACGAAGGCGTCATCTAGCCCCAGATAGAACACGTGAGGCGAGGTGCCGCTTTCCGGTTTCAGGACTTTGATGGTGTCATGGTGTTCGTGCAGCATGCGTGAAATCCGGCTGTGCGGATCGTTGATGTCGCCAATGATGCGCGCGCCGCCCACACAGGACTCCACGCAGGCCGGGAGCAGCCCGGCTTCCAGGCGGTGCACGCAAAATGTGCATTTGTCGGCGGTCTGCGTTTCATGGTTAATAAACCGAGCATCGTATGGGCAGGCTTGCACGCAGTAGGCGCAGCCCACACAGCGCGTATTGTCGACCACTACAATGCCATCTTCGCGCTGAAAGGTGGCCTGCACGGGACAAACGGGCACACAAGGTGGGTTATCGCAATGGTTACACAGGCGCGGCAGCAGCACGTTGGTGACGCTTTGCTGACCCTCAACCTGTACCTGATACTGGTTGACGTTGGTACGAAACGCGCCCTGAGGCGTCTGGTTTTCAATGGCGCAACTGACGGTACAGGCCTGACAGCCGATACACCGCCGCAGATCAATCAACATGGCGTAGCGATGCTGGCGCGACCCCTCGTGGCGTTCTGGCGAGAAGGGAAACTCGGCCTGAGCCAGGGGAACCAGGGATGCGCCTGCGGTCAGAACGCCCAGTTGCTGGAGAAACTGCCGTTTACTGCTGTCCATATTTTCTCCCGTCACAATGCAACAACGAAACATTGGTCACGCCGTTGGTTTGCGTGTGATGAATAAAGAATCTTGATGATTTACAGTGTAAAAATCGTGGCGGGGGGTACTCTATTGTGGTTAACCACATACCCGGCTTGTTGTTGATCTAAAACAACATAAATGACAGGGATAATGGCGTGAGATGTAAAGTAGTACATTGCCTGACGGTGCTGGCAGCGTTGTGGATGCTGAGTGGAGCGGCCTGGGCGCAGACATGGAACATTGGCGTCTTAGCCATGCGTGGGGAGGTCACCACACGTAATCACTGGCAGCCGCTGGAAACCCTGCTGAATCAGCAAATCGCCGGTGAACGATTTCATATTCAACCGCTGGACCTGCACCAGATGCAAGATGCCGTGAACCGGGGAACCGTGCAGTTTGTGGTGACCAATCCGGCGCAGTTTGTGCAGTTAAACAACCGCGCAGCGCTACGCTGGCTGGCATCCTTACGCTCCACCCGCGGCGGAAAAGCGACCAGCAATGTGATTGGTAGTGCGATCCTGGTCAGGCGTGACGGAGAGATCGCGTCGGCACACGATCTGATCGGCAAAACGGTTGGGGCGATCGATGCCCAGGCATTTGGCGGCTATTTGCTGGGTTATAAAGCGCTTATCGATGCGGGATTGCGCCCGGAGCGCGATTTGCGACTGAGGTTCACGGGTTTTCCTGCCGATGCGTTAGTGTATTTATTGCGTGAGAAAGCCGTTCAGGCCGTGATTGTGCCGGTGTGTCTGCTGGAAAAAATGGATGAAGAAGGGCTGATCCATAAAGCCGATTTTAAGGTGGTGCTCAACCATCCGACGTCGATTCCCTGCCTGAGCAGCACGCCGCTTTATCCTGACTGGTCCTTCGCCGCACTGCCCGCAGTGAGTGATGAACTTGCCGATCGCGTCACCCGGGTTCTGTTTAATGCACCACAAGATGCGCCTTTTCGCTGGGGAGCTCCCGCCTCGACCCGCGAGGTCGAAACGTTACTACGTGACGTTCGTCAGCACCCGCAGCAGCGTCAACTGTGGCTGGATATCAAAAGCTGGTTTATCCAGCATCAACTGGTAATGGGGGCAGCAGCGGTGGTTCTGCTGTTGCTCACACTCAACTACATCTGGGTGATGCTGTTGGTCCGTCGTCGCGGCAGGCTGCTGGAGCGTAACAATGTGCTGTTGCGCAAGCAGGAGCAGGCACTGGAAACCGCGCGTCAGATGAGCGTCCTCGGCGAGATGACGTCCGGGTTTGCCCATGAACTTAACCAGCCGCTCTCGGCTATCCGTCACTATGCGCAAGGCTGCCTGATTCGCCTGCGCGGTCAGGATCAACAGCATCCGCTGTTACCTGCGCTTGAACAGATAGATGCTCAGGCACAGCGGGGGGCCGATACGTTGCGCAATCTGCGTCTGTGGGCCAGCCAGGCCCAGGGCAATCCAGTAATGACGGATGACTGGCAGGCGATCAACATCCGTGATGCTGTCCACCACGTGTGGCAATTATTGCGTATGACACAGCAATTCCCTGACGTCACGCTGCAAACGACGGTCAGCGCAAACTTAACGCTGACGCTGCCCAGCGTTCTGCTGGAACAAGTACTGGCAAATCTGGTGCTTAACGCCGCTCAGGCAGGGGCCAGCACGGTGTGGTTTACCGCTCAACATGAGGACGACGGTATCAGCATACAGGTACAGGATAACGCCGGGGGAATCGATGAAACTCAGCTTTATCAAGCGTTCCAACCGTTTATGACTACCCGCAAAGAAGGAATGGGGCTGGGATTGGTCATATGCCAACGCCTGGTTCGCTATGCCGGCGGCGAGATTAGCATCAACAATCAACAGGCTCCAGATGGTCGGGCGGGTGTCGCGGTAAGATTACATTTTAAGCCAACACAGAAAGGGGGCGATTGTGGCGATCATTCATCTGCTGGATGACGATGTAGCCGTCACCCAGGCCTGCGCATTTTTACTGGAAAGTCTGGGATACGAGGTCCGGTGCTGGCAGCACGGAGAAACCTTCCTGGCCGAGGTCAATCTGCATCAGGTCGGGGTTGTATTGCTGGATATGCGTATGCCGGGACTGGATGGACAAGGTGTACATGACGAGATGCTACGGCGCGGCAGCACGCTGGCGGTGGTCTTTCTTACCGGGCATGGCGATGTACCGATGGCGGTCGCGCAAATGAAACGTGGAGCGGTCGATTTTCTGCAAAAGCCGGTTTCTGCCGGACCACTTCAGGTCGCGTTGGAACATGCTCTGCAGGTTTCCATTACGGCATGCACGCGCCATGAGATTGTCGCTTGCTACCAACAGCTTACCCCAAAGGAACGCCAACTGGCCGGTCTGGTGGCACGAGGGTTGATGAACCGGGAAATCGCAGATGCAATGAATATTGCGGTCCGTACCGTTGAGGTTCACCGGGCAAGAGTGATGGAAAAAATGCAGGCGGGGAGCCTGGCTGAGCTGGTTCACCGACTCCAGCAGGTTCTGTAGATTCATGACAGTTATTTGATTTTCATTGATTTTTTGTCTAATAAGCCAGACTGATATATGCTGTTGGTTTGAGCTAATGACGAGCAGGCAAATATGGGTAATCAGACCAAAGATGACGAACTGTACCGCGAGATGTGCAGAGTTGTTGGTAAAGTAGTACTGGAAATGCGCGATCTGGGACAAGAGCCTAAGCATATCGTCATTGCCGGTGTACTGAGAACCACCCTCGCCAATCAGCGTGTGCAACGCAGTGAGTTAGAAAAACAGGCCATGGAGACGGTGATTAAAGCGTTAGCCGGTTAATCCTGAAAAGGGCGGTGGAGAAAGGCTACCGCCCTGTAATTCTGCCACGGTATTCTATCAATATATATAATTCATCTTTGAAAATAAAAAGTGCAGAAAAATGTATTTGTCGTTATGTATTATATTATATATCGATTAAAACAAACACTTATATTTGGAGGTGTAATCACAAATATTTGTAATGCAGATGAAATACTATTTCAACCTGCCTTAATGATAATAAATATCACTCCGCATTAATTATTCTCCTTCCCGTTTTTACTTGATAACGATCAAGGTTACAGGCTATGAATAACCACATTATTTATCCGCCTAACCCTAAAGGGTTATTCCTGTCTTGAGGGTAAAGATTCACTCCGTTTAACCACCGTCATTGATGCGATCAGGTTAGGGCAAAAATATCACGTGTTGTCGGCAACATCAGTGGCCCGATTTGGCCTGCCCGGCGCGTATAAACATGAGCACTGGATGTGTTGCTGCTACAGCGTTTGCGAAGAGGATGCGAAATAAATGAACCAGGTTGATCGTCCATTTTTAGATTGTGGTTTAACGCGACTTGAATTTCTACGGATATCAGGAAAAGGTCTGGCAGGGTTAACCATTGCCCCCGCACTGTTATCACTTTTTGGCTGTAAGCAGGAAGATGTCGATAGCGGCACTGTCGGGCTGATTAACACGCCGAAAGGAGTGCTGGTGACGCAACGCGCACGCTGCACAGGATGCCACCGCTGCGAAATTTCCTGTACGAATTATAACGATGGCGCCGTTGGCACCTTCTTTTCCCGTATCAAAATCCATCGCAACTTTTTCTTTGGTGACAACGGTGTCGGTTCCGGTGGCGGACTATACGGCGATTTAAACTACACCGCCGATACCTGCCGCCAGTGCAAAGATCCGCAATGTATGGCTGTCTGCCCGATAGGCGCAATTACCTGGAAACAGGAAGACGGTTGTATTGCGGTGGATCACAAGCGCTGTATTGGCTGTAGCGCGTGTACCACGGCCTGTCCCTGGATGATGGCGACCGTGAATACCGAAACTAAAAAATCCTCGAAATGTGTGTTGTGTGGGGAATGCGCCAATGCTTGTCCGACTGGAGCATTAAAAATTATCGAATGGAAAGAGATTACCGTTTGATGGATCGCAGGCTTGCCTGATACGCGTCATTAATTGCCAAAAAAATTGCCGCTATGTACGGAAATGCGGCCAGCAAAATGACGGGTATATCTATTAAACCTTCTAGCAAAGGAAAACATGATGGCTAATGGTTGGACAGGTAATATTTTACGGGTCAATCTCACGACGGGTAATATCACCGTGGAAGATTCCAGTAAATTTAAAAAATTTGTCGGTGGGATGGGCTTTGGTTATAAAATTATGTACGACGAAGTCCCGCCAGGCACAAAACCTTTTGATGAAGGGAATAAACTGGTTTTCGCCACCGGTCCCCTCACTGGCTCGGGCGCACCCTGCAGTTCACGCGTCAATATCACCTCATTATCAACCTTTACCAAAGGTAATTTAGTCGTTGATGCCCATATGGGCGGCTTCTTTGCGGCACAAATGAAATTTGCCGGCTATGACGCGATTGTGATTGAAGGTAAGGCGGCATCGCCTGTCTGGATCAATATCAAAGACGACAAAGTCAGCATCGAAAAAGCCGACTTCCTGTGGGGCAAGGGTACACGCGCTACGACCGAAGAAATTTGTCGCATCACCAGCCCGGAAACCTGCGTCACCGCCATCGGTCAGGCGGGAGAAAATCTGGTACCTCTGTCCTGTATGATCAACAGCCGCAACCACAGCGGCGGTGCTGGCACCGGTGCGGTGATGGGCTCGAAGAACCTGAAGGCCATTGCGGTTGAAGGCACAAAAGGGGTCAACATCGCCGATCGCAAAGAGATGAAGCGGCTGAACGATTACATGATGACCGAGCTTATCGGCGCTAACAACAACCATGTGGTGCCGAGCACGCCACAGGCGTGGGCTGAATATTCATCGCCAAACTCACGCTGGACGGCGCGTAAAGGGCTGTTCTGGGGCGCGGCGGAAGGCGGCCCGATTGAAACGGGGGAAATCCCGCCAGGCAACCAAAATACCGTCGGCTTTCGTACCTACAAGTCGGTGTTCGATCTCGGACCGGCCGCAGAAAAATACACGGTCAAAATGAGCGGCTGTCACTCATGCCCGATTCGCTGTATGACCCAGCTCAACGTCCCGCGTGTTAAAGATTTTGGTGTACCGAGTACCGGTGGTAACACCTGCGTGGCGAACTTCGTGCACACCACGATTTTCCCGAACGGCCCGAAAGATTTTGACGAGAAAGATGATGGCCGCGTGGTGGGGAATCTGGTTGGCCTGAACCTGTTCGACGACTACGGTATCTGGTGTAACTACGGGCAATTGCACCGTGATTTTACCTACTGCTACGCCAAAGGCGTTTTTAAACGCGTGCTGCCGGCTGAAGAGTATGCCGAGATCCGTTGGGATCAGCTGGAAGCGGGCGATCCTAATTTTATTAAAGATTTCTACTACCGCCTGGCCCATCGCGTCGGTGAACTCAGCCACCTTGCAGATGGGTCATATGCCATTGCCGAACGCTGGAATTTAGGCGACGAGTACTGGGGCTATGCCAAAAACAAACTGTGGTCGCCGTTTGGT
The DNA here is from genome assembly GCF_005281195.1 of Citrobacter sp. wls613. Classification (NCBI taxonomy): domain Bacteria; kingdom Pseudomonadati; phylum Pseudomonadota; class Gammaproteobacteria; order Enterobacterales; family Enterobacteriaceae; genus Citrobacter; species Citrobacter sp. wls613. The sequence continues at coordinate 40,900 of NZ_SZXN01000065.1, forward strand.
TTTCCTGTTCACCATGCTAACGAGGCCTCGGCACAGGTGGGGGCGATCACCAACTGCATGTTTAACCGTGACTGCATGGCGCACACCCACATCAACTTTATCGGCTCTGGTTTGCCGTTGAAATTACAGCGTGAAGTGGCGGGTGAGTTGTTTGGCTCACAGGATGCCTACGACGAAACCAAAAACTACACCCCAATCAACGCCGCCAAAATTAAATATGCCAAATGGACGCTGCTGAAGGTCTGTCTGCATAACGCCGTCACGCTGTGCAACTGGGTCTGGCCGATGACGGTGTCGCCGCTGAAGAGTCGAAACTATCGTGGGGATCTGGATCTGGAAGCGAAATTCTTCCAGGCGGTAACCGGTGATGAAACAACGCAGGCAAGCCTGGATCTCGCCGCTGAGCGTATTTTTACGTTGCACCGTGCCTATACAGTGAAGCTGATGCAAACCAAAGATATGCGCAATGAGCACGATCTTATCTGCTCCTGGGTCTTCGACAAAGATCCTAAGATCCCGGTGTTTACCGAAGGGACCGACAAAATGGATCGGGAAGATATGCGCCAGTCATTGACGATGTTCTATCAGGAAATGGGCTGGGACCCGGAACTCGGCTGCCCAACGCGTGAAACCCTGAATCGCCTCGGTCTTGAGGATGTGGCAGCCGATCTGGCTGCGCAGAATCTGCTGCCGGCGTAAGGAACGCGAGATGACTAACGTGAGCGACGTTCTGGTCGCCGATGAGGAAGCGTGTATAGCGCTTCCTGATGAGGTGGATAGCCAAAAACGACAGTGGCTACAGGCGTTACACCCGGCCGTAGAGCACAGCAACACGCCGCAGGTCGAAGAGCCGGTGACGGCGGAGTCAATAATGGCGGATTTTATCCGCCAGCACTCTACGTCGGGCCAGTTGGTGGCACGCGGTGTGTTTTTGCAGCCACCTTATTCAATGCCTGAAACAGACCTTACGCTGCTGCTGGACGCCATGCATGAGCAGGCGGGAAGTGCGGATATTACCTGCGTGCAGGGTGCGGAAGATGTGTATTTCTACTCGACGCAGACCATGACGGCTAACTATGCCGACATGTGCGTGCAGGTGGTGGAAAACGATATCTGCCGGGCGATCGCCGAGGCGGTGCGCTTTGACTGCCGAACGTATCCTCGCCCGTATAAGGTCGCCATGCTCGGACAGTCGCCGTATCACTTTGCACCTCAACAGATAGCCGCGGCGCTGACCGCCATGGAAACGCACCCGGATTACGCAGATATACGCGTTGTGGAAGCGTCGAATGCGGAACCTTATCTGTTTAGCGAGCGCTTTATGCGCTACGGCAAGGCGTACGGCCTGTGTGAATGGCTTGAGGTTGAGCAGTACCAGAACCCCTGAATTGATCAGGTAAATGTCATGGAACGTGTGGACGATCACTGTCACAGCATTAGAGGATAACCCGATGTCCTTCACCCGACGAAAATTTGTCATTGGCATGGGGACGGTGATTTTTTTCACCGGCCCAGGCCAAACCTTGTTAGCAAGTACCAAAAATACGCAAGCGGTTCGTTATGTCATGATTCATGATGAGTCATTGTGCAACGGCTGTAATATTTGTGCCCGAGCGTGCAGAAAAACCAACCATGTTCCAGCCCAGGGTAGCCGTTTGTCGATTGCCCATATTCCGGTGTCGGATAACGACAACGAAACCCTGTATCACTATTTCCGCCAGTCCTGCCAGCATTGTGACGATGCGCCCTGTATTGAGGTGTGTCCGACCGGTGCTTCCTGGCGCGATGAGAATGGGATTGTGCGGGTTGACGCCGCGCGTTGCATTGGCTGTAGCTACTGCATAGGGGCTTGTCCTTATCAGGTTCGCTATCTTAATCCGCAAACCAAAGTGGCCGACAAATGTGACTTCTGCGCCGAGTCACGTCTGGCAAAAGGCTTCCCGCCTATCTGCGTGAATGCGTGCCCGGAACATGCGCTGATATTTGGGCGCGAAGATAGTCCGCAGGTTCAGGCCTGGCTGCGCGAAAACAAGTTTTACGAGTATCAGCTGGCAGGCGCCGGGAAACCCCATCTGTATCGTCGGTTCGGTCAACATTTGATTAAAAAGGATAATGTATGAACGCGTCGCAGAATGCCGAACAGTTTCATGCGCAACTGGCGCAGTACGTCCCCTTGTTTAAGCCCGACTACTGGCCCGTCTGGCTGGTGGCTGCCGGGTTAATGCTGGTGGGGATGTGGCTGGTGCTGGCGCTACACGCCATGTTGCGCTTTCGCTCTGCCAATAAAGCGTCAGCCGGGCACGGTGAGAAAGTTTATCTGTACTCTAAGGCGGTCCGCCTGTGGCACTGGTCGAATGCGCTGCTGTTTTTACTGCTGCTGGGCAGTGGCCTGGTCAACCACTTTTCTGCCGTCAGCGCCCCGGTAATGAAAAGCCTGCATGCTGTGCACGAAATCTGTGGCTTCTTGCTGCTGGCGTGCTGGATTGGCTTTGTGCTGATCAACCTGATCGGTGGCAACGGGCATCACTATATGATTAAACGCCAGGGCTGGATTGGGCGGGCGCAACGACAGACGCGGTTTTATCTGTTTGGCATTATGCAGGGTGAGGCACACCCGTTCCCGGCATCCACGCGGTCTAAGTTCAACCCGTTACAGCAGGCGGCCTATGTCGGCGTAATGTACGGACTGTTACCGCTGTTGCTGATTTCTGGTTTGCTGTCGCTGTATCCGCAAGCGGTGGGCGATCTGTTCCCGGGTGTGCGTTACTGGTTGCTGCAGGCGCACTTTGCGCTGGCGATAGTGAGTCTGTTTTTCATTTTTGGACATCTTTATCTCTGCACCACGGGACGCACGCCGGGCGAAACCTTCAGGTGCATGGTGGATGGCTATCATCGGCATTAAGCAATGATGATAACCTCTAGTGACTTACGGGCCTGGCGCGTCGGGCCCGTGTTGTACCGCTGGTTTCTGCGATCGTTTCCGGACGGTGGCAGCTATGCGGATGTTCACCGTGCGCTTGAGCGAGAGGGTTTCGGCGACTGGGCGGACAGCCTCGTGGAATATGGCTGGTCTAAATGGTTGGATGAAGCACGTTTTGTGCAGCAGGATATTTTCGCGATGGCGCGTTTAGCCAGCCCGCAAACGGCAGACGACAATGGCAGACAGCTGGCGAGTGCAACGGACAGCGACAGCCTTGGCAGTGCAGGTGATAACGTCAAAATCGCCAGCGCCGGGTACGCCACACAGATTGCCAGCGCGGGGTACAGCGCCCGCATTGGCAGCGTGGGATACAATACGCATGTCGGCAGCTCCGGCAATCGCAGCAGAATTGCGGTTGCGGGAAATTCCACGCGCGTCAGCAGCGTGGGAAACGGCACGCGCATCGCCAGTACCGGCATGCGTGTGCGTATCAGTTCGTTGGGCGAGCGCAGCCGTATTGCCAGCAGCGGCGATCTCACGCAGATCGCCAGCTTTGGCCCTGAGTCAAAGATTGCTAACTGTGCTGACAATGTGCACATTATTGCCAGCGGTGAAAATGCGGTCGTTGCCAGTACCGGCGAGGTCGATTCAATCATTCTCGGCCCCGGTGGATGTGCCGCGCTTGCCTATCACGACGGGGAGAGAATGCGGTTTGCCGTTGCCATCGAGGGTGAGAATAATATCCGTGCCGGTGTGAAATACCGGCTCAACGACGACCACCAGTTCGTGGCCTGTTGAGCCGTGGCATTATTTTAGCGCGAACCGATGCCGGGCGACTTTCTCCAGCCCAAAACACAGCAGGTAGTAAACCAGTCCGGTAAAGACAAAAATCGCAGCCGGGTAAATCTGCACGCGGCTGTTCACCTGACCGGCAACCGTCGTCAGTTCAGGGACGTTGACGATAAACGCCAGCGACGTATCTTTTAGTAACCCAATAAAAATCCCCGTCAGCGATGGCAGAATATTACGCAGCACCTGTGGCAGTAAAATCAGCCACAACGTCTGAAACGGGCGAAATCCTTGAGCCACTGACGCCTCATACTGACCGCCAGGCAGCGCGTTTAAGCCCGCATACACGGAGTGCATTACCGAGGCGGCGGTAAACCAGGCTAGCGCCAGCGTGACGGTCGCCGCCCCTGGCAGATCGCTGCCTGTCAGCATGGGCAGCAGGTACCACATCCAGAAAATGACAAAAATGAGCGGAATACCGCGAATAAACTCCGCCCAGACAAACAGTCCCTTGCGCACCACGCCCGGGAACCGCCATGCGCAGCAGGCGAGGAGAATCCCGGCGGGCAGCGCCAGCACCGCAGCGCCAATTGCCATCAGTAACGTGAGCAGAACTCCCCCCGGCTGGCCATGTGCCGCGCGTCCCCACAGGATATAGTCCAGATTGTCGGTAATCACCGAAATATTAGCGATCATGCTGTGGACTCCGGATGCTCAAAATGTGGGTTTTTACCGTAGATCGCTTTGCCGGTACGGGCCGAGGGCCAAGTCGCGTGAGCAGCATTCCCAGCACAAGCCCAGTGAGCAGATACAGCCCGGTGCCGACGGCAAACGCTTCCAGTGCGTGGGCGTTATAACTCTCGATTTGCCGAACCTGGTAGGTCAGTTCAGCGAAACCAATACCGCTGGCAAGCGATGAGAGCTTCATTAAATTGAGATACTGCCCGACGATTGGCTGCCAGGCGTTCGCCAGGCCCTGAGGCAACAGAATATGCCGAAAGGCCGCCCAGGAAGAAAAACCCTGCGCCACGGCGGCTTCCCGCTGCCCGCTGGACACCGCCTGTAAGCCGGAGGCGATTTCCTCCACCAAAAAAGCTGACGTAAATATCCCCAGCCCCCAGGCCGAACAGAGAAACTCCGGCGTTAACCACCAGACCTCTCCCGGCAGAATGGACCACGGGTGCTCAGCATTGATGAAGGTAATTACCCCCCGGGGAAGCAGATTCCATGCGGCGAAATACCAGAACATCAGTTGTACCAGTAACGGCGTGTTGCGAAAAACTGAAACCCACACGCTGACCATGCCACCGGCGATGCGATTACCCGAAAGGCGCAGGCCGAGCAGTAAGATGGCCAGCAATGTGGCGAGAACGATCCCCGCCAGTGTCACCCATAGCGTGGTCAGAAAACCTGACATTATCCATTGCAGAGGTTGCCCGCTCAGCACTCCCTGCCAGTCCATTGCGTGCATTATAACGATGACTCCTGATGTAACGGGTCGAGAACTTTTTTCAGGAAGCGTCGGGTCCTTGGGTGCTGTGGGCGGGTAAAGAACGCCTCGGGGGGCGCCACTTCGAGAATGTCGCCGCCATCAATGAAAACCACCCGATCGGCAATCTCGCGGGCGAAATGCATTTCGTGAGTGACGACAATCATCGTGATGCCACTATGGGCGAGGTTTTTCATCACCAGCAGCACTTCGCCGATCATTTCGGGATCCAACGCGGAAGTGGGTTCATCAAACAGGATGATTTGTGGAGAGGAGGCCAGGGCGCGGGCGATGGCAACGCGCTGTTGCTGACCGCCGGAAAGCTGTGCGGCGTAGGCCTCGGCTTTGTCAGCCAGCCCGACCTGTTCCAGCAGCTCAAGTGCGCGTCGTTTCGCCTCCGTTTTATTCCAGCCGTGAACATATTCCAGCGCCAACGAGATGTTCTGCTGCGCCGTCAGATGTGCGTAAAGATTGAACTGCTGGAACACAAAACCAATGCGACTGCGTAACTGACGTAAGGCCGCGCCGCGCAGCTGGCCGATCGGGTGATCATCAATGAAAATATCGCCCCCGCTAAGTGATTCAAGCTGATTGATCAGGCGAATAAGCGTAGATTTCCCTGAGCCGGAAGGGCCCAGAATGGTGACCACTTCACCGGGCTCCACGGTCAGGTTAACGTCATTTAACACCACCTGTGCGTCATACTGTTTATGCACATTGCGCAGCTCGACCCGCGCCTGACGCAACTGCGTAAAATCCGCAGCTGGCGCTGCGGAGCGAGGAAACAGACCTGAGAGCATATTACTTCGCTTCTATTTTAAAGGCGCGGGGCTGGGGATTTTTGGTTTCAGGCCCAAACCAGACATCGTAGATTTTGGCCGCCTGACCGGTCGACTCAAGTTTCAGCAGTTCGTCGTTTACCGCGTTTAACAGCGCCGTTTCGCCTTTTTTCACCCCTACGCCGATCTCTTCTTTACTCAGCAGGTCAGGTAAAATTTTGAAATCTGCTTTATCCGGTGCGCCACTTAACAGGCCCGCCAGAATAGTACTGTCCTGGGTGATGGCCTGAACATTGCCATTGCGCAGTGCGGTCAGCGCCAGCGGAATATCGTCGTAGGCCAGCACGCGTGACTGTGGGAAGCGCTGATGTAGCGCCTGTTCACCGGTAGTGCCTTTCACCGCGCCGATGCGTGCCTTGCTGTAATCATCAAGCTTGTCCGGGGATTTTGCGGGCACCAGGAACTGCTGTCCGGTGACAAAATAGGGGACCGAAAAGTCGATGACCTGCGCCCGCTCCGGCGTAATCGTAATATCCGCAACGATTAAATCGGCCTTACCGGATTGCAACAGCGGAATGCGGTTGGCCGGATTAGTTGCCACCAGTTCCAGTTTTACACCGAGTGATTTTGCCAGCGCTTCGGCAAAATCCACGTCATAGCCGACAATTTTATGTGTTTTCGCATCAACAGAGCCAAACGGTGGGTTAGCGTCGAACGTTGCGACTTTCACCACGCCTGCAGCTTTGATATCGGCCAGTTGATCGGCCTGAGCCTGCGAAGCCATCATGCCCGACGCGGACAATATGCTAAGAGCCAGGATTGATTTTTTAGCGCGCTGAATTTTCGTTGCCATCATTATATGAAATCCCTGTAGTTATTGGTTTGTGCTATTAACGCTCCCATAACTTATCGATGGCGCAAAATAAGAAAAAATTCTTATCTATATACAAAATGATATTAGTGAAATAGCTGTTAATAATGGGTAAATACAATGCAAATTATCCAGAAACGCTACTGTATTTCCATGCGGGCCTGTACCATAAACCGATAACCGATGTGGAATTGGGGGCCAGTCATGCTGCGTGATAATTTTAACGATTTCTATTATCTCAAAGAGGGCCAGGCGCTGCGTGTACGGGTTATTATTTGTATTATCCCAGTCGCAAACAGCACACCGCTGCCTTTGCACAGCTGATTGAAGCATTGCGCTATACACGCTGACTGGAGATAAAAAAAACCGGCATTACGCCGGTTCAGGGATTAGATTTTGCAGGCATCGCCGCAGTCATTATCCGCAATCATTTCCTGTGCTTTTTTGTCTGCATCTTCCAGACGTTCCGCATTGCGCTCTTGCGCTTCATCGAGCCCATCAAAGACCAGATTATCGAGATCAATTTCCATCAGTCACCTGTTCAGGTTCAGCGTTTAACATTCCCTTATTATATTGCAAAAATGTTGCTGAACAGCAGCGATTCTTGCGATTTAGAGGCGACTATCAAATCAGATGTGCGTATTTTTCCGGTAGCGTGGTCCACAGATGTCGGTTGGCGGCGCTCAGGATGAGTATTGTCGAAAACCCGGCTGGACCTTAACGGATGAGGATATAAATACGGTCGATCGCTTTATTGAACAGTTCGGTTTGTCGGTGTTGTCCGAACCGATAACCTGACATGCACGCCAACGCCGCGCCCCTGAACTGAAACACCGCTCCAGTGCGCGGCGGACCTCGCTAACCACCTCTTTTGTGTCCGTTTTTTAACCCGTCACAACTCGCAAAAATGTTAATAATATGTTTCGCAATCATGCAGCAAGCCTGTTTATTCAGGAACGTGATGCGCGATCATTTTTAACAATATCATGACAAAATCACTATACATATAACTTAATATCTTTTATACATTAATCGTTAACCCCTGTGACTATTCCACAAAAGAGAAAGAGATATGGAACAGATACCTGATAATAAAAACGATAATTTTCAAAAAGATGGCAAAGAGCAGTTCAACCGTTCGATCGGACTTATCTCTAACTTTGCGCTGGGTTTTACCTACCTGTCGCCACTCACCGCCGTGTATTCGCTGTTTGCGCTTGCCGTAACGCTGGCAGGGCCACCGGCGGTATGGTGGATTTTAATCGTCGCCTGTGGGCAGCTTCTGGTTGCGCTGGTGTTTGGCGAAGTGGCGTCTCAGTATCCGATAACCGGAGGGCTGTATCCCTGGGCCAGAAGGTTGTGGGGGAAAAAATATGCGTGGATCGCCGCCTGGATTTACCTGTGGGCGCTGGTGGTGACCATCACCTCAATCGCGGAATACACCTCAACCTTCGTCGAGTCATTATTCCACTATGGTCAGACTCCGGCGACCATGCTGCTGACATCCGTGGTGCTGCTGCTCTTGATGATGGCGGTGAATATGTCCGGGACAAAGAATCTTGCCCGGGTCGCCAAAATTGGTTTCTGGTGTGAGATCGTCAGCGTGATTGCGCTGGGGATTTACCTGCTGATATTCCACCGTTCACAGCCATTCTCGGTGATATTTGATTCAATGGGCGTGCTGGCCCAGGACGGGAGCTACTCCACCGCCTTTATGTCTGCCGCGCTGATGGGCCTGTTTATGTTCTTTGGCTTTGAAGCCTGCGGCAACGTTGCGGAAGAGGTGAAGAACCCAAGCAAAAAAATCCCGATTGCGATGATCCTGAGTATCGTGTTTGGTGCGATCTCGGCCATTATTTCCGTCATGGGGTATCTGCTGGCTTCGCCGAATCTGGTCAGTATTGTCAACGGTAAAACGGCCGATCCGATCCCGGCTATCCTCAATGAGGCTCTGGGGGAAACCGGCGCGACGATCTTTATCATCGTCGCGATTATCGCCATGCTGTCGTGTATTCTGTCTCTCCAGGCTGCGCTGAGCCGCCTTATCTTCTCTTTCTCCCGTGACAGAATGCTGCCGGGAAGCGAGTGGATGTCCAAAATCTCTAAAAATGGTGTTCCCGATAATGCCATGGTGGTCAGTTGCTTACTGCCGGTGATTATCTGTGTTTGGGTCTATTTCCAGCCCGATAATCTGTCGCGCATTACCGCGTTTGCCGTTATCGGTATCTATATTTCCTTCCAGATGGTCGTGCTGGCAGCGCTGCGCCAGCGCCTGAAAGGCTGGAAACCGGCGGGTGAGTGGACCATCGGTGGTTGGGGGACTCTGGTTAACGTGCTGGCGTTAGCTTACGGATTGTGCGGGATCTGGCTGCTGGCCCAACCCGCCGACAGCAGTGATTTCATCGACCGCTGGACGGTGCTGTTTGGCCTGGCGATTGTGGTGGGTTCGGGGCTTATCTACATGTTCCTGACGCGTCCGTTTGGTCGCTCTGCTGCGCCGGAAAATGATGCGATAGCCTACGCAAACAAGCTCAATATGGGGCAGGATAATTAAACAAAGGGCCTTCGGGCCCTTAGAGCCTATCCCCTTAGTGTTGATAGTGGTAAAGAATGAAGTAGTCGCTCTGATACACAATACGGGTATTCGTCGGTGACAGTAATTCTCCCACGCGACAGCGTGGCCAACTGGAAAAGATAATCCGGTTTTCCAGATTGGTCAGAATGACATAGTCAGGTTGGGGGCAGGAGAGCAGTTCTGCCTCGATCTGGCTAACCAGCAGATCGACAGCGGCGACGCCAAGAAACTGGTCATGGTAGTAAACGGGCACCGCCGAGGTCAGTGTGTAAGAAATGTTGCAGATATAGTCGACGTAAGGCCCGTGAATATAGGCTTCACCTGCAGGAGGAGAATGCTTAAACCACTCGAAGGTTCTGAAATCCAGCCGCTGTTGGGTAGCCTGATCTAAATCCAGATGCGCCTGACTCAGACCGTTATCTTTCTTATACCACCACTCCAGCAGCCAATACTCGTTGCGGGTTGGCGTATTCTCAATATGGCTGGCGAATCCGGCACCCGAGCAATAGTGATTGTGATTCAGCGTGTGTTTAATGTGCTGCTGAACAGTGGCTCTCACTGCCGGGTCGAGGACCACTTCTGCCGAGCCTTTTTGTACACCGGCAATCGCCTCGTGGATGCTCCTCGCCAGCGCAACGGTAGACTCTACGGTAGAGACAGTAATATCATCAATTTTACGGATTAATGCGCTAAGGGATGTCGAAGAGCTCATGGTCTTTCCTGCCTTCACTGATGGTCAGTTCGCGTTATATTTCAGCTTTTTTTCAATAAGATAATAGGTACAGGTATCGATAATCTGGGTGGCAAATTGCACCGATTCTGTCTCATTATGCGCGGCCAGCGCATCGGCCAGCGCCGAATAGAGCGCAATGATCTCGGCGTGAATAGTGCCAGAACGATAGAGTATAGCGACCAGCGAAGCCCACTCCGCCTGCACCTGCAGCTCCTGGTTCGCCAGCCGCGCTGAATGCGAACTGGCGGCGATCGCCAGCAGGCAACGCATATCGGCCTGGGTCATTAATTCGGGTGAATCAGCCTTTCTTAACACCTCAACAAACTCGCGAAATTTAGCGATATCCGCATTGGTCATGCGCCGGGAGGCCAGCCTGGCGCTGTGGCTGATAATGGCGCAATGCATTTCGCCTAAGTCGGAAAGGTAATCGGTGCCAATCGATTTAAACGGATGCAGGACGCTATTTTTGCCATCAATATTTTCGCAAACGAAGCTGCCGCCATTTCGGCCACGAACCGTATGGATAAGATTATTAGCCCGAAGCGTGTTGAGTGCTTCTCTGATGGTGATATGTGAGACGCCCATCATCTTTGCCAGGTCGGTTTCGTTGGGCAGTTGCTCTTTTGGCTCGAGCAATCCCGTAATGATGGCGTTTGAAAGGCGCTGCACAATCTGGTCGGAACGACTGACCTGCCCGATAGGCGCAAATATGACCGCATGAGTAATCATAATCTTTTCTGCACTCAATTCCCTGAAACAACGACCCTTTCTAACACAAGCCTGTCAGGCAAGGAAGGTCAGAATGGTCGCGTTATTTTACCTGCCCATGCACAAAACCGTTGCACAGGCGGATGTGTGTCCCGTTAGCGTCAAATGACGATGAATAACTTTACCGCGAAAATGTAAAATTTAAGTTAAAAATGCGACGTTTATCATACTGTCAATGTTGCGCATTTGAAAAAATTTTACAATATATATATTACATAAGATTCTTTATGTATTAACGGGCAGGAGACAGTCATGAAAACCCTGAAGCATTTTATTAACGGACACTACGTGGCGGGCAGTACCGAAGACGCGTTTGAGTTGGTCAGCCCGGTGGACGGTGAAACATACGCGTTATCGCCCAATGGTGGGGCAGCAGAAGTCGATCTGGCCTACTCGGCCGCCGCTGCCGCGTTCAGTATCTGGAAGAAATCGACGCCCGCGCAGCGGCAAAAAGCGCTTCTGGCACTGGCTGATGAAATCGAACGCAATGTAGAGCGACTGGTTAACGCCCAGAGTCAGGAAACTGGACAGCTGCGCCATTTTATTGAGAAAGAAGAGATTGCGGCCTCCTGCGACGCCATTCGATTTTTTGCCGGTGCCGCGCGCTGCCTTGAAGGGAAGGCTGCCGGTGAATATTCTGCCGGGTTCACCTCAACCATTCGTCGCGAACCGCTGGGTATTGTGGGGCAAGTCACGCCGTGGAATTACCCGTTTATGATGGCGGTGTGGAAGATAGCCCCTGCGCTGGCGGCAGGCAATACGGTGGTGCTTAAACCGAGTGACACCACGCCGGTCAGCACGCTGCTGCTGGCTGAGCTGGCCGCGCCGCTGTTCCCGAAAGGGGCGTTTAATGTGGTATTAGGGAAAGCCAAAACCGGTTCGCTGGTGGTGTCGAACCCGACGGCCTCACTGGTTTCGATTACTGGCTCGGTACGTGCGGGTCTACAGGTGGCCGCGTCGGCGGCGGCAAACCTGACCAAAGCCCATCTGGAGTTGGGTGGCAAAGCGCCCGCCGTGGTATTTACCGACGCGAATATCGACAGGGCGATTGAGACGATCGCTACCGCCGGCTTTTTCAATGCCGGGCAAGATTGTACTGCCGCCACGCGAATTCTCGTCGAGCAGTCCGTTTATGCTGAGTTTTTGGAAAAATTGATCCAGAAAACAAAAAGCATCAAATTTGGTCCCCCGCAGGATAGGGATGCGCTATATGGCGCGTTGAATAGCCGGAACCAACTGGAGCAGGTGCAAGGTTTTATTGCGCGTCTGCCTGCGCATGCAAAAATTGAAACGGGTGGCAGAGCAGGGCCCGGACCGGGCTTCTACTTTGAGCCAACCATCATCTCCGGTCTGCATCAGCACGACGAAGCCATTCAACATGAAGTGTTTGGTCCGGTAATGGCGATTCAGTCCTTTTCGACTGACGAAGACGCGTTGCACAAAGCCAATGATGTGGAATACGGCCTGGCCGCAAGCGTCTGGACCGGTAACCACGGCCGCGCACAGCGTTTTTGCATTGACCTCGATTTTGGCACGGTGTGGATCAACAACCATATTCCACTGTGTGCGGAAATGCCGCACGGCGGGTTCAAGAAATCCGGCTACGGTAAAGATCTCTCCTCTTATTCACTCGATGAGTACACCCGAGTGAAACATATCATGTGCGATATTTCTGAATAGCGGGTAATACGATGAAAACATTAAAAATAGCTGCGCTGTCGCTGGTGATGTTCTCGGGGTTTAGTCTGGCAGACAGCTCCCCGCTGAACACCGTAAAAGCGTATATGGCGGCCTGGAATGCGCATAACGCGCCGCTCGCAGCGCAGTATCTGGCCGACGACGCGGTCTATTACGATGCCGCCGCCGGGGAGCCGATAACTGGCAGGGAAAAAGCCGAGAAAGAGGTGATTGGAGCATTCATTAAGGCGGTCCCGGATCTGAACTGGAAAATGGTCGGCAAACCCGTCTATGACGAAGATACCGTGGCATTTCGTTGGGAGTTCTCGGGTAAAAATAGCGGCGAATGGGCAGGAAGTCCGCCGACAAATAATCCGATCAAATTTGAAGGCGTCAGCTATATTCATGTTAAGGCAGGAAAAATCACCTGGCAGGGTGATTATTATGATTCTAAAAAACTGGATGAAGAACTCAAGCCAGTGAAGTAGTCGGTGGTCCCCCTTGTGAGAGGGGGACCCTCTCATTTGTGCTGTGTTTAGGGCAGTGTGTGCGTGGCAAAAGGACAAGTTAATGGCAATTACCCGACGTGATTTTCTCAACGGTGTGGCGGTCACCATCGCCGCGGGGCTGACCCCTCTGGATATGGTCAGAGCGGCAGGAAAAGAACATGAATTTATCGATGGAAGTTATTACCCTCCCAGCCTGACGGGGCTGCGTGGTAACCATCCGGGCTCGTTTGAAATGGCTCACGCGCTGGGCCGGGAACAGAAAAAATTTGATTTAACGGCGCTTCCGGTCGAGGAAGAGTACGACCTGGTGGTGGTTGGTGGCGGCATTAGCGGGCTGGCGGCCGGATGTTTCTGGCGGCAACTTGTCGGGCAAAACAGCAAGGTTCTGATCCTCGACAACCATGATGATTTTGGCGGCCACGCCAAACGTAACGAATTTAGCACAGCCGGAAAAAAACTGATCGGCTATGGCGGCAGTGAGTCGTTTCAGTCGCCAGCGCATAATTTCAGCCCGGACGTACAAAAGCTGATGGAAACACTCGGCGTGAGCGCCACCAAGCTCAAAGAGAGTTTTGACGTCAACTTCTATCCAGACTGGCAGCTCAGTCGCGGTGTCTTTTTCGACAAAAAGAATTTTGGCGAGACCAAAATTGTCAGCGGCGATCCGGGACGCGCGGTTTCTGACGATATTCCACCGGACCGGCTCAACGGTCGTAAGATTGAAGACTTTATCAATGATTTTCCGTTGAGTGAGAGCGACCGAAAAGCGCTTATCGATCTGCATGTACGCCCTGGCGACTACCTTCCGGGCATGACGGTCGAGGAGAAAAGTAGCTGGCTGGATACCCACAGCTACAGTGAATTTCTGGCCACGAAAGTCGGTTTAAGCAAGATGGCACTGCTCTATTTCCAGCAGCGCTCCAACGATTTCTTTGCTATCGGCATTGAGGGCATTTCCTGTAGCGATGCCCGGGCATGCGCCTTACCGGGCATGGAAGCGTTAGGTCTGCCGCCGCTGGACGGCGAGTCACTGGCCGACCTCGAAGAGCCGTATGTTTATCACTTCCCCGATGGCAACGCGGGACTGGCGCGAATAATGGTCAGATATATGCTCCCGGATGCCTTGCCGGGGACCACCATGGAGGATTCCGTCCTCGCCAGATTACATTACGAAAAGCTGGATCTGCCGGAAAATACCACGCGTTTGCGCCTCAACAGTAGCGTGATTAATGCGGCCAACGTGCCGGGCGGCGTGGCCGTAACCTATCTGCGTGACGGCAAATTGCATCGTGTGCACGCAAAAAACGCCATCATGGCGGGTTATAATATGATGATCCCGTACCTGGTGCCGGAAATGCCGAAACAACAGCAGGCAGACCTCAAGCTGAACGTAAAGGCGCCGCTGGTGTACACCAACGTAGTGGTGAAAAACTGGCAGGCGTTTAAGCAACTCGGCGTACATGAGTTTTATTCCCCGGCTGCGCCGTACAGCCGCATTAAGCTCGACTATCCAGTCAGCATTGGCGGCTATCAGCACCCGGCGACCCCGGACGATCCGATGGTGATTCATATGGTCTATGTGCCAACCTATCCGGGCAGTAACTTACCGGCGAGAGAACAATTCCGACTGGGACGGGCCTATCTGCTGGGGACCACGTTTGCTGCGCATGAAGAGATGATCCGTGGTCAGTTGCAGGAGATGTTTGGCTCGACAGGCTTTGACAATCAACGTGATATCGCGGCTATTACGGTTAACCGCTGGGCACATGGCTATGCCTATTACGCCAACCCGCTGTTCGACGACATGGATGAAATGGAGAAGGTTGTTGAGCGGGCACGCCAACCCATCGGCCGAATTGCGATTGCTAACTCTGATGCCGACTGGAGCGCGTATGCACATGCGGCGATCGATCAGGCATTGCGGGCGGTTAACGAACTCAAGGGTATGAGGTGATCTATGCGTAATGTAACCGTTCTTGTCGCCTGTTTGTTTAGCGCGACGGTTTCCTCCGCGGACTCTCACGGCGAGTACATCGCCAGAATTTCAGACTGTGTAGCCTGTCACACCGCTGAGGGTGGGGACGCGATGGCAGGGGGCAAAAAGTTTCCCACGCCGGTCGGTGATATTTTCTCGACAAATATCACGCCGGACAAAACCCACGGCATCGGTAACTATTCCTACGAGGATTTTGAAAAAGCGGTGCGTCAGGGCATTGCCAAAGATGGCCATCCGCTTTACCCGGCCATGCCATATCCGTCTTACGCAAAGCTCTCCGACGAAGATGTCCAGGCGCTGTATCGCTACTTTATGCATGATGTCACGCCGTCTGCGACAGCAAATAAAGAGAATGAGATCCCCTGGCTGATTTCAGCCCGCTGGCCGCTGCATATCTGGAACTGGCTCTTTACCGACGCTCCTGCAACGGCTGCGGTAGGCAGCAACAGTACCGATGCCAGTGCCGCGCGGATCCAGCGCGGAGCTTATCTGGTTGAAGGACCCGGCCACTGTGGCTCCTGCCATACCCCGAGGGG
>NZ_SZXN01000065.1:56581-131571 GCF_005281195.1 Citrobacter sp. wls613
CGATGAATGAGAAAGCCTATACTCATGCTGATGCACAGTACCTGAGCGGGGCGATGATTGACGGCTGGTATGCGCCGTCCCTTCGGGGCACCGGGATGTCTGAGCAGGAGTTAACGTCGCTGTTACTGACCGGTAAAAGCAAGCATGCTGCGGTTTCGGGTTCAATGGCTGAAGTCGTCAGTGAGAGTACGCAATACCTGACGGATGAAGATGCTGCAGCGATTGCACAGTATCTGCGGAGCCTGAAAAACGCCAAACCGGAGACGACACGAGCGGGCACCACCACGGCGTCCTGGTCGAATTCACCGCAGGCGGGAAAAGTGGTCTACAACCGTTATTGCTCGACCTGTCACGGTCTGGAAGGCAAGGGCACGGATAACAACGCGCCGTCACTGATCCACAATCCGCTGGTGATGGTTGACGATCCGACCCCGCTGTTCAGGGTGATTTCGCAGGGCGCGGAAACGCCGACCACGCGGGGCAACGTGTCGTTTAAGATGCCAGCGTATAACGGATTGCTGACCGAAGTTGAGATGCGCGATGTGATCAACTATGTACGAAAAAGTTGGGGTGAAGGCAATGGCGAGGTCAGTCAGGAGGAGCTTGCCGGACTTAAACCAGCTACACACTAAGCGTTATGCCTGATGGCGCTGCGCTTATCCGACCTATAAAAACCGTATTGTAGGTCGGATAAGACGCGTTAGTGACGCCATCCGGCAACGTTTATCCTACGTTTGCCTTGATAATGCCCGCCAACCGGGAAAATGCCGCGGCCATCTCATGTTCTTCAATACTGGCAAAACCCAGCAACAGACCGCTGCGTTTCTCTTCGTTGACGTAGTAACGTGACAGCGGTCGTACCAATAACCCCTGCGTATTCGCCAGCTGTGCAATCATGCTGTCGTCGGCATGGGCTGGCAATTGTAATATCAGATGCAGCCCGGCGTTACTGTTGAACGGTCCCAGATAATCCTCTCCGAGTTGCGTGGCGATCAGGTCCACCAGCGTCTGACGACGGCGGCTGTACAGTTGGCGCATTTTACGGATATGCGCGGCGTAGTAGCCTTCGCGGATAAACTCTGCCAGCGCGGCCTGGATCAAAAGGTGTCCGCCGCGATAGAGGTCGTTATGCACTTTCTTCAGCGGTGCAGCGAGCGGTTTGGGCAGCACAACATACCCGAGTCGGAGGGCAGGATAGAGCGTTTTGCTGAATGTGCCGATGTAGATAACTGGACTTTCTTCCTCCAGTCCTTGCAGTGAAGGAATAGGCTGCCCCGAAAAGCGAAACTCGCTGTCGTAGTCATCTTCCACGATCCAACTGCGTGTTTCACGTGCGCGAAACAGTAACTGCCGTCGCCGGCTCAGGCTCATCACCGACCCCAGCGGATATTGATGTGACGGTGTCACAAAAATTAACTTCGGGGCCATCGCTGACGACACTGGTGGTACCATGCCCTGTTCATCAACGGCCATCGCCGAGAAGTTAACCGCGTTGATGCGCAGAATATTTTTGATTCCCCAATAGCCTGGCTCTTCAATCCAGGCGTTATCGCCAGGGTTACACAGTGTGCGGGTCACCAGATCCAACGCCTGGTGAATGCCTTCGGTGATCAGTATCTGTTCAGGAGCACACCTGACGCCGCGCGCGGTACGCAAATAGTCCGCCAGCGCTTCTTTTAGTTCACCGTCGCCACCCGCCGCATCATAGGTGAGAAACTCCGGGCGCAGGCGTCTTGCCAGCCTGTCCTGAATTTTTTTAAGCGTGCGGTGGGGGAAATGTTGCACATCCGGAACGCCAGGAATAAACGCCCCCCACTGGCGCGGGCTGGCGCTGGCATTACCGAGCAGCTCCAGGCAGCGGGTGGACAGGCTGGCGCGGTCTTCCTGTGCGGGGGGCGCGTTTTTTTTATCGGGCCGTTGCGCGAGGTTGTCCAGCACGCTATCGGTGACAAATGTGCCGCTGCTGGTGCGTGCAGAAATATACCCTTCGGCCTGCAGTTGCTCATACACTCGCAGGACGGTATTGCGCGATAACGCCAGTTCGCCCGCCAGATCGCGCGAAGGTGGCATACGGGTGGCGGGTTTCAAGCTGCCTTCAAGAATGCAGCTGCAGATGGCGGCATACAAACGCCGGTGCAGTTTCTCGTCGGTTTGCTGGCTAAATGCATGCTTGATCACATCTCCGGCAAGTGAACGCATTTGGATCCTTAAAATAAAACGATTTGGCTCTCGATTAAAGTACCAGATGGCGTCTAGATTTAAAGGGTAATTCAACCCTGAATGTGTTTATGGACAAGGTGTAGAGAATGAACAATAAAAACCTGCAACAACGTCGTCTGGATGCAACCCCGCGTGGCGTGGGCGTAATGTGTGACTTTTTCGCCCAGTCGGCAGAAAACAGCACCATTACCGATATCGAAGGCAATCAATATATTGATTTTGCTGCCGGGATTGCCGTCCTGAATACCGGACACCGTCATCCTCGTATGGTGCAGGCGGTTGAAGCGCAACTTCAAGCCTTTACCCACACGGCCTATCAGATTGTCCCGTACGAAAGCTACGTCTCGCTGGCGGAGAAAATCAATGCGGCCGCGCCGATTGACGGTTTGCGTAAAACCACGTTCTTTACCACCGGCGCAGAAGCTGTCGAAAACGCGGTTAAAATTGCCCGCGCGCACACCGGCCGTCCAGGTGTGATCGCGTTTGGCGGGGGATTTCATGGCCGTACCTATATGACGATGGCGCTGACTGGCAAGGTCGCACCGTATAAAAAAGGCTTCGGGCCGTTCCCGGGGTCGGTTTACCACGCACCGTATCCTTCTGAGTTGCAGGGCATCACCACCGCCGATTCGATAAAAGCCATCGAGCGTCTGTTTAAAGCTGATATCGACGCCAGCCAGGTCGCAGCGATTATCTTCGAACCCGTCCAGGGTGAAGGGGGCTTTGTGGTGGCCCCACCTGAATTCGTTGCCGCTATTCGCCGCATCTGCGATGAGCACGGTATTGTGATGATTGCCGATGAAGTCCAGAGTGGTTTTGCCCGCACCGGCGAGCTTTTTGCCATGGACCATTACGCCCACAAAGCCGATCTGATGACCATGGCGAAAAGCCTGGCGGGCGGTATGCCGCTGTCCGGCGTGGTCGGCAAAGCCGAAATTATGGATGCCCCTGCACCGGGTGGTCTGGGCGGTACCTATGCCGGTAACCCGCTCGCCGTGGCGGCCGCTCACGCGGTGCTTGATATCATTCATGATGAGCAACTGTGCCAGCGAGCAGCAGCGCTGGGTGAACAACTGCGTGCTACGCTGACCGATGCCCGTGCGTGGTGTCCGGAACTTGCCGAAGTGCGTGGGTTAGGATCGATGATTGCCGCTGAGTTTTGTGATGCCAGCACCGGAGAGCCTTCTGCGGCCACGGCGCAACGCGTACAGAAGAAAGCCCTTGAGCAGGGACTGCTGCTGCTTACCTGCGGCCAGTACGGCAACGTGATCCGTTTCCTTTACCCGCTGACCATTCCGCAGGATCAGTTCGTAAAAGCGCTGGAAATTATTAAATCCGTCACTAAATCGTGATAGTGCGCGTATAGCGTCAACCCTGGCCGACGGTGGTACACATCGTCGGCTTTTTTGTTCCTGTCGGTTTCTCAACGTCAATTGATCTTCATCGGTAGAGTTACCTGATTTATTGGAAATGCGTTGCCAGATACCTCGTTATATAATTTAATATATATCGATTTTTCTCCTGTCCAGATGGTATCTATGTTAACTCTTCGTTCATTTTTGCTGGTATGCGCCAGCATGTTGTTTGCGTTTTCGGCGCAGGCAGACCGCACGATAACCGATCAGCTTGGCCGCCAGGTCACGATCCCCGATAGCGTCAATAAGGTGGTGGTGTTACAACACCAGACGCTGAATATTCTGGTTCAACTGGATGCCACGCAGGACATTGTCGGCGTGATGTCGAGCTGGAAAAAACAGCTTGGACCGGCGTTCGCCCGCTTTATGCCGACGATTACGACCCTGCCGACGCCGGGCGATCTCACCAGCGTGAATATTGAAAGCCTGCTGGCTACCCACCCGCAAGTGGTGTTTGTTGCCAACTATGCACCTGCCGAGATGATTCAGCAGATTCAGAATGCCGGGATTCCGGTGGTGGCTATCTCATTACGTCAGGATGCTGCTGGCCAGCAGAACAAAATGAACCCGACTATGGCTGACGAAGAGCAGGTCTACAACGAAGGCTTAAAGCAGGGGATTCGCCTGATTGCCGACGTGGTGGGACGTAAACCGCAGGCTGAAACGCTGATCGACTACGTTTTTTCGGCCAGGGCTAAATTCAATGCGCCGGTGGCGGCGATTGCACAGGCGCAAAAAGTCCGTATCTATATGGCCAACCCCGATCTCATGACTTACGGTGCCGGAAAGTACACGGGCCTGATGATGCAGCATGCCGGAGGGCTAAACGTGGCTGCGGCGAGCGTTAAAGGCGCGCGGCAGGTTTCGCTGGAGCAGGTGTTAGCGTGGAACCCGCAGGTGATTTTTGTCCAGGACCGCTACCCGCAGGTGGTGACGGAGATCCTAAACGATCCCAACTGGCAGAACATCGATGCGGTAAAAAATCATCGCGTCTGGCTGATGCCGGAATACGCCAAAGCCTGGGGATATCCGATGCCGGAAGCGCTGGCGCTGGGTGAATTGTGGATGGCAAAAAAACTCTATCCGAATGCCTATAAAAACATCGATGTTGATGCGCAGGCACAGGATTACTACCACCGTTTTTACCGCGTGAACTGGCAGTCCGATGCTGCTAAGTAATCGCGCTTTCCCCCTGCAACCGATACTGATTACCGTGGTGCTACTGCTGGGTGTTGGTTCACTGTGTGTGGGGCAATATCCGCTGTCGCTGCGCGATGTGTTCTCATTGTTGAGCCATTACGCAGACTCGCAGGGTATGGCGCACCAGGTCGTCTGGACCGTCAGACTCCCGCGTATTTTGATGGCACTGCTGGCGGGCGGCGCGCTGGGGTTATGTGGGGCTACGCTGCAAGGCGTGTTTCATAATCCGCTGGTGGACCCGCATATTATTGGGGTGACCTCTGGCTCAGCATTTGGCGGCACGCTAGCGATTTTGTTTGGGCTTGATCCGTTCCTGATGATGGGGTCGACGTTCTTCTTTGGTCTGGCGGCGTTGATTCTGGTATATGCCATTGCCGCGCTACAGGGGCTGGAAAACACGCTGGTGCTGATCCTCTCGGGCATTATTTTGAGTGGTTTTTTTGCCGCGCTGGTGAGCCTGATTCAATACCAGGCCGATACCGAAGAGACGTTACCCAGCATTGTATTCTGGCTGTTGGGCAGTTTTGCGACCGCCAACTGGCATAAAGTGTGGCTGCTGACGGTGCCGGTCGGCATTGCGGCCATGCTGTTGTACCAGTTGCGCTGGCAAATCAACCTGTTATCACTCAACGATAAAGACGCCACAGCGCTCGGGGTGGCGGTGGTTCCGCTGCGGCGCAGCGTGTTGCTGTGCTGCGCATTGCTGGTTGCGGCGCAGGTCTCCGTCAGCGGCAGTATTGCCTGGGTGGGTCTGGTGATCCCGCATCTGGCCCGCCTGCTGGTAGGCGTTGATCACCGTCGGTTACTCCCCTGTGCTTTCTGGCTGGGCGGCGGTTTTATGATTGTGGTGGATGATATTGCCCGCACGCTGCTACCTACGGAAATTCCTCTGGGGATCATCACCGCCTTGCTCGGTGCGCCGCTGTTTGCCTTTTTGCTGATTCAGTCCAGCCGACGGGGGATACGATGATATCTGCCGCACTTAACGTCGATCAGTTGGAGTATGGCTACCGGATGCCGTTGTTTGCGCCGCTCACGTTCCGCTGTGAGAAAGGCAATATCTGGGCCGTGCTCGGGCGTAACGGTTTGGGGAAGAGCACGTTGCTGGATACGCTGACCGGTACGCTGCCGTTGTTGGGTGGAAACATACAAAGTGAGGGGGGAATGGGTATTGTGGCGCAGCATACGCGCTTACCGTTTCCCTACACCGTTAGCGATGTCGTGCTGATGGGCCGCGCGCAGCATGTAAAGTTATTTGCTCAACCGGGCCAGCAGGATAAAAAGCGGGCGATGCAGGCGCTGGAGCAGCTCAATATTGCGCATCTTGCGTCCTGTACCTTTTGTTCACTTTCCGGCGGGCAGCAACAGTTGGTAATGATCGCCCGGGCGTTGGTCACGGATTGTCAAACGCTGTTGCTTGATGAACCCTGTTCCGCGCTGGATTTAGCCAATCAGCAGGTGGTGCTGCAGCTTATCAGCGATCTGGCGTATCGCCAGGGCTGCAGCATACTCTTTACAACGCACGATCCGCAGCATGCACTACAGATAGCCAGTCATACGCTGCTGTTGTTGCCGCAGGGGAGATGGCTGGCGGGGCCAACGCAGGAGATTGTGACGGAAGATAATTTGTTCCAGGCGTACGGTTTACCGCTGCGAAAATTTAGCGTGGACCCGCATCCGACGCCGTTTATCGCGCCGCTGTTTACCATTCATCGTTAAGTGTTTTAAAACCGGCGCTGGCCAAACATGTTTGTCCGTCGCGCGCGAGGATAAAATCAACCAGCGCTTTGACGTTTTTAGACGCCTCGAGCACCGCCAGCTGGTATTCACAGCGAATGTTATGGTCCGTGGGGATCGTTACGCAGCGAATATCGGGCTGCCCGGCAAGTGCTGTTGCATAGTGCGCGTAGCCAATAAACAAATCCGCCAGGCCCTGGCGAATAATCCACGCGCTGGCCAGTTCGCCATTTGGCACCTTAACCGTGTCACGGCCACCGACAAGGGGAATAGCGCGTTCGCGCAGGCGCTGTCCAAGGCCGGGTTCGAGCACATCGAGGCTGTCGAATAATGCCCAGGTATAATCCCCGGAAGGGTCACAGCCGGGGGTTGA
This sequence comes from Citrobacter sp. wls613, assembly GCF_005281195.1. Lineage (NCBI taxonomy): Bacteria > Pseudomonadati > Pseudomonadota > Gammaproteobacteria > Enterobacterales > Enterobacteriaceae > Citrobacter > Citrobacter sp. wls613. The sequence continues at coordinate 63,527 of NZ_SZXN01000065.1, forward strand.
GGTGCCAATACGCAGGGTTGGATCTCGCAGTAACTCCAGCCATTCGCCGGTTTTGCGGGTGGTGAGGCTCAGTTGGTTCCAGCAAAAGGTATGCACGGACAGTGCCCTACCGCTGGCCAGCAACTGCTGCGGATGTGCACGATTGGCCGAGGCAAATAAGGCACAAGGTTCACCGGCTTCTATACGTTCGCGTAATAATCCGGCCGGGCCGTATTCCACACAAACGTCAATTCCGCTTAGAGACGTGAACTGGTTTATCAGCGGGGTAAAGGCCAGCCGTAAACTGCCAGCAGCGAAGAGCGTGATGGGGCATGACATAATGTAGTGAGTCCTGAATTCGAGGTCCGAAATGAATGACAGACATCTTAAACGTCATCATATTGTATATGACCAACTATTCGATGCAAATGGCAATAATTATCTGGGTAATAATTTTTTTAAGATATTAACAATTGAATTAATGATTAGCTGTACCCGGAAAGGCTGCTGGGTCTTTTTACTGTAAATCACAAACAGATCCAGATGGGTGGAGAAGTTATCAGGAAGTGTAGGGACCAGACCGTCGATATCTGTTTCTTTAATGATCAACTCGGGCATAAATAAATAACCAAGACCCGCTTTGGCGAGTTCGATTGCGGCATACGAGTTATCGCAGGCAAAATCACCGCTAATGATTATCTTTCTTATTTCTTTATGTGAGTCGTCATTTATATACCAGATGTTATGATTGTCTTCCATATGTGAGAAAAAAGTATACAGGGACTGTGTCCATAATCTTCAATGGAGTGGATCGGATATCTCGCAATCATGTCGCGGGTGCCATATATATTGGCCGGAATCGATGCGATATTTCGCGCAATAAGTTCGTCATTGTCGGGCAATGAATGCGTAAACAAGATGTCGCAGTCATCACTAAAAGGGACGCCAAGGGTAAATTCAGCGTTGCTGAGGTTACTGGTTGTCAGCATTAATTTAATTTCCGGATGCTGCGCTTTCAACCCAGGAATGACGTACTTGGAGATAAATAACAGCTGACCGGTAGGGGCATGGATCCTGACAAACCCATCAGACGCCAGCTTATAGGCCATTGTAAACTTCTGGATATCTTCACATGACTTCATGTGTTTTTTGACGTAGGGGAGAAGCTCTTCACCGAAACGGGTCAATTTTATCGGCCGACAAGAGCGATCGAACACGGAGAATCCAAAACGGTCCTCCAGTTGTTGTAAGGTTCTACTGATATTGGGTTGCGCAATTTTTAGCGTTTCCGCAGCCAGACTCAAACTACGGGTACACGAAAGTTCATAAAGGATACGGAGTTCGTTATCGTTAAAGCTGATTTTCTGGACCACTGAGACCTCAGATATGCCTTGTGAATATTATCTGTATACATTCCCGCACGGCTTCGGCCAGTGTCTTTTGAAATTGAATGTATACAGTCCAGCCAACAAAAATAGCGCAGGCATGTTACGTGAACATACCTTTTAAACGGTTGCACAATAATATTTCAACCAATTCTTATCCATTAAAAGATAGCATGGTTTGTGTAAGAAAACAAAAAAGCAAAATGCGAAAATTACAATGAATAAACGTGTTGTTACGGGGTTCATGACTATTTTGATAATGGGTGGGCGGTAGATAAAGCCTGTTTCTACCCATTTTAAGGTTACTGCAGGAGTGTAGGTAACGCATTATATCTATTACGCATAATGTTATGCACATTGTTTGCGAGACGCATGAGGTGAATCTGACTAGAATACCGCGCAAATTTATGGTCACAGGCTGGATTCAGGGATAACGAGTTAATACTTAAGCAAATTTTACCGAATGAATAACGTTTTATTCACTTTTATTACAAATTAAACCCTGAGCCCTCTGTAAAAGTCGCACACTTATTATGATCGAAAGAACTGCATGGCTTTGCCTGATTGTACACCTGTCGATCATTACGACGCCGGTACTGGCAACAATAACAAGCGAACCTCAATCGTCGCAATGGCAAAGCGAATTACTTGCACGACCTTCTGTCGTATATGTGCTTCAGGCCGAAGAAACAACGGATTCCGTTGCCGAACGCTTAGGTCTGACGACCATCCAACTGCGCTATTTCAACCAATTCAGAACATTTAACAAACCGTTTGAACAATTAGGTCAGGGTGATGAGCTTGATATTCCGGCCCCAGCCTCCGGTGGGAATAAGGCGGCAGGCGCGAGTGACAAGCTACACCAGGAACAGGAAAACGACACCGGGGTTAAACGCCTTGCCAGCGGTGCTTCGGGCCTAGCGAATATTCTGGAAAACGGCGATGCGGCACAAGCGGCCAGCGGTCTGGTCCGTTCGGAAATTAACAGTAAAGCGAATGAAACAGTCACTGGCTGGTTAGGGCAGTTTGGCACGGTACGGGCGCAGTTGAATGTCGGCGAACAGTTTTCCCTTGATGATAGCAGCGTAGATTGGCTGGTGCCGGTATATGAAACACAGACGAATGTCTTATTCACCCAACTGGGTTATCAGAATCAGGACGACCGTAATACGCTGAACGTTGGCGTGGGCGTACGTCATTTCAGCCATGACTGGATGCTGGGATTTAATACCTTTTATGACGCCGATTTGAGTGGCGATCATCGTCGCCTTGGCGTTGGGGCTGAACTGTGGCGCGACTATTTTCAACTTGCTACCAACGGGTATTTCAGACTGTCTGACTGGAAGGCCTCGAAAGACGTGGAAAATTATGACGAACGCCCGGCGAACGGTTTTGATGTCAGAGTGCAAGGTTGGTTGCCTGACTATCCGCACCTTGGCGGCAAGTTTATCTATGAGCAGTATTTTGGCGATGAGGTCGGGCTGTCTGGCGAAGACGAACGGGAGAAAAATGCCTGGGCCTTCACGACCGGTATCACCTGGACGCCGTTCCCACTGATGACGCTGGGTATTGAGCAGAGTATGGAAAAGGGTGATGAGCGAGACACCAGCGTGCAAATGGAGCTGGCGTGGCGACCGGGTGAAACCCTGGAGTCTCAACTTTCGCCTGATGAAGTGGCCTCTCTGCGCGAGCTGGAAGGTAGCCGCTACAGCCTGGTTGATCGTAATAATGTCATCACTCTGGAATATCAGGCACAGGATCTTGTGCAGTTGACGCTTTCTGAAGAGGCGATTCAGGACGCTGAATATACAGTGCATACGATTTCGACCGATGTCACGAGTGAATACCCGCTGGCGCAGGTCACCTGGGATAACGCGGCGTTTCTGGCGGCTGGTGGAGAGTTTCGCGAGCTGAGCGTGAATATGTTTTCACTGACATTGCCTCCTTACCAACGCTCGCCATCCTCAGACGGGACGGCAAACCAGTATCGCGTCGTTGCGATGGCAGAGGATACCGAAGGGAATACCAGTAATGCCCAGACCTTGCTGATTGAGGTTCTACCCGTAAATCTGGCGTTTGGCGATGCGTTACAGGTCACCGGTAACGGTGCGCCCGCTGATGGTAAAACGCCGGTTACTGTGACCGCAACCCTGGTCGATGATGACGGCAAACCGGTTAGCGGAAAAAATATCACCATGGGAATGACATTCGCCGACGGCAGTATCACCGCTGAGGATGTGATGAGCGATGCGGCAGGGCGGGCGATGTACAGCGTGGTCTCTCACGTTGCGGGTCAGGCAACGGCGACGGCCAGGGTGCATGAACTGAGCCAGAGCGCGAAAGTATTGTATAGCCAGGCGAATTCGGGTGTCGATGAAATGTACTCGGCGTTGCTGGTGAACCCGGCGGTGATTCGGGCCGATGGCGAAGATGTTGCTGAAATGACCTACAAAGCCAATAACAGCGAGGGCGAGCCGGTAACGGGCCTCGAGAACGTGTCGTTTCAGGTGTCCGGTGTGCCCAATACCACCTCCACAGTAGTGCGTGAAGTCGCGCCGGGTATCTATCGTGCAAAGTTGAGCGGTATTCATGCCGGGAAAGGCGTGGTGCAGGTTATGCAGGGAAATGTCGTGGCGAAGACCTTGCGCCGTCCGGTTACCCTCATCTCCACCGGTAACCCTGTCGACCCGCAGCAATCTTCTTTAAATGCGACGCCGGGAAGAATATCCGCCAATGGTAACGCGGAATCGACTCTGGTTCTGCAGTTAACCGACAGCAGCGGGAACCCACTGAAAGAAAAAAACGTCCGATTTACCAGTAGCCTCGCCGGAACGACGATCGGCAACGTCACTAACCGGGAGGATGGTACGTATACCGCCACATTGACGGGTACCGCAACCGGAAACGCAAAAATAAGGACGCATGTTAACGGGTTTCTGACCACTATCGCGCCGACGGTGGTCAAGCTGGTACGTGATGACAATTCGGTCAGTCTTGAGGCTGTGGTGGTGCTTGACGATCATGCGCTGGCGGATGGTGTAGATGAGAATGTCATCAAAGTCACCACCTTTAACGCGGATGGGACGCCTGCTGCGGGTGAAACCGTACGACTGTACGCGAACAATCATGCGGATATTCCCCCTGCAGCCACCACCGATGCTAACGGTGAGGTCTCGGTGTCGTTGACCAGTCGGGTCGCGGGTGAGGTCACGGTGATTGTTGAACTTAACGGCAGCACAGAGGAAGTTGAAACGAGTTTTGCCGTTGATGATGACAGCCTGGATCCAGCGAAATCTCAACTGAATGTCGTCCCTGAACGTATTGAAGCGAATGGCAATGCTGAATCATTTATTCACTTTTTATTAAGGGATCAGCAGGGCAACCCGGTTACCGGGCAAAAAGTGACCTTCACCAGTCCTCTGGAGGGCACGACTATCAGTCAGGCTAAGGATAACCATAACGGCCTGTATAAAGCGTCGTTATCTGGCGTAACAGCGGGCGTGGCCGAGATTTCTGTCAACGTGAATGACCATCACTTTGCGGTTACTCCAGTGAGCGTTACGCTCACGCCAAAAGTGGGTGAGGCCGGGCAGGGCGTCACGCAGGTGGTGGCAGACAATGCGCCGGCCAATGGCAGATCGGCGAATCAGGTGAAGGTCACCATACACCATGCGGATGGGCGTCCGGCCAGCGCGCAGGCGGTGCGATTCGTGGCGACTAACGGGGCGGCAGTACCCACCTCGGTGATGACTAATAGCGAAGGCGAAGCAATGGCCATGGTGACCAACCGCATCGCCGGAAAATCCGTGGTGTCGGTGATGTTAAACGGACATGTCCAGCAGGTTGAACTCACCTTTCTGTCTGATGAAGGCAGCGCCACCATTTTCCCTGGCGACCTGCGCATCATAGCGGACAACGCATTAGCTAACGGCACTGCTGAAAATAAAGTCAGCGCGACCGTCAGGGATGCGTTTGGTAATCCTGTGGCGGGGCAGCAGGTGAAATTTAAGGCCAGCCACGGCGTACGTGCTTCTGCACAGGGTGTGACCGATGCGAACGGCGTGATAACAGCGACCCTGACGAGCACTGCTGCGGGACGCAGCGAGGTTGTGGCGCTAATTAATCGTCGCGGCGAGCACGTGTCGGTTAATTTTGCCCCCTTTGCATCATCGGTGAAAGTGCTACGCAATGGGCAAGCGCTGACCACCCATCCGCAGGTGGGCGACCGTTTATCCGCTGTCGTCATGTGCGGTGAAATTGTCTGCGAAGAGCAGCCAGAACATTTTCAGTGGCAGGGGGAAACCGCTGCAGGCAGTAACCAATTCACCGCGATTCCACAGGCGACGGGCCGTATCTATGTTGTGTCTGGCGAATGGCAAAAACGTGCTTTGCGCGTGGAAACACAAGAATCACCCTGAAACCCGTAATTTCCCGGCTGACGCCTTAATCCCTTTTTATTATTGAGTACGCAAATGAAACGCAAAAACTTTACCTTAACCGCCAGTAGCGCGATGTTAATCCTGTCATTTCCCGCCCTGGCCGTCTTGTCCGATCCAACCGATACCGTAAAAGGACGCGTGCCGGTTATCACCCAGAGCACGATTGTTTCTGCTGATACCAACAGCAATGGCGTCTTCGACATTGGCGATGTGATTTCCATCAGCCAGCAAGGCGCGTTCAGCGACCCGGACGGGGATGCAGAATCGCAAAGAACCTTTCAGTGGCAGGCGGATGGGGCAGATATTTCGGGCGCCACCAGTGATACTTACACCGTGACGGCGAGTGATTTAGGCAAAAAGATCACCGTGTTGGTTACGCCGCATACTGACCCAACGATAACCGATCCGGATACCGGTATCGCAGTTGCGTCAAATGAGCTGTCAGCGGCTTCTGCATCAACGCCGATCGCCGTACAGATTGATGGCGCAGTGAATGGCTTCCCGCAGGTTGATACTGAACTTAGCGCCGTCGTACAACTGGCTGACGGCAGCGCCGGTGATGCTGGCACCTATCAGTGGAAGATTGAGACCGCGATTGGTTCTGGCGTATACCAAAATATTCCAGGTGCGAACGGTAAGACTTACAAACCGGTAGCCGGGGATCAGAAACGTAAGATACAGATCGAGGTGAATTAATGTCACCCATTGTGCAGCAGCGAAGTGTTCAAGCGCTGCTGCGTATAATCGCCGTTCATTCGGATTGCCTGAGCTATGAAGCTGAATAGTGTCGCGCTCACTCTGCGCAGCGCCGCGGGTGTGCTGGTTGTTTTTGTCGCCACTGAAGCCCTGGCGGTGACAGCACAGACCGCGACGGTAAAAGGACGCCCGCCCGTGGCCGGTCAACTGCAGGTGATTAACACCTCTGCGCCGGGATTAAATCCGGCTCAGGGAGATACGCTGGAGATTGCGTATCAATTTCACGATCCTGATGGTTTGCAGGAAAGTCCATCAGAGACCCTGTTTCGCTGGTTGGCCGACGAGCAGGTAATCTCAGGGGCGAATGAGCGTCTTTATACGCCCGGCCCCGCGCAGAATAAACGCTACCTGACGTTTAAGGTGTTGCCGGTTGAGATTGAACCTTCCGATCCCGACCGACCGGATGCGCCTTTTGTCAGCCCAAACGCGAACGCGCCGGTGCTACCCGCGCGAGCAGACTTGTCGGCCGCGTTTCATTATGCTTCGCCAGCGCTGCGCTGGGGGGATGCGTATATGCACTGTGCGAACAACGGTATGCGTTTACCAGATGAGGGCGATCTGCAGGATATGTTTGTGACCTACACTCGGGCAAATCGTGTGGGGCAAGATTCTAAAGGCGATTTACGGCATACCTATGGCATTGCTGGACGTAACGCTATCTGGACGACACGCGCGCTCAATGATACGCACCATGCGGTGATTAATGCTTTTACCGATGGGCGTAGTAGCGCGGCGGCAAACGCCAGCAGACAGACAGTGGTGTGCGCGCAAACCGGTATACCTGACATGCTCCCGGCGATCGTCAATTTAGCGATACCGGCGCCCCGCGAAGGGGAAGATGTCACACTTTCCTATCTTTATCAGGGGAATGAGACGATTCCCGACCGGTCGCGTTTTCAGTGGTTTCGTGCGGATAACGCAGCAGGAACGGCCAGAAAAACGGCAATTCCAGGCGCGGTTGAAAAAAGTTATACCCCCGTTGCAGAGGATGTAAATCGCTATCTGGTGGTGGAAGCCACGCCAGCAAGCTATGACACGGTAATGGGGACAATGGTCAGTACGGTCAGCGAGCAAGTGGCACCAGGCGGCAGCAACGTCCTCCCTGGGAACACGACTATTCACGTCAATGGCGCCACGTTTGATACCGACAGCGGTTTTCCTCGCAGCGGATTGGTTGGTGCCAGTTTCCAGTTGCGCATGAATGGCAATGCTGCCAGCAACCGGGAGTATTCCTGGCATGACGATCGTTCGTGGTTAAGCGTGGATGATAAGGGTGTGGTGACGTTTAACCGTCGGCCTGAAGGCGCAGAGAAAACTGCCACCATTACCATACGGTCGAAAAATGACGGTGGGTCTTATGCTTATACCTTCACGGTCACGAAGTGGTTAATCACTGACGGCAATCCAACAGGATTTAATAATGACTGGTGTGGTAAACAAGATGATGGCTATCGTCGGCCGACTGCAGAGGAATCGACCCGCAACGGCGAGCGAGCGGCTTCAACCGGACGCTGGTGGAGCGAGTGGGGGCCGTTGTACAACTTTGGTGGCAACTGGGTCAACGCACCTTACTGGATAGATGAACTGGGCAGTAAAAATACGTTGAATATGAGTAATGGGATAGTGACGAATAGCAGGAAAAGCAGTCACGTGGTCTGTATAGCGGATGTGAATTAAGGCGTTTTTCTGAACGGATGGTTGCCTGTAAGACGGTGAGGAAAGCAGGCAGCCACAGCCAATTGTTGAAGGCCGAATAGCAATTACGTAAGAGTGTTTTTTTGAAAAAAAGAAAGTGTAGATAAGGACGAGAGAGTAAGCACCAAATCAACGGGAATTGATTTGGTGCGTCCGAGTGGACTCGAACCACCGACCCCCACCATGTCAAGGTGGTGCTCTAACCAACTGAGCTACGGACGCAAGATGGTGCGTTCAATTGGACTCGAACCAACGACCCCCACCATGTCAAGGTGGTGCTCTAACCAACTGAGCTATGAACGCAACGTTGTAGGTGACAACGGGGACGAATATTAGCGGCACAGACCGAATGAGGCAAGAGGGAAATTGTGTTTTTCTGCATGTTTTCACGCGATTGCAGAGTAATTAAGCAAGTTGATTATATTTTGTTGATTTTGCAGCGTGTTTTTTATTCACCCAGTCCTTCGAGTGCACAAATTAGGCGTGCGGGGTAGAATCAGAACTTCTCTCAGGGACGATCGCAATGGCCGACTGCTGGTGGGGTAATGTTCTGCTGCTTGGACGATATCCGATCAACGCGGATGCCAGAAGAGTGAAATGGTGGCGCAAAAATGTCGCGAAGTAACGTTGCTGCCCATACTGCTGCGGCACATCGGTGGATTGGGAACGTTTGTGATTCTTGATGGGGATTATCGTTTACAGCCCACGATTGCCGAAACCATTCCGCCGATACTTTTGGTGCTGAGCGAGATGAATGAACGTGAAATTGTGGGTGGCCCTGTACACCAGCAGCGAATCTCCCGGGCGCTGGAAGGTTATTTACAAAAGCATCGCCTGAAAACGTGTTGGGAAAAGATCGTTAATCGGGTGAATGGCTAATATTGTCAGGATCTAAAAATGGTTTTGAGATCCACTCCAGTAAGTCCCGAATGTCGCGATCATCCGGGGTTTTTTGCTGTTATGGCGAGTCGTTACAGCCGGTATCTTTATGTCTGGCCCAGTCGACCATGCCCTGAAAGTCAACAATGACCACCGACTCATCCCCGACGACCCAGGCGTCGTGCCCTGGAGGGATGTGTGACAGATCGCCGGGGCGGCAATCAAATTCACTGCCATCGTCCATTTTTACCCGCAGCACCCCGGCTACGTGGTATTGAAAATGCGGGGCTTCACAACTCTTTGTTCCCGCTATCGACTGGATCGATGTCGCCCATCGCCAGCCGGGCTCCAGCACCGCACGTCCGACGATGGCTCCGCCGATATTGAGAAGTTCCAGTCGTCCATTCGCAAACTCGCGAACCTCATCTGGTATATCGAATGATTTCACATCTGCTTTGTCCATTGCGTACCTCCTTAGCTTGATTACGCACATGGCCGCTCTTCAATTATATCAGCCTGGTTGTTTTTTGTTCGGTTTCGCCATGGGGAATTCTGCAACAGGACCTACCCGTAGACCGGGTTTAAGCCGTGCCCGGATTAGCGTAAAATGTCCGCTTTCTGCCGCAACGCTACTGGCTAACTCAACCAAGTGAATTTTTGATGAAAAATAAACCGACGCTCTCCCTGATGTGTTTTCAGATGCTGGAATCTGGCGCGAGTCGCCGTACGGTGAAAAGGGCTCTTACATCCCGCCGCGTTAAGGGCCGTCAGGCTGTGGTGCTGCTTTGCAAGCAAGAGATGGCGCTGCTGAGAAGCGGGAAATTGCACACCCAAAATACAAAAGAGTGAGATTTGATCAATGGTTCCCTGAACATCACTCTTATCTGAAAGGATGAGGTGAATTGAGATTGCCCATTAAGGCGAATAGTGGACGTAACTGCTGTCAGGTTCAGGTGATACGTCCTACGTATAAAACATGTCATTTATTACAACAAACTGTTGGGGTTAATTATACGATAAGTGAATAAATTGTTGAATCACGTCATGTAATGTTATTTATATAACAACCCTATAGGGTTACCACTGATGTGGTAAAAGCATTATCCTCTCCGATTAACTTTATTAAACATATTATAATTCAATTGGTTATTGAGGATGTAATGCTGCGACTAATAAATTCAGCTCTTAGTATTCATTTTTAATATGTATTCTTGCCAATAAGTGCTGTACTATTCAATATAAGTCAGGTGCTGTATTTGTTGGCTTATTTATATAAAAAGTTAAGCGTAAGTTACCTAAAAAATCAAATTAACATTGTTATGTGAAAGGTATTACATATCTATTGATACATTATCACGTGTCAAAGGTTAAAGTGACACGTGGCGTATTCTCTTGAAAATAATAAGAGATGGATTTGTATGCGAAGTCGATAACATCATACAAGAACATAAAAATCGCTGTTTAATAGCATTAAATTAAATATTGATATAAGCGACGACAGAAGAAATACCCAAGACCAGGTAAATTAACTCGGTGAGCTTTTCTGACGCTGCGAAATTACTGAAACGACATTTATTATGAAGGGGTGAAATGAAACGCTTATTCGTTGTTGTCTTTATGGCATTGCTTGCTGGGTGTGCCGAACGGGCAGAAGTTGCGCCAGCACTGGATGAAATGGGTAATGATGCCCTTACTTTAGCGACTCTTGAAGCAGAAAGCGTGGGGGGGAAGGGAGAATATGATTACCTGTTACCAGAGGATCAGGCATCTTTGCTCATGACTTTTCGCACTAAATTTTTAACTGCGCAATGTTACAACCGGGCGGCAAATGATAAAGCTACTGTAAAAAATCAGGCTGCATATCTAGCTGGTGTAAAGACAAGGGTTGCTATGCAGTTTAATGATGCCAATCCGGCATTCCATGATCAGGCTATTGCGCTTTGCACTAAATGGGCAATGAGAGGCTTACAATGAAAAACTTAATATTAATTACTGTCGCCTCGGTTGTTTTAGTCGGTTGTTCGAACAATCCTAACGCTTCAGATTATGAGCTTTGTCAGGCCATGAGTGGTGACACCTTTACCAGTAGCGCTGAAGCAGCTCGTATGATGCAAGATAGAGCACAAGCAGGTACGGCAACGATTTCGTCTGCTGACTGTATCGCAATAGCACAGGGGACGGCGGCTGGTTGGCAACAAAAAGCGGCTAACCTCAATGCTGCGGCTCAGACCTACAACCAAAGCATACAGCCTAAACCGTCAACACAAACCACCTGTAATCCGACACTCGGCGGCGGTTTTACCTGTAACCAAAACTAAGATGTTAAGTTCAGTTCGCATGATGATGACACCCCCTGTCAAAGCGCAGGGGGTGTCTTTTCTAGAGTGAGGATGTGTATCACATAACCGGCCCGCGTTTAGCTCGCTTGCAGCATACCGAAGCTCACGATTCGCGATCGGCCCAACTCTTTGGCGCGATACAGGGCCACGTCAGCGGCGCGCAGCAGGTTGTCGCTTTGGGTGTGCTGTGGGTAGCTGGCAACGCCAATAGACACGTCGATATGGCTGATGTCCGACGTCCCAAAGCGCAGCGTAAGCGCATGCACGCCGTTGTAGATGTCCGTCGCCATGCGGTTAGCCTCTTCTTCACCCATGCCGCTGAGCAGGACCAGAAACTCTTCACCACCGTAGCGGAACGCCATCCCACTGTCGCGTATGGCGCGCTGAATAATCGCGGCAACGCCCTTGATAACGCCATCGCCCGCCTCGTGGCCGAACCGATCGTTGACATCTTTGAAGTGATCAATATCAATCATCAGGCAACTGATGGGTGTCTGATTATGTATCGCCTGGCCCATCTGGGTGCGCAAAGTGTCTTCCAGATGATGGCGATTGCGCAGACCGGTCAGCGGGTCGTAGAGTGCTTTTTCCAGTAACGCATCGCGCAGACGCTGATTGGCTAATGCCAGACCGAGCGCTTCTGCCATCAGTTCCAGATACGCGCGGGAAGGCGCGGTATCATCGCTGAGATTCTGAAATGAGAGCAGGCCGATAGCCTCACCTTGAGCAATCAACGGCACACACAGCGTGTGATCCTGACATGACTCTGGCAGATGGTAGCAGGCGATGTCCGGCTCGCCGTGGACCGGGGGATGACTCTGCCCGCGACGCACGGCCCAGCATTCGTCCGGGTGGAAGGCATCCGCTTTTCCCTGCGGAGAAAGCCACTCAGCGACGCAGCGCATCTGCCATGGTTCCCGGTCAAGAATGTAGAGGCGTCCGGCGACGCCGGGAGCAATATTCGGCGCGAACAGTTGTGCAACATTGATAACGTCAGCGAAGTTCTCACACCCCTGTAAGCGCTGAGTCATCCGTGCCAGCAGTTCGCGTATCGCCCAGTCGGCGTCACGCTCTTTCTCCAGCCGCTGCCGTACCAGGCCGTTCTCGCGAAAAATGCGGATGGCCTGTGCCATATCGCCGATTTCATCAATCTGGTTAAAGTTAGGTGTTTCAACCGCGTAATCCTGCGAGGCCAGTCGATGAACGACGTCGCTCAGTCGCACGACGGGGCGCAGCACCCGACGTTTTAAAATAAAGCCGAGGACAAACAAAAACAGTAGTGCCGTCAGTCCGACCATCACTTCGGACAGCGTGCGCAGTGTACGGGACGTCTGCGTGGCGTCCTCAATGGCGTTGCGGGCGCGGCTGTCGAGCATCTGGCGGAAATGGTCTATTTTATCCTGCGTCCGTTCGAGCTCCTGCTCATAGGATTTACCGAAGAGCAGGGCGATAGCCTGCGCCTGCTCTCCGCGCGCGACGCTTTCGATCGCCGTTTGTTGTTCGTTCTGTAGCGTATCAACAATTTGCAATCCCTCGTGCAGGAGCGCCAATTCTTCCCCTGATGCTCCGGTATCCTTCAGTTTCGTCAATCGGTGCTCAACGGCTTTTAGCGAGGTCTCTTTCTGTTGGTAGGCTTGCAACGCATCAGGATCTTTACTGACCACATACAGGCGCGCCAGATCGGACAGTGACCAGGCGTCAATTTCAACTTCTTCGGTCAGCTGATCGAATATATACCGCTGTTCTACCGCCTGTCGTTCGGTGTTATCGGCGTTTGACGCCATTAGCATGACCACGCCGGAGGCGAGGGTCAGGCATACCGTCGCACTGTAGGCCCAGTTGGTGATTGTGGCTATTCGCACCTGTTTATTCCTTTTGCGACGAGTAATGAATGTGCATGATTGAAATTATAGAAAACGTATGATTTTGCGTGACAATAAAAAGGCGACCCCGTGGTCGCCCTTTGTTATCGTCATACCGTTATAAATCTGGAGGATTTTTTCCTTCTTCCATAAAGTCTTTATCGATCTCCTCCACGTTGCCCTCGTGATCGCGCCCGGATAACAGATTCCAGCAGGCAAGGAACAGTGCCGCGATCAATGGGCCAATGACAAACCCGTTAATACCGTAAATCTCCATCCCGCCGAGGGTGGAAATCAAAATTAGATAATCGGGCATCTTGGTGTCTTTGCCCACCAGCAATGGGCGCAAAATATTGTCTACCAGCCCGACGATAATGACGAAGAATCCGACGATAAACAGTCCTTGCCACAACTGCTGTGTGGCAAAGAGGAAAATTGCCGCGGGTACCCAGACAATGGCTGAACCCACCGCAGGCACCAGTGAGAGAAACGCCATCAATGCGCCCCACAGAACGCTGCCGTCGATGTCCACAATGGCAAAAGCAATGCCACCGAGTGTGCCCTGAACCACCGCGACCACCGCTGTGCCTTTTACCGTGGCACGGGTGACACCGACAAATTTGGCAAACAGGTGCTGTTTAGCGAAATCGGTCAGCGGTAAAGAATCCAGAATCTGACGCACCAGGTACGGCCCGTCCTTGAGCAGGAAAAACAGCAGATACAGCATGATGCCAAAGCTGATGGCAAAGCCGAATGTCCCTTTGCCAATCAGGAATGCACTGCCGGCGAGGTACTGCCCGCCCTGTAATGCAACATCGGAGAGCTTTTGCTGAATTTGTGCCACGTTATCCAGATGGTGGTCCGCAAGGAATCCTCTGGCCCAGTCAGGAAGATACGACAGGATCGCGGTGACGACTTCCGGGAACTGCGTGTTGTTCTGTTGCAGCTTGCTGTACACCACGTTCAGTTCGATAGCCAGTGATGACAGGATCACCATCAGGGGAATAAAGACAATCAGGCAGATAATGCCAATGGTGATAAGCGACGCCAGCCCGTTGCGATCGCCCAGCGCGCTGCGCAGTTTGTTTTTCACCGGATTAAAAATAGTGGTTAATATCGCGGCCCACAGAATGGCGGAAAAGTAAGGGGACAGCACATCAAAGAACGCCCACGTCACGAGGGCGAGAATGAAAATGAAAAAACCTTTGGTCAGTCCGTTAAAACGCATTAGTGGATCCTGTAAATAAGAAGCAGTCCCGACTATAGAACTGTTCAGCGGATTTACCAACCTGCAACTGTCGGCGTGCCAGGACACGCTGAGCGAAATGGACGCGAGTCTACCGGGGTTTATTCATGTCCGGTGTTTACTCGTTTACCAATATCTTTGAGCTGAGAATACTTTTCCAGCAACTGCGGAGCATCATCCAGGCTCATGGCAAACATCCACATATAGGTCATCACAGAGTAAATGTGACCCGCATCAGCCCCGCCGCCGAGCGTCATGATGAGGATCGTCATGCCAAATAACAGAGCGACCACAATGCCAATGGACAAGTAACCCAGCGCCTCACGGTCGGATAAACAAATACGCAGCCTGGACAACAGGCGGTAATGTTTGCCGAGCGGGGAGGCGGCGGCACTATTGACCATGGCTATCTCTTTTTCGAGTCGATTATTTAATCGCAGGAAAAGCGCTTCGTTTTTGCGCGTATAGCTGCTCAGGAACAGTGAAAAAAAACCAAGAATGACAAGGCAGGCCACACCCGTCCACAACTCTATAACCAGCAGCATGATGGCAGCCCCCAGAATAGAGGCGATCGAGGTGATAAGCGCAGGCAGATGCTTTTCAAAAAAATCGACGAACTCGCGGGAAAGCGCGACCCGTGCTGCAATGGTCGAGGTATTTTGATTGTCCCGACGTTGAGCGAGAATGACGGGAACCGCCAACTCAGCATAGATCCGGGTAAATGTACGGGTATCAACACTCCGACGAGCCGCCCCTATGGCCCACATAATAAAGACCACAATGGCATAAAAAACCGCGTGTAAGGCGTTACCCGCAATAATTGCATTGATGGCAAAGCCGGCCATTAGCGGATACAGCAGATACGTCAGGTTCTCGGCAACGACGAGAAGAAATGTGACCAGGAGTTTTTTACGGTGGCGGCGGGCCAGAGACTTAAGCGTGCCAACTGCACTGTATAAGGATGTGGATTTATCGTGACTCTTCAGGCTTATCATTATCTGTGATTCTGTTAAAATTAATAATTGAGCGGTTGCTCAATTATTGCAGGTTGAGTGTATTTGAGCGGTTGCTCAAAGTCAATGCGGGGTGAATTGATGAAAAAAAAGACAGAAGAGTTGAGAGTACGAATTCTGGATGGCGCGGTGGCGCTGTTTATCGAAAAAGGGATAGAGAAGGTGACAACCCGGGAGTTGACGGAACATCTCGGCCTTTCTCGCAGCCATATCTATCACTACTTTAAGGACTGGCAGTCATTGTGCCTTGCCGCGCTGGAAAGATTTATGCAACAAGAGCTGGACGATTTAGCCGAATCGTTAGCCGGGCGCGAACCTCACGAAAAGTTAAGTGTATTGATCAAATACTACCTTCCTGAAGGTCCGGATGCCGTCTGGCAGCTTTATGACTCTTTATGGCGTCTGGCGAGCCATGACGCCGCTTACGCAGAGCTTGCAGAGCGCAATATGAATTGCTGGATGGAAATGATCGCCGACATTATTCGTGAAGGTGTGGGGTTGAAAGCGTTCCGGGCGCTGGATGCCGAACGTGTTACACGCCAGTTCGTTGCCATGCTTAACGGGTACTCAGAGAACCTGATTATTCATCCTTCACCTGAAAAATGTCAGTTGGTCAGCGACGATCTCCACGACTTTATCAGGCAGATGTTGTAAAGCTGTATAGTTCGCGCGTAGCCAATGTTCAGAAAGGCGAAAAAGGATAGAGCTGATACACCGCTACCATCACGGAGATGCTCAATAATACGCTGATGATAAAGTAGGTTTTGAATGGCTGTTTTTGTGTTTTGTGGCGAAAGAGTTGCTGACCTGCTATCGCGCCGGGCCATCCGCCGACAACGCCAAACATCAGTAATGTGAACTCTGGCACTCTGCGCCAGGCTTTTCGCGCCGCCATTTTGTCCATGCCGTAAATCACCAGCGTCAGTACGTTGGCGAGCAGTAACCATATAATAAAGGGATGTGATGTAAACAGGCTGCCGATCGCAGCGAGGATCAGCAGCAAATAACAACCGCGATTGAGATTCATAGTATTCGCCACAGCCATTTCCAGAGAGTATCGACCCTGCATTGTACGCAATACCCACGGTGAGCTGAAGCCCTGTCGGAAGCCGTAACCATAACCTGTTACTCATAGAATAATGTTCTATTCTAAAATTTGTCTTTTTAATACCAGACTTGTGCGCAAGGACGCTCACAAATAAAAATACGCGATGCCAATTGACTTACATCAATCTTTAGTCCTATTTTTACTACTCCTTTAGAGATAAATACGCATCCCTCTTTAAGGGGTTGTTACAGATATGGACAGAGATGATAGAGGGTTATTGCTAAGAGGAGAGGCTTGACGAGTGGGGAAATTGAAAAGTTAATGGCAGGGCAGGTGTGAATGTCTACATTAATATATTATAAACCGATTTTTATTATATATCGTAATGTATTGTCAGTGCTTATAATTAAAGTGAGCATAGTGTAATGCAGATTCACTTTTATGTATTCAATGCCACCATATTTTCCTTTCAATATCACTGTGTCTTCTCATCGTTCTTCTGATTTCCCACTTGTTATGATAACTTTCATATGAAGTAAATGCGCTAAATAGATGCTGCTTTTAACATTTAACGAACAAATTTCAAGGTGTTTTCAGCCGTTGACTTGAATTTACCAGACGGTCATATTTCAACACGCGAAATATCACTACCGCCCGTGGACGCGGTGCAACGGATTTAACGAACTGGAAACCAAAGAATGAAAAAAGTACTCATCGCTAGCCTGACCTTAGTCGCAATGACCACCGCACCAGCGCACGCCATCAACGCACAGTACCGTGCCCAGTTGGAGCGTTCCGGCTGCAACGAGATGAATGCTGGCAAGGGGTGCGACATCCACAAAACAAAGGCAGAGAATGCAAAAAACGCCGTGAAGCATACACCTAACTCGGTAAATGAATCCAACGTGCCGCAGTACGTTAAAGAGGCTGAGAATATTATCAACCTCAAAGGGATCGCCGCAGAAGAATATTTGATACAGCGTGGCTGGCGTCAGCAGGCAGATGGCGACTGGAAAAAAGGCGCTCACCTGATGCGCGTCATTGAGGATAAAAAAGGATTTGTGGCAAATGCCCAGATCATCAAGTAATAAAAGACCCCACACCGGGGGCCAGCCTTCGGCTGTTCAAATTCGTTCCTGACGAATTTATCACACAATTACTGACTTTATGAAATTCGAATTATTTTGGATATAGGGGGGATGTTCTTCAGGAATATGTAGTTTATCGCCATGGATAAAGAAAAGCTTTTTAAAGCATAAAATACGTGGCGGTATGATTGAGTGAGCTGTAAATAAAAACATTGACGATATACACAAAGGGTAAATGTAATGAAAGCAAAATTAATTATGGTGTTGCTTTGTTTGTCTGTGGTGGGTAATGCTAACGCTATTAGCGCCTCATACCGTAGCCAGCTTGAGAAATCAGGTTGCACACATGTTACTGATGGTAACGGCACATGTGATATTCATAAAAGTAAACGCGAAAACATGAAACACCATCACGCGGAATTAGCCCCCGCTGAACGCACTATAGATCAGGCTGTAGCCGGTAAAAAATTGAGTGAGGTTGTTCCCCTACTGGTTGCTAATGGCTGGGAACAGGATGATAACGCACCTTTAGAATTTGTCTCAAAAGAAGGTGTACGGATGATTTTAGACGTTAATCAGTCTAATGATCAGGTACAGGGCGTAAATTTAAAATAATGAATAATCCTATTTTTATACTGTGGGCGGTAGTCTGTTTAGTAGGTTACATCATAACACTTCATCTTTATCGAGTTGATCAATGAAAACTATTTTTAAAATTCTGATAGTTTCTGCGGTTTGTGGTTCCCTCTATGGCTGTGTGGTACCTCTTGCAAATGATGATTATCAGGGAGCTGGCCACCATCATCATAAAAACAATAAGGGTTATAATGAAGAAGCAGGAAATCATAGCCATTATGTGACTCGAGACGGATTCACTCTGCCGCCTTGTGATGAAATCCCCGATGCCTCCCAGGCAGATAATGGCAACCGTTGCTGGTTCGAATGATAAACGATACGCAACTGACAGCGTTGTCGTGTTAGCGCATTGATAGTGCTCGCGTTCAATACTTCAAGGGAGGCGATACGTCTCCCTTTATCATCTTATATATTAAAGGGTTATCATTTCCTTCCCTTATTTACAAGGATGCGCTACTCTCACGAATGCGTTCGCAACCAAAATGGTTCGGGTCTGTATGCGTGCTTATTAAAGGCTACTAAAAATGAAAAAAACAATCCCAGAATATACGCCAGTTGACTTATCTTGTTGGGCAAGGAAGGAGCATTTTGAGGTATTTCAGACCTTTGCTCAAAGCACAATTAACCAAACAGTTCTCTTAGACATTACCGCGCTGTTAAAACATATAAAAGAGGTTGGCTGGAAATTTTATCCTACTATTATTTTCCTGCTTTCTAAAGTCGTAAACAGACATACAGAGTTTCGTATGGCGATAAAGGACAATGAGCTTGTCATATGGAATGAAGTTCATCCAAGTTATACGATTTTCCATAATGAAACGGAGACCTTTTCATCATTATGGAGTCACTACGATGGCAATATTCATCACTTTCAACATGTTTATGCAGAAGACATGGCACGTTATGGTAATAACCTTTCTTACTGGCCTAAGGGAGAGTCGCTGGAAAATATATTTTTCGTGTCGGCCATTCCTTGGGTAAGTTTTACCAGTTTCAATATCAACGTTGCCAACATGCAGAACTTTTTTTCCCCCATGTTCACTATTGGGAAATACTACAACCAGGATGGAAAAGTAATGTTACCCCTCGCCGTTCAGGTACATCATTCCGTGTGCGATGGTTTTCATGTGGCAAGATTGATCAATGAGTTACAAGAGATTAGCGATAACATATTGCACCATTCAGAAGAGCGCAATGCTTGATGTGCCAGACGATCTCTTATTACAAGCAAGGATAGCAGTCATGTCTGCTAAGAGTACATAACCTCCTGCTACAGGGCTGCTTGAACGTAAAGCCGCCCTTTATTTTGCCTGTGATGAAGCAACAATGTTACTCAGTCATGCCGTGGTTAATGCGCGTTAACGGTTCATTGACATTAAAGATTTTGAATTGCACGTTTTGCACACCCAGCGGCTTCAGACGGGCTGTATGCTTTTTAACATATGCCAGCGCAGTTTCTTCGTCCTGGAACAGGTAGATGCCGCCGGCTTCCTGGGTTGCTTCGTTTTCTGTCCAGATTTTCCAGATAAAGCCAGGCTCCTGGTTAATGGATTCTGCCAGGTCGACAAGCTGGCGTGACATCTCTTCGCCAAACGGGCCCTGAAAATCAAAGTGCAACTGCAATAGTGTGTTTGACATAATTCCTCCATGGATAACGCTGATGCGGGTAAGTCAGTATCTTATTTTTAATTTATTGCACAATAAACGGCAAAAGATCGCTGATTCGCCAGTCGGTTGAAAATTCGTTATGATCCGCTCCCGTACTTTATCATGGCTGCCTGATGTCTACTCTCTTTGATACCTTTATTGCTCCGCCGTGCCATGACGAGATAGAGGTCCTCTATCAGGACGACCATCTGCTTCTTATCAATAAACCCACCGGTTTGCTAAGCCTGTCGGGAAAAAATCCGCAAAATATCGACTCGGTACATCACCGGCTGGTTCAGATTTATCCCGGCTGCACGCTGGTGCATCGACTTGATTTTGGCACTTCCGGGCTGATGGTGATTGCCCGCAATAAGGCTACCAATGCTGCGCTGTGCCAGCAATTCAGCCTGCGCGCTGTTACCAAGGTGTATAGCGCCTTGCTCTGTGGGCATTTGAGCGAGGATGAAGGGGTGATAGACGCTGCTATTGCCAAGGATCCGGCGCTGTTTCCGCTGATGTCGATATGCGCCATCAGCGGCAAACCCGCGCGCTCCCGCTATCGGGTTGTCGAGCGCTTTAATCATCCGCTGGAAGACGGGACTGTACTGCCGTTAACGCGGGTACATCTTTTCCCCGAAACCGGTCGCACCCATCAGTTGCGTATTCACTGTCAACATCTGGGATACGCCATTTGGGGCTGCGATCTGTATGGGGGGCGTCTGTTGCCGGGTACAGAACGGACGCCACGACTGATGCTGCATGCCAGCGAACTGCATTTTAAGCATCCTGTCAGCGGAGAAGCGATCAACGCCCACAATGGCAGTCCGTTCTGAATAGGGTGGAGACAATAGCCGCCGGGGGGCGGCTATTGCGGGGTGTTATCGCGCCGCGCGTTGTAAAATAATGGCGGACGGCTGGCGTTGCAGATAACGCATGCGCAGCATCATCATTACTGCAGCAGAGGTCAGACCGATAATAAAGCCGATCCAGAAACCTGCTGGACCCATGCGTTCAACTACCAGGTCGGTCAGTGCGAGGATATATCCGCTCGGTAAACCCAACACCCAGTAAGCGATAAAGGTGATAAAGAAAATGGAGCGCGTATCTTTATAACCACGCAGGATCCCACTGCCAATGACCTGAATCGAGTCCGATATTTGATACACGGCGGCCAGCAACATGAGCTGGGCAGCTAGCGTCACCACTTCAGGATTATTGTTGTAGAGCAGGGCGATGTGCTCACGCAGGGTCACGGTGAACACTGCGGTTAACACCGCCATGCAAACACCGACGCCCAACCCGGTTCTGGCTGCAGTTTGGGCATCAAGCGTTGACCCCTGGCCCAGACGATAACCCACGCGAATCGTTACGGCGGCTGCCAGCGACATCGGCAGAACGAACATGAGCGAGCTAAAGTTCAGCGCGATTTGGTGTCCGGCCACGTCAACAATCCCCAGCGGGGAAACCAGCAATGCCACTACGGCGAACAACGTTACTTCAAAGAATAATGCCAGCGCAATCGGTAAGCCCAACTGGATCAGGCGCTTCATCACCGCGGTATCGGGTTTCTGGAAACCGCGGACGTTGCGAATATCACGCATTGAGCGCGCACGTTTAACGTAGGACAACATGGCGAGAAACATCACCCAGTACACCGCCGCAGTGGCAACGCCGCAGCCTACGCCGCCGAGTTCTGGCATGCCAAAATGCCCATAGATGAAAATGTAGTTAACCGGGATGTTGACCAACAGGCCGAGAAACCCCATCACCATCGCCGGTTTGGTTTTGGCCAGACCTTCACACTGGTTACGAGCTACCTGGAAGAATAAATAGCCAGGCGCGCCCCACAACAGCGCGCGCAGGTAGCCGACGGCTTTATCGGCCAGCGCCGGATCGATATTATCCATGGAGCGGATAATGTATCCCGCATTCCAGAGCACCACCATAATGAGCACAGATACGCTGCCCGCCAGCCAGAAACCCTGGCGTATTTGATGAGCAATGCGGTCGCGGCGACCCGATCCGTTAAGTTGCGCAATGACTGGCGTCAATGCCAGCAGGAGTCCGTGACCAAATAAGATGGCCGGGAGCCAAATGGAGGTCCCGATAGCGACGGCAGCCATGTCCGTCGCGCTGTATCCACCCGCCATGACGGTATCGACGAACCCCATTGCGGTTTGGGCGATTTGCGCAAGAATCACCGGAATTGCCAGAGCTAATAACTGACGCGCTTCGATTACATACTTTTGCACGTTTACACCATTATATTGTTGTTATTTGAGAGACTAAAAAAGCCGCCTGAGAGGGCAGCAAGAAGAAAATACAGGGGAAATTGCAGTCTATTGTAGCGAGGAATACGTAATTCTCCAGTGAAAAAACAGGTGGGGGCGGTGCATTGCTGGCAACCGCAATTTTCACCTGCTATTGTGCACAACAGATATGTCTTAATTACGTTCAGGAGTTAGAGGTATGTTTACGGGTATTGTGCAGGGCACCGCGAAACTGGTGTCTATTGATGAGAAACCAAATTTTCGTACGCATGTAGTGGAGTTACCTGAATACATGCTGGATGGCCTGGAGACGGGTGCATCAGTTGCACACAATGGTTGTTGTCTGACGGTGACCGACATTAACGGCAATCACATCAGCTTTGACCTGATGAAAGAAACGCTGCGTATTACCAATCTGGGCGAGCTTAAAGTGGGCGATCGGGTCAACGTAGAGCGCGCGGCAAAATTCAGCGATGAGATCGGCGGGCATTTAATGTCAGGCCATATTATGACTACCGCTGAGATATCAAAAATTCTGACCTCAGAAAATAATCGTCAGATCTGGTTTAAGGTGCAGGATGCGTCGTTGATGAAATATATCCTGTACAAAGGATTTATCGGCATTGATGGTATCAGCCTGACGGTTGGCGAAGTAACACCGACGCGTTTTTGCGTGCATTTGATCCCGGAAACGCTGGAGCGTACGACGCTTGGTAAGAAAAAACTGGGGGCTCGGGTCAACATCGAAATCGACCCACAAACGCAGGCGGTCGTGGATACCGTTGAGCGCGTGCTGGCGGCAAAAGAAAGTGCAGTAAATCACGTCACCGGCGAAGTCTAAGCCGGCGCGTTTCCAGGCCCCCGTTGAAGGCGGGGGCGAGAATGACTAGCGTGGAACGCGCAGACCGTGTTCTACGCCACGTGAGAACACCACCTGCCAGAGCTGAATATCACGGGCGCGAAATGCGCCGGCACAGGCGTTGAGGTAGTAGCTGAACATACGTTTAAAGCGCTCGGTGTAGTGATCGGTGATTTCAGGCCAGGTTGCCATAAAGCGCGTATGCCAGGCCATCAGTGTAGTATCGTAATCGGCGCCAAAGTTGTGCCAGTCTTCCATCACAAAATGCGGCTCGCTGGCTTTCGCAATCTGGCGCACGGACGGCAAGCAACCATTCGGGAAAATATACTTATTGATCCACGGATCGACGTTATTGTCGGTTTTTCTGGATCCAATGCTGTGGAGCAAAAACAGACCCTCTGGTTTTAAATTGCGATCGACAACATCAAAATAGGTGTTGTAGTTTTTTGGACCCACATGCTCAAACATGCCAACGGAGACAATGCGGTCGAAACGATCGTGCAGGTCGCGGTAATCCTCAAGCAAAATAGTGACATCCAGCCCTTCACTCCGTGTTTGTGCCAGTTTCTGCTGTTCGGCAGAAATGGTCACCCCCACGACGCTGACGCCGTAATGGGCGGCCATAAACTGGGACAAGCCTCCCCAGCCGCAGCCAATGTCCAGCACGCGCATCCCCGGTTTGAGCTGTAATTTTTCGGCGATCATATTGAGCTTCGCCTGTTGGGCTGACTCCAGGGTCGTGGCGTCCTTCCAGTAGGCACAGGAATATTGCATGTAGGGATCAAGCATGCGGGTGAAGAGATCGTTGCCTAAATCGTAGTGTTCTTTTCCGACAACCCACGCGCGTTTTTTATTCTGTAAATTGAACAGGCGCGCGGCGGCGATTCGCAGCGTGTCTTTAAAGTGGCGGGGGAGTTGGCCTTCAAGGCCGGCACGTAAAACCTGAGTAAAAAACATGTCCAGCCGATCGCATTCCCACCAGCCATCCATATAACTTTCACCTAAACCCAGCGAACCTTCCTGTAAAACTCGCTTGTAAAAATCGGGGTTGTTAACGCGAATATCTGCCGGTGCAGTACCATTAATGGTAATGCCCGCACGGTTTAATAATTCACTGGTGATTCGATACCAGTCATCATCTGGTACGCTGACGTCTTCTATACACGATGAACTCATAGCTTCTCCATCACAGGTCGGTGATCAGAACCTTAAAACAGCGTAGACGCTTTTTTGGGCTTTGTGAGAAATCTCACGGAATGAATCCGCGAATCTGTTTTCCGACGTAGAACAGAGGAAGGGAGAACCCCTTACCGAAAAGGCCATCCGTGGTTAAGCGGGAACATGCGTGTTCCCGTTAACACATAAAAATTATCGTTTTTGTAACAACTGGAAATCAGTATAGGCCTGAATTTTTGTGGGTTCAATCAAAAAATATTAGCCCACTAATTAATTATTCAAGCGCTATGAATGTGATTCGCCGGGCGCAGCAGTAGAAACCTCATCAGCGTGAGAGCGACATTCTTTCTGCGACTGCATTTTGTACCCCAGCGCGGCCAGCAACACCGTGGACAGCATGACGCCGGTGGTGGTGAATAGCGGCGTGCTGATCAACCACGACACAACCAGACTTGCCAGGAAGCATAAGCCCAGTTGCAGCGTATTCTGCAGCGCTGCGGCACGTCCTGTTGCCTGTGGGAAGGGACGCAAAGCCTGAGCAACGACAATCGGATAGATAGCACCGTTCGCTATTGCCATCACGCAGAATGGGATCAGGATTTCGGCCAGCGCAACGTGGTGAATAAAGCCGACCGCCCAGGTAGCGATAACGCTCACTGCATACAGAATGAGCAGCCACGGCAGTAATTGACGACCTTCCCATTTTTGCAGGGCGGCACGACAGCCGTATCCGCCGATCAAAAAGGCGATGGTTTGCGGCACATAGCTCAGGCCAATGACGGCCGGGCTATAGCCCATCTCGCTCAGGATAAACGGCGAGCCGGTCAGCCACGCGAAAAAGCTCGCAGAACAGGCCGCATAAATCAGCACGTTGCCGCGGTAGGTTCTGGAGCGCAACAGGGTGGCAAAGGTGAGCTTATCCTGGCTATCGTCACGCGCTTTAGCCGTGGGCTTCAGGCGCAGGGCCGGCAGCATCAGGATCAGGGTGATGGCAAACAGGGTGGCAAAAATAGCCTGCCAGGAAAAATGCATCAGGATCCAACTGCCTAATAATGGTGCGAGCGCGGGAGATAACCCGACCAGCGGCATAATGGTGGCAAAGATACGGTTCACTTTTTGCGAGGGATAATAATCAGCAACCAACGCCTGCCAGATAACCGACGCCGCACAGACGCCCACAGCCTGGATAAAGCGCAGCACCAGCAAGCCGGTGGCGTTTTCGACCCAAAGCATGCCAAGACTGCTCAGCGCGAAGATGGAGAGGCCCAGTAGCAAAATAGGCTTGCGGCCATAATGGTCGGAGAGTGGCCCCCACAGAAGTTGCGCGATGGCAAAACCCGCTAAGAACAGGCTAAGGCTGGCGCTGACGGCTGATGCTGGGGTTTGCAAATCGGACTGAATAGCCGCAAATGCTGGCAAATACATATCCGTTGCCAGAAAACCGAGCACGCTAAGACCTGCCAGCCAGACTAAAAACCCTTTTCCAGGTTGCATCATTATTTCTCTTTATAAGCAATAGAACAGTGCCGCTGAGTGTAGTGAGTGAAATTCTTGCTGTGAAACGCTAATATTTGCTTATTGATTTCAAATTTTTTGCAGGCAGAGTATGTGGTCAGAATATTCCCTTGAAGTGGTGGATGCAGTCGCACGCAACGGCAGCTTTAGTTCTGCCGCCCAGGAGTTGCACCGCGTGCCTTCGGCGGTGAGCTATACCGTGCGTCAACTGGAGGAGTGGTTGGCTGTGCCTCTTTTCGAACGTCGCCATCGGGATGTGGAATTAACCCCCGCCGGGGCGTGGTTTTTAAAAGAAGGGCGTTCTGTTATCAAAAAAATGCAGATCACTCGCCAACAATGTCAGCAAATTGCCAACGGCTGGCGTGGGCAACTGGCGATTGCCGTCGATAATATTGTCAGGCCGGAGCGGACCCGGCAGATGATTGTGGATTTCTACCGTCATTTTGATGATGTGGAGTTAATCGTTTTTCAGGAGGTGTTTAACGGCGTCTGGGATGCGTTATCGGACGGGCGCGTGGAGCTGGCGATTGGCGCGACGCAGGCTATTCCGGTAGGGGGGCGCTATACGTTTCGCGATATGGGAATGTTGAGCTGGAACTGCGTGGTGGCAAGTCATCATCCGCTGGCGTCGATGCCGGGACCGCTCAGTGACGATACGTTGCGCAACTGGCCGTCGCTGGTACGAGAAGATACCTCCCGTACGTTGCCAAAACGTATTACCTGGCTACTGGATAACCAAAAACGGGTGGTAGTGCCTGACTGGGAGTCATCTGCCACCTGCTTATCGGCTGGGCTCTGTGTTGGGATGGTGCCGACGCATTTTTCCAAACCGTGGATCGACAGCGGAAAATGGGTTGCACTACAGCTTGAAAATCCCTTTCCTGATGCCGCGTGTTGCCTGACCTGGCAGCAAAACGATACGTCACCCGCACTGAGATGGCTGCTGGACTATTTAGGGGACAGTGAAACGTTGAATAAAGAGTGGTTGCGGGAGCCAGAGTAAGGCTCCCGCACAACAGATTAACGACGATAATCGCGGAACGGACCATCGGCCACGGAGCGACGTTCTACCAGGCGCGGGTGCACCTCAATAGACTGTGACTCTTCGCGTTTATTCACGATACGGTCTAACAGCATGTTAAAGGCCGTTTCACCGAGCGAATCTTTTGGCTGATGAATGGTGGTTAATGCCGGGGTGAAGAAGCGGGCGTTACGCACGTTGTCGTAACCAATCAGCGACACATCTTGGGGGACGCGCAGGCCCATCTCGTCAGCGGCGCAAAGCGCGCCCATCGCCATGATATCACCACCACAGAAGACGGCGGTCGGGCGGTGCGACTGGGAGAGGATCTGCTGCATGGCGCGATACCCGGATTCAGGCTCAAAATCGCCCTGGACAATCCAGTTGTCAGGCACTTTAATCAGCGCTTCTTCCATCGCCTTCATAAAGCCCGCCAGGCGTCCGGCGCCGGTGTTACGCTCCATAGGTCCTGGGATCACACCAATCTCGCGATGACCGCGTTCAACCAGATAACGGCCTGCCATATAACCGCCTTCAAAGGCGTTATCGATGACCGTATCGGTAAAATCGGCTTTGGCTTCGCCCCAATCCATCACCACCATCGGAATATGGCGATATTCTTCGAGCATGGAAAGCAGAGGTTCCGGGTATTCAGAACACATCACCAGCAGACCATCTACGCGCTTCTGCGCCATCATGGAGAGGTAGGCCTGCTGTTTCTCGAGGCTGTTCCACGCGTTGCCCAGAATCAGCGTATAGCCTTTCTGGAAGCAGTTCTTCTCAACGGCTTCGATGATTTCCGCAAAGTAGGCGGCTTCGCTGCTGGTCGCCAACAAGCCAATCGATTTAGTGTGATTCACCTTCAGACTGCGTGCCACCGCGCTTGGGGAATAATGTAGTTCTTTAATTGCTGCCCAGACGGCATTGCGCGTTTCTTCCGCGACAAAGCGTGTTTTGTTAATTACGTGTGATACGGTTGTAGTGGAAACGTTTGCTCGCTTCGCTACATCTTTAATTGTTGCCATTACATCTCACTCCAGACCATATCCTAAGTTCCTGAGAATACTCCAGGTAAACGTTTGCCTTCACACACCCTTCGCGCAACATCAGGGTTGCGGTACGCCAGGAAAACGACACGGAACGTCAGGAAGGGGTCAATGGCCGGTACGCTAATCAAGTAAGCGTGGAATTTTGTCTGATCTTTACGAAAAGGGGAAGAGTTAAAAGCATTTATCAATATAAATCGTGAGAGATTTTTACCTTCAAGTGTGCAAAAATGCGCAATATCATTTTTTGTGTGGGAATAAAAAGGAGAAAACTTGATGAGCACCGATCTGAAATTTTCGTTAGTCACCACCATTATTGTTCTGGGTTTGATTGTTGCCAGTGGTTTAACCGCCGCGCTGCATTGATGTATCGCCGAGGGAGAGCTATCTCCCTCATCCCGCCAACCCGTCCTCCCACTGCTATTGTTTGCAAATAAGCAAAAGTCTTTTGCATTTTTGTTAACTTTATTATTTTTGCGATCAATGTCATGCTTTTGACTCTTATTCTGTGTCGTGCCACGGCTCGACGTTACGGAGTCGCTGTATGAAAATAAATTATCCACTACTGGCGCTGGCGATAGGGGCGTTTGGTATCGGCACGACAGAGTTTTCTCCGATGGGGTTATTACCCGTCATCGCTAAAGGCGTCGATGTCTCGATTCCGGCGGCAGGGATGCTAATTAGCGCCTATGCGGTAGGGGTGATGGTCGGTGCACCGTTAATGACCTTATTGCTTTCTCATCGCGGGCGCCGCAATGCGCTGATTTTTCTGATGGCGATTTTTACGCTCGGCAACGTGCTGTCGGCGTTATCTCCCGATTACACTACTCTGATGCTGTCGCGTATTCTGACCAGTCTTAACCATGGGGCCTTTTTTGGTCTCGGCTCGGTTGTAGCGGCAAGCGTGGTGCCAAAGCACAAACAGGCCAGCGCTGTCGCCACCATGTTTATGGGACTCACCATCGCCAATATTGGTGGCGTTCCTGCAGCGACCTGGCTGGGTGAAACCATCGGCTGGCGCATGTCCTTTATGGCAACGGCGGGTCTGGGGGTTATCTCGATGGTCAGCCTGTTCTTCTCGTTGCCGAAAGGCGGAGCAGGGGAGCGTCCGAACGTGCGCAGAGAGCTGGCGGTGCTCATGCGCCCGCAGGTGGTGTCAGCGTTGCTGACTACTGTGCTGGGCGCCGGTGCGATGTTCACGCTCTATACCTATATTTCACCGGTGCTACATAGCATCACCCATGCCACGCCTGCCTTTGTAACCGGAATGCTGGTGCTGATTGGCGTCGGGTTCTCAATCGGTAACTATCTGGGCGGCAAGCTGGCGGACCGCTCAGTCAACGGCACGCTGAAAGGCTTCTTACTGCTATTGATGGTGATTATGCTGGCAATCCCGTTACTGGCGCGTAGTGAATTGGGTGCAGCCATCAGCATGGTAGTCTGGGGTGCGGCAACCTTTGCGGTAGTTCCGCCGTTACAGATGCGTGTGATGCGCGTTGCCAGCGACGCGCCGGGCTTATCATCCTCGGTCAACATTGGTGCGTTTAATCTGGGGAATGCGCTAGGTGCGGCGGCGGGTGGCGCAGTGATATCGGGTGGTTTAGGTTACAGTTTTGTCCCGGTGATGGGGGCAATTGTGGCTGGGATGGCGTTGCTACTGGTCTTTGTCTCCGCGAGAAAACAGCCTGACGAGGCCTGCAGCGTCACGAACTAACGCTAAAACGCAGAAGGGAGTCCCTTCTGCGTTATCATTTTTATGCTGCGAAGTTTTTCGCAACAAACTCCCAGTTCACCAGCGCCCAGAAATGTTCCAGGTAGCCAGGACGCGCGTTGCGATAGTCGATGTAGTAGGCGTGTTCCCACACATCAACGGTCATCAGCGGCGTTGCATCGGTGGTCAGCGGTGTTCCGGCATTTGACGTGGAAACGATAGCCAGTTTGCCATCAGTACCTTTTACCAGCCAAGTCCAGCCAGCGCCGAAGTTTTTGATCGCCGCATCGGTGAATTGCGCTTTGAAGTCAGCGAAGCTACCAAAAGATGCAACAATGGCTTCAGCCAGTTCACCGGTCGGTTCACCGCCCGCGTTGGGTGCCAGGCAGTTCCAGTAGAAGGTGTGGTTCCAGACCTGAGCCGCGTTGTTAAACACACCACCTTCAGAGCTACGTACGATCTCTTCCAGTGATTTGCCTTCAAACGCCGTGCCTTTGATCAGGTTATTCAGGTTAGTAACGTAAGTCTGGTGGTGTTTGCCATAGTGGTATTCCAGCGTTTCAGCAGAAATGTGCGGCGCCAGAGCATCTTTGGCATACGGTAATGCAGGTAATTCGAACGACATTGCTTCTCTCCTTATTATTTATATTGAGTACACACAATAGCCTCATTGTGAGTAAGGATAGGGTAGCAAATTGAAAGGTTATGCAAAAGAAGAACTTACCCTACAGCACATACTGTAGGGTAAGATTTTAGCGAATTGTTTTTGGCGTCATGACACGACGAGCGCCCACATAGTGGCGCTGCCAGTAATCTTCACTCAGGGAGGTGATTTGGATCTCCTGACCGCTACGTGGTGACTGAATAAACTTACCGTTGCCAACGTAGACACCAACGTGATCGGCGGTGCCGCGGCCCTGGGTACGGAAGAAGACCAAATCGCCGTTTTTCAGTTCATCGCGGTCGATCGGTGCTGCGTCGCGCAGGTGGTACATTTCATTGGCAGTACGCGGAATGCGGAACTTCACCAGGTCCTTATACGCGTAATAAACCAGACCACTGCAATCAAAACCGGTTCTCGGCGAAGAGCCACCCCAGCGGTAGGGTTTACCGATCTGGTTCATCAGAGTAGACATCGCGGTTTTGGTCGCTTTTTGCACTTTCACTTTATGGGCATCAGCGAGGGCTACCGGGGCTGTTGATTTTACTTTTACACAGCGCGGCTTGTGACCTTTGCGCGGGGTGCATTTTTCAGTCCAGGTGACCGCAGCGGTTTGTGTTGTTGCGATTTTACTGCGACGGTTGACCGTTTTGGTTGTTTTTGCAGGTGTCGCGGTGCGTTTTTTGGAAGAGGAAGCGGTTTTGGTGCTGGATTTACTGGTGGTTTTTTTTGCCGTTTTCTTGCTGGTTTGTGTGACTTTTTTACTGGCTGTCGCGCTTTTCTTTTTATCTACCGTTTTGAGCGTGTGGGAAACGGCAGGTGTCGTCCTGGCCTGCTTCGAAGCATGGGCCACTGACGTAAAAGGGAGTGTGGTAAAAAGCAAAGCACAGAGCGTGATCGAGATCCGGTTTATCCGCGCCACTGAGCAGTCCTCTGTTAGGGCAGGTCTATCATGCCTGCGTGTGATTTTCAAAACTTGATGATTCTAATCTATAGAAACGGGGAAAGTTAATAGCTTTTTTTGTTTAAAATAGTGTTTCGTTACCGACCGCAAAAAAAAACAGCAATCAACGCCAATACTGGCGAAGGGATAATCAATTCCTTGTGCATAAAAGGGATAAGTAATATTCTGAATGCAACTTATGGCGACTGGCGATAAAATAATAACCGTAAGAAAAATGTTATTTTCCGTTGTCAGTCAGACCCGTTACAATGTCAGACTACTGCCGTAAAAGAAGTTAAGGAAGCAAGATAATGAGCACCACTATCGAAAAAATCCAGCGCCAGATCGCTGAAAACCCGATTCTCCTGTACATGAAAGGTTCTCCAAAACTGCCAAGCTGCGGTTTTTCCGCTCAGGCTGTGCAGGCGCTGTCTGCCTGTGGTGAACGCTTTGCTTATGTTGATATTCTGCAAAACCCGGATATTCGCGCCGAGTTGCCGAAATACGCAAACTGGCCAACCTTCCCGCAGCTGTGGGTTGATGGTGAGCTGGTTGGCGGCTGCGACATTTTAATCGAAATGTACCAGCGCGGTGAATTGCAGCAGCTTATCAAAGAGACTGCGGCGAAGTACAAAACCGAAGAGCCGGACGCTGAGTAATCAGCAGAAACGAAAAAGCGACCAGTCTGGTCGCTTTTTTTATGGTCCGCTTATGCCTCTTCAGGCATTGGCAGGGGCCACCCACCAAGACGTTTCCAGCGGTTAACGATTTCGCAAAACAGCACTGCCGTCCGTTCGGTGTCATACAGCGCAGAGTGCGCCTGGTTGCCATCAAACTCCATTCCTGCAGCCAGACACGCTTTAGACAGTACGGTTTGCCCGAGCGAAAGACCGCTTAAGGCCGCAGTGTCAAAGGTCACAAACGGGTGAAATGGGTTGCGCTTCAGCGAGGCGCGTTCGGCGGCTGCCATCATGAAGCTGTGATCGAAGGTGGCATTATGCGCAACCATAATCGCCCGATTGCAGCCGCTGTCTTTGATGCCTTTACGCACCATTTTGAATATGGCGTGCAGGGCGTCGTATTCGCTGACCGCGCCGCGCAGCGGGTTGCTCGGATCAATACCGTTAAACGCAAGTGCTTCTGGTTGCAGATTTGCCCCTTCAAACGGTTCGACGTGGAAATGCAACGTCATGTCCGGCATCAGCCAGCCTTGTTCATCCATTTTCAGCGTGATGGCTGCAATCTCGAGCAGCGCATCGGTTTTGGCGTTAAATCCTGCTGTTTCTACATCAATGACGACAGGATAAAAACCACGAAAACGGTCACACAGACCGGAAAGTTGAGCGTTATCGGACATCTGGGTCTCTTAATACGGGAAAATTGCAGCGCGTATTATGACAAAATGATGAGTATAAAACTACGGGCACAGACGATCTGCGCCCGAGGGGAGGTTAGTCACCCAAGCCGCGGCCTGCGTCTTTCTCTTCGATCAGTTCGATTTTGTAACCGTCCGGATCTTCTACAAATGCGATAACCGTCGTCCCGCCTTTGACCGGACCCGCTTCGCGCGTCACGTTGCCGCCGTTCTGACGAATGCGCTCGCAGGCTTCTGCGGCGTTGTCTACGCTCAGAGCAATGTGGCCGTAGGCAGTGCCCAGGTCATATTTGTCGACGCCCCAGTTGTAGGTCAGCTCAATGACGGCTTCATCGGTCTCAGGACCGTAACCGACAAAGGCCAGAGAATACTTGTATTCAGGGTTTTCACTGGTACGCAGCAGCTTCATGCCCAGCACGTTGGTGTAAAATTCGATGGAACGCTGCAGGTCACCTACGCGCAGCATGGTATGAAGTAAACGCATCTTTTTCCCCTTCAAAAATGGCTAGTACATTCAATATGTTGTTTTAGTATAGCGGCGTTGTTGCGCCGCTATCAATGCCAGAACGGAGATTGCGCAATTACAGGGTCGGATAATCCGTGTAACCCTCTGCACCGCCGCCGTAGAAACTCTCTGCGCGCTGTGGGTTCAGTTCTGCTTTGTGCTGCAAACGTGCGACCAAATCCGGGTTGGCAATATAGGCGCGGCCAAAGGCGACGGCGTCGATCAACCCTTTCTCAATCAGCGCTTCTGCTTTTTCCGGGGTGTAGGCACCAGCACCAATAATCGGACCGTGGAAACGCGCGCGAACTTTCTCGCGGAACGCATCGCTATACGGCTCTCCGCCGGCCCAGTCTGGTTCGGACATGTGCAGATAAGCGATACCACGTTTACCCAGCTGTTCAATCAGGTACAACGCATCGGCTTCTTCATTCGGGCCGTTATCAACGTTCTGGAAAGAGCCGATAGGGGATACGCGGATGCCAATCCGGTCTGCGCCCCATTCTTTGATACCGGCATCAACGACTTCCAGCACCAGACGTGCACGATTTTCGACGCTGCCGCCGTACTGATCGGTACGCTGGTTAGAGGTGGGTGACAGGAACTGGTGTAGCAAATAGCCATGGGCAGAGTGCAGCTCAACCATGTCAAAGCCAGCTTCGCGTGCGTTGGCGATGGCCTGACGGAAATCATTGACGATGCCGGGGATTTCGTCGGTTTCCAGGGCGCGCGGCATTGAGGTGTCGGCACGCGTTGCCAGACCGTTTTCATCGCGCAGCGAGGTACGGGTACCGGCGCTGATGGCGGAAGGGGCAACTGGCGGTTGTCCGTTCGGCTGCAGGCTGACGTGAGAGATACGACCGGTGTGCCACAACTGTACGGCAATATGACCTTGTTCAGAGTGGACGGCGGCGGTGATTTTTTTCCAGGCTTCAATTTGTGCTGCGCTGTGTAATCCCGGCGCACCGGCGTAGCCTTTTGCCTGAGCAGATATCTGAGTGGCCTCGCTGATGATAAGACCAGCGCTGGCGCGTTGGCGATAGTACTCGGCCATCAGCGGAGTTGGGATGTCGCCAGGTTCAATGCTACGCAGGCGCGTCAGTGGGGCCATAAATACGCGGTTGGCCGCCGTGATGGCTCCTACTTTCAGCGGGGAAAACAATTTTTCAGATGACATATTAACTCCAGGTATGAATAGACCGGTCGTCTAGCAATTGGGTAAATAAAAACGCCTGTTAAACGGCAGGCGTTGCAATAATGTTTTTAACGTGTGCCAGCGCATTTTCCAGTGGGGTGGCACTGCGAGACATCTTGGCCTGCAGGTTGGCCCCGAGCCACAGCGCATACAGCACTTGCGCTTGCTGCAGCGGTTCGCCGCTAAACGACAGGCAGTGTGTGTCGCGACCTTTTTCCAGCGCTTGCGCCAGCAGGGTAATAATGTGCCGAGCGCCTTTATCCATCGCCGTACGCATATCTTCAGAGAGATCGCATACTTCAGCCGACAGTTTGACCGTTAAGCAACCGCTAATAATGCCGTGTTGACTAAACTGATTCAGGGTTTCCTGATAGTAGGCGAGGATTCTGTCGCGGTAGTTACCGGCACCCGATGCTAAATGTGTGGCCAGCCGAAGGTGGTAGGCCGCGTAATGGCGTTCAAGCATGGAAACACCAAACGCTTCTTTAGAGCGAAAATAGTGGTAAAACGACCCTTTGGGCACCTCGGCGGTTTTCAGCAGTTCGCTTAAACCCATACCGGTGAAACCGCGCTGCATGCAAAGCTGCTCGCCGGTTGCCAGAAGATGTTCGCGTGTGTCGTGTTCAGTTGCTTTGTTCATGGCATGGAGTGTAATAGACCAGTCGGTCTAATGCAATAGCGCTTGCCAGAAATTCAGTTAGCGTCTTCAATAGGTATAACTATCTTACGTAAGGAGGGGATGTGGCCGAACAGCTGGAGTTTTTCCCCGTCCAGAGCCCGTGCCGTGGGATCTGCCAGTCCGACGAACGCGGCTTTTGCCGTGGATGTTTTCGTAGCCGGGATGAGCGCTTTAACTGGCAGAAAATGAGCGATGCCGAAAAGCAGGATGTGCTGCGTCTTTGTCGTCAGCGTCTGATGCGTAAATTACGTGCAAACAAACCCAGCCCGCCAGAAGAACCGCAACAACCTTCACTCTTTTAAAAGCGTAATTGCGTATACTCGATGCACACTCATTGTTAAGGAAGCTGCTATGGTTCAGCGTATTACTATTGCGCCGCAAGGCCCGGAATTTTCTCGCTTTGTCATGGGGTACTGGCGGCTGATGGACTGGAATATGTCCGCGCGCCAGCTCGTCAGCTTTATTGAAGAACATCTTGACCTGGGCGTAACCACCGTCGATCACGCTGATATTTATGGTGGATACCAGTGCGAAGCGGCGTTTGGCGAGGCGATGAAGCTGGCTCCGCATCTGCGTGAAAAAATGCAGATCGTGACCAAATGCGGTATTGCCACCACGGCACGGGCGGAAAATACCCTCGGTCACTACATCACCGACAGCGACCATATTATTGCCAGCGCGGAGCAGTCGCTGAAACTGCTGGCGACCGATCATATTGATCTGCTCTTGATCCATCGTCCCGATCCGCTGATGGATGCCGACGAAGTGGCTGAGGCGTTTAAGAAACTGCATCATAGCGGCAAAGTGCGTCACTTTGGCGTGTCTAACTTTACGCCTGCGCAGTTTTCCCTGCTGCAATCACGTCTGCCGTTTACGCTGGCAACCAATCAGGTTGAGATTTCCCCGGTGCATCAGCCACTGCTGCTGGATGGCACCTTAGATCAGCTGCAACAACTGCGCATCCGGCCAATGGCCTGGTCCTGTCTGGGTGGTGGACGACTGTTCAATGATGATGCTTTCCAACCGCTGCGCAATGAACTCGCCGTCATTGCGCAAGAATTGAATGCGCAGTCCATTGAGCAGGTGGTCTATGCGTGGATCCTCCGTCTACCGTCACAGCCGCTGCCGATTATTGGCTCAGGGAAAATTGAGCGTGTTCGCGCTGCTATTGAGGCCGAATCGTTAACCATGACCCGCCAGCAATGGTTCCGTATCCGTAAAGCCGCGCTGGGTTACGACGTACCGTAATCGCGTTTTCGGCGTTCCGTCGCTCAAAATTGCGTCACTGGTTTACACTTATCAGTCAGACACATAGTGACGGAGGTCGTATGAAGCGTTTGAGTATCGCCATAATCACCTTACTGGCCTGTGCGGGCGCACAGGCTGCCAGTGAGCAAGTTGAGATGAACCTGGTGACTTCGCAAGGGGTAGGTCAGTCGATTGGTTCAGTAACTATTTCTGAAACTGCGCAAGGGCTGGCGTTTACGCCTGACCTGAAAGCACTGCCGCCAGGAGAACATGGTTTCCATGTCCATGCCAACGGCAGCTGTCAGCCTGCGATTAAAGAAGGCAAAGCTTCTGCCGCTGAATCGGCAGGGGGACATCTTGACCCGCATAAAACCGGAAAACATGAAGGTCCGGAGGGGGCTGGGCACATGGGCGACCTGCCGTTGCTGGTGGTCAATGCCGAAGGTTACGCCACAACGGCTGTTACCGCCCCGCGCCTGAAATCACTGGATGAGGTCAAAGGTAAGGCGCTGATGGTCCATGTGGGTGGCGATAACATGTCCGATCAGCCAAAACCTCTAGGCGGTGGCGGGGCGCGTTACGCCTGCGGGGTTATCAAATAATCAACGGCTCAGCGTGCCTGGCGGCGGAGCCTGTTCAAGCTGAGACAACGAACAGTGTAAACGCCAGATAAGCGCCGCTAGCTCTTGTGCGGCAGGCTGATGATGATGGGCAAGCGTATCGCAGATGCGCTGTAACTCGTTAAGCGTGGCATTCAGTGGACGCTGCTGGACGCCACGCTCGCTCATCACATCGCGCAGCAGTGAAATACACACATCCCTGACGCGGGCCAACGGATCGGAGCGCGCTTCCCAGGCGCGCAGCTGCCACACCACATGCGAGCAGTTCAGCAACACGACGCCCCAGCGTAATAACCACCGACGCGCCAGCGCATCCTGGCTGTTACTGAGCTGGCTGACATGATGATAGGTTAACGACTCAAATTCATTTTCGCTGTGTGCCGGATGCCGACTGAGCTGATCGACAAAATCCCGGCGCAGGGCGCGAATATGACGTCGACTCTTTCTCGCGTCTGAGCCTGGCCGCAGGATAGCAAAGGCCAACCAGGATAGCGCTACGCCGGTTATTTTTGCCAGATTATCATTCAGGAAATCGGCGAAGTCATACACCGGCGGATTGGTCACGGCGATAAACGATCCCATAAAGACGATCAACTGCCCCCAAAGCCCCGCCAGAGCAGGTATTTTCAGCTTTAGCAGTTGCATGGTGGCGAGCAGTGGGAAGAGAAACAGAATGAATTGCCACAGGTCGGTAATTTGTACCATCAGACCGAACTTCACCACAAAGCTGAACAATGACAGCAGCACCAACGTGCGCATCAGCAGTGAGAGTGATTTGAACGGGGTGGCAACGGCGGAATACAGTACGCAGCTAATCGCCGCCAGCGTCAGCGCACCCGCGCCGGATTCCCATTGTGCGCCGATGCTCCACGCGCCAATCACCATCAACGTGATGAAGGTACGTAACCCACTCCAGATGGCTTCCGCGTTGTCGGTATGGCGGGCCAGGCCCGGCGTGCGGTTCACGCTGATGCGCTCGGCGGTCACGCCTTTTTCCAGCAAATGCAGATAATGGCTGCTTTGCAGGTAAATTCGGCAGAAATAACGTAGCCGTTGCCAGAAGGCGACATGCCGGTAGTCGTGGGAGTCCTGCGGACGCAGGGGGGCAATAATGCGGGCTACCGTGTAGCTATCGGTATCGGATTTCACCAGTGCACTGAGTAGCTGTTCGATGACTTCCCGCGTGTGAGCAGGAGGATTTGGCCAGTTAAGCAGCATTCTGCGCAGGCTGGAGATCACGCTGGTCAGACGCAGTTGCTGATGCAGCAGTGAATTGAGCAGGGCATTCTGCCGTCGAAAGCGATAGTGGCTCCAGAATGCCTGAATACGCAGCAGATTCATGGTCAGAATCTGGCCGATTACCCCTTCGTGGGCTGAGCGGATCGCATCGGTGGTTTCGGGTTGCCAGAGTAAGCTGGCATGTTCCAGCAAACGCGCGTGCATGTTTTTCAGCGCCGTCAGCAACGCTGTACCATCAGACGTGCTGGGCAGGATCATCATCATCATGCCCCCGCAGAGTATCCCGACCATCACTTCGCACACGCGCGCCTGGGCAATATCCCACAGTTGCGTAACCTCAATGGTGTTGACCATCGGAAACGCAATAATAGCCGCGGTGTAGCCTGCCAGTTGAAACGCGTAGGCCACGTTGTTGGTAAAGTGCGCGCAGGCCCAGGTGCATAAACCAATCCAGGCCGACATGCTGAGTAAAAATAACCACGGTTCATTGAGGGTGTGGCCAGCAATAATCAATGCCGCCGTGGCACCAAGCAAACTGCCTGCCACGCGGCCCAGACTTTTGCTGATGACACCGCCCACGGTGGGAAAGCTAACCACCGCAGCGGAGGTCATCGCCCAGTAGGGTTCATCCAGATTCAGGTAATAGGCGAATGTTAACGCCAGGCACATCGCGATGGTGTTTCGCAGCGCGTAACGCCACTGTGCCGCGGTGGCTTTCAACCACGGTAAATTGCCCGGCGTCAGGTGAAGCCGTTTCATTTTTTCTGACCAATCGACACGCTGCAGGTGGTACCTGAAACCAGTGTGACATCGTGCGGTAGTGCGTCAAATTCGATACGCACGGGCACCCGTTGCGCCAGACGCACCCACGGTACGTTGGGTTTGATGTCAGGAATCAGACCGGAATCACTCTCTACGCTTTGATCGTAAATCGCACGACCAATACTGGAAACGTGACCCTGTAACTTTATATTGCCGCTGTACAATGTAATCAGCGCCGGTGCGCCCTCGCGAATATGGCGTAGCTTGGTTTCTTCAAAATAGCCCATCACATAAAATGAACGACTGTCGACCAGCGCAAACAGGGGTTTACCGGTACTGGCATAATCGCCACTGCGTGTAGAAAGATTCGTCACCCAACCAGCGACTGGAGCTTTAACTTCCGTTTGGGTCAATTGCCACTGCGCTTGCCGTAATTGGGCCTGGGCTGCCTCCACGCTTGCCTGCATCGCTTTCACGTTGAGGTTGGCCGTGTCCAGATCCTCGGCAGAGATATAATTTTGCGACAGATGACGGCGGCGATTGGCCTCGTTATTAGCCTTTGCCAGATCGGACTGTGCTTTCGCCAGCTGCGCCTGTGCATTCAGTTCAGCAATATGAAACGGCGTCTTATCGATAACAAACAGCACGTCGCCTGCATTAACAAACTGATTATCTTTAATATTGAGTTGGGTAATGCTGCCGGAAACCTGTGGGGTGATACTGACCTGCTCCGCACGAACTTTGCCATCGCGCGTCCAGGGGGACTGCATATAATAATTCCACATCCACCAACCCGCGAGAACGGCAACAACTGCGACTATAATAGTGGAGAAGTATTTAACGGTTTTGAGCGACATAATCACCACACAATCAGCATAACAAAGCCCAGACACACGCAAAACGCAAAGAGCGACAGATCCATTAACAAGGGATGCCAGATTTCGCCGGAGTACATCCAGTCGCGCAGTACGCGATGAACAACCAACCAGAAGATAAATCCGCAGATAAACGCTTTGAAAAGTGGAGGGAAGTAGACAGATGCACCGATCATTAAATCTTGTAGGGGCAATCCTGTTGCATTAAACATAAACTTCACGGGCAAAATCCTTGACGGAAGAGAGCATTGCTATAGGTTTAGCAAAAAAAGGGACAATCAGTCTCTTTAACGCATAATGTCTGAAAAAATGTCATCCGGTAAGCAAATTTGGCAAT
This sequence comes from Citrobacter sp. wls613, assembly GCF_005281195.1. NCBI lineage: Bacteria > Pseudomonadati > Pseudomonadota > Gammaproteobacteria > Enterobacterales > Enterobacteriaceae > Citrobacter > Citrobacter sp. wls613. The sequence continues at coordinate 103,573 of NZ_SZXN01000065.1, forward strand.
ACATTTGTTTTGGGAATACAAATGCTGCACACTATTCTAAAATCAGCATAACAACTTAGCAAGCTAATTATAAGGAGATGAAATTGGAATCGCCACTAGGTTCTGATCTGGCACGGTTGGTGCGCATTTGGCGTGCTCTGATTGACCATCGCCTGAAGCCTTTGGAGTTGACGCAGACGCATTGGGTGACGCTGCACAACATTCATCAGCTGCCACCGGATCAATCGCAGATCCAGCTGGCTAAAGCGATAGGGATTGAGCAGCCTTCTCTGGTGCGTACGCTCGACCAACTGGAAGAAAAGGGACTCATTTCACGACAGACTTGCGCCAGCGATCGTCGAGCAAAGAGAATTAAACTGACGGAGAAAGCCGAGCCGCTGATCGCTGATATGGAAGCGGTTATCAACAAAACGCGCGGAGAGATTCTGGAAGGGATTTCAACCGAGGAAATTAATCTGCTGATTAAACTGGTTGCCCGACTGGAACACAATATTATTGAGCTACAGTCTCAGGGCTGATGCAAAAATCTACGTGTGGCCAGTATCTGACTGACCACACGTAAATTCGATTAGCGCGGAGAAACGGTAACTTCTTTGCCGTTGCTGGCCATCACAACACGCTGACCTGAAGCGAATTTGGTCGCGCCTTGTTTCTGCACCACCATAATGGTGTTCCCGTCATCCTTACGGATTTCCAGCTCCACACCCTGTGTTTTATTGATCGCACCCTGGACGCTTTGACCTGCGACGCCGCCTGCAACCGCACCTGCCGCCGTAGCTAATGAACGACCAGAACCGCCGCCGACGGTGTTACCAAGGAATCCACCGAGTACAGCGCCGCCGATCGCGCCGATGACGTTGGCATCATCGCCACCCTGAATTTGCACCGGACGGACATGAACGATCGTACCGTAGGTTACGTTCTGTACCTGTTTCGCTTCGGATGCGGTATACACGTCACCTGAAAGACTATCACTGTTAACACAACCCGCTAAAGATAATCCCATTAATGAAACAATCAGTGCACGTTTAATCATTTATAACTCTCCTTTACACCACGAAACGCTAATAAAGCACCCTTCATGGTTAAATTATATGGCATTTGTGAGCCTAAGGTCACATGTTCTACTGGAACAATATGAAAATCTTAACCGAAATCAGGTTAACTGAGTATAAACGAATCATTCATCAAATTGATTGAATAGATGGCGGCTTGTCATGATTAGCCATCAAAAATCATCAACGAAGCATGGAATTAATCAGCACTTTATGGTTGAGTGTCAAGGCTAACATGTTTAAAAGGATGACGTATGAAATCGGGCCGTTTTATCGGTGTTATGTCTGGAACCAGCCTTGATGGTGTTGATGTTGTGCTGGCAGCAATAGATGAAACGATGGTCGCGCAGCAGGCGAGTCTGACCTGGCCCATCCCTCTCCATTTGAAACAGGCCATTCTCGATATCTGCCAGGGGCAGCAACTCACCCTCTCGCAGTATGGGCAACTGGATACACAATTGGGGCGTTTATTCGCCGAGGCGGTAAATGCGCTGCTGGCGCAGCAAAAATTAAAGCCGCAGGATATTGTCGCAATTGGCTGCCACGGACAAACCGTCTGGCATGAGCCGACAGGCAGTGCGCCGCATACCCTGCAAATTGGCGACAACAACCAGATTGTGGCGCATACCGGCATCACCGTAGTCGGCGATTTTCGCCGGCGTGATATTGCGCTAGGCGGGCAGGGTGCACCGCTGGTTCCCGCTTTTCATCAGGCGCTGTTGGCGCACCCAACTGAGCGTCGGATGGTGTTGAATATCGGCGGTATAGCTAATTTGTCACTGCTTATTCCTCAGCGCCCTGTACGCGGTTATGACACCGGGCCAGGTAATATGCTGATGGATGCCTGGATCTGGCGGCAATGTGGAAAACCTTACGATAAAGACGCGCAATGGGCCTGCGAAGGTACGGTTATTCTTCCGTTGTTGCAAAGCATGCTGAGCGATCCCTATTTTGCCGCGCCGGCACCTAAAAGCACCGGCCGCGAGTACTTTAATTATGGTTGGATCGAACGTCATCTGGCGCAGTTCCCGGGACTGGCCGCACGTGATGTGCAGACGACGCTTGCTGAACTGACGGCGGTGACGATATCCGAGCAGGTCCTGTTGAGCGGTGGCTGCGAGCGCTTGATGGTCTGCGGCGGTGGAAGCCGTAATCCGCTGCTGATGATGCGCCTGGCGGCACTGTTGCCCGGCACGGAAGTGACCTCGACCGATGAAGCCGGTATTAGCGGGGATGATATGGAAGCGTTAGCTTTTGCCTGGCTGGCATGGCGCACGCTGGCGGGATTACCGGGCAATTTACCCTCAGTTACCGGTGCGACGGAATCCAGCGTTTTAGGCGCTATTTTTCCCGCAAACCCACGAACTCAGAGTTAACTGAAATTATCCTGGCGACGATACCGGTAAACTAGGGATGTTAGGGAGGGGGTTATTCCCCTCCGGGACCAGGAATGTCTTCAGGATAGGGCTATGAAAAAACTGTTATTGGTATGTTTGCCGGTACTGCTTACCGGCTGTAGTGTCTACAACCAATTTGTCGAGCGTATGCAAACGGATACCCTCGAATATCGCTGTGATGAAAAACCGCTGACCGTGAAATTGAACAATACCCAACAAACGGCAAGCTTTGTTTACGATAATCAGTTAGTGAATCTTAAACAGGGTGTATCAGCATCGGGCGCGCGTTACACCGATGGCATCTATGTCTTCTGGTCTAAAGGCGACAGCGCGACGGTCTATAAACGTGACAGAGTTGTGTTAAATAACTGTCAGTTACAGAACCCGAAGCGTTGAGATTTTCACCTGGGCGGCGCACAATAGCGTCACCCACTGACAATCCGTAGCCCAAACATCATGTCTGATAACGACGAATTGCAGCAAATCGCGCATCTGCGCCGTGAATACACGAAAGGCGGTCTTCGCCGCCGCGATCTTCCCGCCGAGCCGCTTGCGCTTTTTGAGCGCTGGCTCGGACAAGCCTGTGACGCCAAACTCGCCGATCCGACTGCCATGGTGGTGGCCACCGTTGATGAAAACGGCCAGCCGTACCAGCGTATCGTGTTGCTCAAACATTATGATGACAAAGGTTTGGTATTTTATACCAACATGGGCAGCCGTAAGGCGCACCAGATAGAGCATAATCCCCGCATTAGCCTGCTGTTCCCGTGGCATACGCTGGAACGGCAGGTGATGGTGATAGGTAAGGCCGAACGTCTTTCTACGCTTGAGGTAGTGAAGTACTTCCACAGTCGCCCACGCGACAGCCAAATTGGCGCCTGGGTATCAAAACAGTCCAGTCGTATCTCCGCACGCGGTATTCTCGAAAGCAAATTTCTTGAACTGAAGCAGAAGTTTCAGCAGGGGGAAGTCCCGCTGCCAAGTTTCTGGGGCGGTTTTCGCGTGAGTATTGAGCAAATGGAGTTCTGGCAGGGCGGCGAAAACCGCTTACACGATCGTTTTTTATACCAGCGTGAAGACAACGCGTGGAAAATCGATCGCCTGGCCCCCTAAAGATGCAAAATTCTTGTTTTAAGCGCTGGCACTGATGAATCCGGCGCTTTATTCTATGTCTCTTTCGCATCAGGCGAAAAGTCGTGTACCGGCAAAGGTGCAGTCGTTTTATACATGGAGATTTTGATGGCAAGCAGTAACTTGATTAAACAATTGCAAGAGCGGGGGCTGGTGGCCCAGGTGACGGACGAAGAAGCGTTAGCAGAGCGACTGGCGCAAGGCCCGATCGCGCTCTATTGCGGCTTCGACCCTACCGCTGACAGCTTGCATTTGGGGCATCTGGTTCCATTGTTATGCCTGAAACGCTTCCAGCAGGCAGGCCATAAGCCTGTCGCACTGGTAGGTGGTGCAACCGGTCTGATTGGTGACCCGAGCTTTAAAGCCGCCGAGCGTAAACTGAATACCGAAGACACCGTGCAAGAGTGGGTGGATAAAATCCGCAAACAGGTTGCACCGTTCCTCGATTTCGACTGTGGCGACAACTCCGCGATTGCTGCGAACAACTACGACTGGTTTGGCGGTATGAATGTACTGACTTTCCTGCGTGATATCGGCAAGCATTTCTCTGTGAACCAGATGATCAACAAAGAAGCGGTGAAGCAGCGTCTGAACCGTGACGATCAGGGCATCTCCTTTACCGAGTTTTCTTACAACCTGCTGCAAGGGTATGACTTCGCCTGCCTGAACAAACTGCACGGTGTGGCGCTGCAAATCGGGGGTTCTGACCAGTGGGGTAACATTACCTCCGGTATCGATCTGACCCGCCGTTTACACCAGAATCAGGTGTTCGGCCTGACGGTTCCGCTGATCACCAAAGCAGACGGGACCAAGTTCGGTAAAACGGAAGGTGGCGCAGTCTGGCTGGATCCGAAGAAAACCAGTCCGTACAAGTTCTACCAGTTCTGGATTAACACAGCCGATGCTGATGTCTATCGCTTCCTTAAATTCTTCACCTTTATGGACATTGAAGAGATCAATGCCCTGGAAGAAGAAGATAAGAACAGCGGTAAAGCGCCGCGTGCCCAGTATGTTCTGGCGGAGCAGGTTACGCGTCTGGTTCACGGTGAAGAAGGTCTGGTGGCGGCAAAACGCATCACCGAATGCCTGTTCAACGGGAACTTAAGCGATCTCAGCGAAGCTGACTTCGAGCAGTTGGCGCAGGATGGCGTGCCGATGATCGAAATGGAAAAAGGTGCCGATCTGATGCAGGCGCTGGTGGACTCAGAACTGCAGCCGTCTCGCGGCCAGGCGCGTAAGACCATTGCGTCGAATGCGGTAACCATCAACGGTGAAAAACAGTCAGATCCGGAATACTTCTTCCAGGACAGTGACATTTTGTTTGGGCGCTACACGTTACTGCGCCGCGGCAAAAAGAACTATTGTCTGATTTGCTGGAAATAATGCGTTAAGGAATGGGAGTGAGAAATCACTCCCTTATTTTTGTTCAGGTAAAAAAATGAAGAATATCCTCGCCATCCAGTCCCACGTTGTTTTTGGTCATGCGGGCAACAGTGCAGCAGAATTTCCGATGCGCCGTCTTGGCGCCAACGTCTGGCCTCTTAATACCGTTCAGTTCTCTAACCATACCCAATACGGCAAATGGACCGGCTGCGTGATGCCGCCCAGCCACCTGACCGAAATTGTCCAGGGTATTGCCGATATCGATAAACTTAAAACTTGTGATGCTGTGCTGAGCGGCTACCTCGGTTCAGCAGAGCAGGGCGAACATATTCTGGGAATTGTCCGTCAGGTAAAGTCGGCTAATCCACAGGCGAAGTATTTCTGCGACCCCGTGATGGGACATCCGGAAAAAGGCTGTATTGTCGCACCGGGCGTCGCCGAGTTTCACGTGCGCCACGCGTTACCGGCCAGCGATATTATCGCGCCTAATTTGGTAGAGCTTGAGATCCTTTGCGAGCACGCGGTGACCAACGTTGATGAAGCGGTATTAGCGGCGCGTGAGCTGATTGCTCAAGGGCCTGAGGTGGTGCTGGTGAAACATCTTGCTCGCGCAGGGATGAGTCCCGACCGTTTCGAGATGCTGCTGGTCACCGCTGACCAGGCATGGCATATCAGTCGTCCGCTGGTGGATTTTGGTGCGCGTCAACCTGTGGGTGTGGGTGATGTGACCAGCGGTTTGCTACTGGTGAAACTGTTACAGGGCGCGACGGTGCAGCAGGCGCTTGAGCATGTAACGGCGGCGGTGTATGAGATTATGATTGCGACCAAAGAGATGCATGAGTATGAACTGCAGGTCGTTGCTGCTCAGGATCGCATTGCAAAACCAGAACACTATTTTAGCGCTACGCAGCTGTAATCAATGCCCGATGGCGCTCACGCTTATCGGGCTTACGTTTGTTTGGCTGTAGGCCGGGTGAGCAAGCGCCACCCGGCAACAACTATTAATTTAACCCTTCTGCCTTAAGCGCCGCTGCCACTGCCGGGCGCTCAGCCATCCGCGCCATATAGGCTTCGATATGGCTTAATCCTGCCATATTCAATTTCACGGCATACGCCCAACGCAGTACGGTGAACAGATAAGCATCTGCAATGGAAAAACGCTGGCCGCAGATCCACGGGTTGTCCTGCAGTGAATCGTTCACATACTGCATTTTTTTCTCCAGCAGTGCGCGTACGGTCGGCTTGTACTCTTCCGGCGTATCGGGACGGAACAATGGCGTAAAGCCTTTATGCAGTTCTGTCGCAATATAGTTAAGCCACTCCAGCGTTTTGTAACGCGAGAGGCTGCTGGTTGGGGCAAGAAGCTGGCGATCGGGTACCGAATCGGCCAGGTACTGCATGATGGCCACACCTTCGGTTAGTAGCGTACCATCGTCCAGCAGCAGAGCAGGAACTTGTCCCTTTGGGTTTACCGCGAAAAAATCATCGCCGTTTTCCAGGCGTTTCTTCATCAGATCAACACCATCAAGGGTGAAATCTTTACCGCTTTCGCGAAGCGTGATGTGCGAAGCGAGAGAACACGCGCCCGGTTTGTAGAACAGTTTCATCGGTAACTCCTTTTGGCTGAGGTATATCGTATGGTAGTGCGACCTCAGCCAAAAAAAAAGCCGCTAACATCAGTTAGCGGCCTGAAAAGAAGTTTCCCTGAGAATTACGCTGTTGCGGTCTTAGAGGCTTTCTCGCTGACATCATCGTCCTGAGTCATACGGTTCAGCTTCGGTGCTGTCAGCAGCATCAGAACAGCGATAACTGCCGTTGCAATACCGATTTGCAGGAACACACGGCCATAGACTTCCAGAGACATCAGTGGGTCGGTCACATTCTCCGGTACAGCCATCATGTTAGCAACATAGCCACCGATGATGTTTGCACCGGCAGTGGTCAGGAACCAGCTACCCATGATGAAGCCCATCAGACGCTGTGGTACCAACTGCGCAACCATTGCCAGACCCAGACCAGAGATCATCAGTTCACCGATACTCTGCAGACCGTAGCAAATGATCAGCCAGTTAACGGAAACGATACCCGCATCGGTGGCAAATTTCGCACCCAGCGGCAGGATCAGGAACGCACCGGAACACAGCACCATACCGATAGCAAACTTGGTCGGCATTGGCAGTGTGTCACCCATCTTGTTATAGATAGCGGCAAGGATTGGGCTACCAATGATGATCCAGAACGGGTTCAGTGCCTGATACTGCTCAGGTTCGAACGCGATGCCCAGAATAGAGTGCTCAACGTTACGAATTGCAAAGAAGTTCAGTGATGTCGGCATCTGGCTGTACAGCACGAAGAAGATAATCGCTTCCAGCATCAGAATGAAGGCGACGATCATTTTACGACGCGCGGCACCTTTCATGGCGAAGGCTTCTTTACCGAAGATAAACACGATACCCATAGCCACGACGCCCAGAACCATACGTGCAATGCCCTGGTTGTGCAGTAACCATGTTGCGATAACAATCAACACCACCACGCCAACAATGGTCAGCAGCAGGTTGCGGAAGTTGATCGGCTCAAAGTCTGGTTTAGACCCGTATTGTTTAACCCAACGCTGGCAGAATGCGAAGTTTACGACGGTAATCAGCATCCCGACGACGCTCAGTGCGAACGCGGTGCTCCAGCCGTATCGTGCCGCCAGCCATGGAGTAGCAAGCATTGAGAAGAATGAACCGATGTTGACGGACATGTAGTACATAGTAAATGCACCGTCAAGACGCGGGTCATCTTTGGCATAGCAGGTAGAAAGCAGGGAGGATGGGTTCGCTTTAAACAGGCCATTACCGACCGCGATGGCCGCCATACCCATATAAACGATACCAGCATCATGACCGGACCATGCGACCAGCGCATAACCGATAGCCAGTACAATGGCACCCAGCATAATGACACGCTTAGTACCCAGAACTTTATCACCTAACCAGCCGCCAATAGCCACCAGGCCGTAAACCAGGGCACTAAAGGAGGAGAAAAGGGTGATGGAATCCGCTTCTGACATACCCAGTTGTTTCACCAGGTAGACGGCCATAATCCCTTGCAGGCCGTAGTAGCCAAAACGTTCCCACAGCTCAATTGAGAAAATGAGATAGAACGCTTTTGGTTGTTTGAAGGCGTTTAAGCTCACGCTTTCAGTTGGTTTATTGTTTGCAGTAGACACTTTTACCTCTTTTTTTACATCCCATATCTACGGGGGTGTTCAGGTACGTGATGAGTCAAGTTCATCCGTCCGATTGTTATAGTGGGAGGGGAAACGGCAAGTAATGTTCACTATCTTGCCCCTTCAGACAAGAGGTTTGTAATATTCTGTTACATATATCCAGGGTGGTGAAATCATCGGGGCAGGTAAATGTTATCTAGCGTTAAATTTCTTCAATTGAAAAATGGCAGTTTTTTTCACTGTTCAATGGGGGCGAAAATGGCAAAGCGGCGATATGTTCTGCTATTCAGTGTTGAATCCAGTGATATAGGCCATTATCTGAAAAATACCCAGTGTAATGTTTTGTATCGAATCGACGGGAATAGGTCATCTGATTGTCATTTTAACTATAAAAATAAGAAAAATTAACATCACATTATCAATGTGATCTTGATCACGTATGAATAGAAATTTCTACTACTAAAAAAACGATTAACCTGCTCAGGTGTTAAAGCACAAGAATATTGCATTAGATATACGCAATAGCATGGCATCATTGTCGGGGATTAAGCGATTGGAGAGTGCATAACTAATCGTTATGGTAATAAGGGGCAACGAACGTTACCCCGATTGCATTAGATGTCGACTTTTTCTTTGAATTCACAGAGATCCTCAATGATACAGGAGCCGCAGCGCGGCTTCCTGGCAATGCAGGTGTAGCGACCATGAAGAATTAACCAGTGATGGCAGTCGACTTTAAATTCACTGGGAACGACTTTCAGCAGCTTTTCTTCGACCTGCTCGACGTTTTTCCCTGGGGCGAATTGTGTTCGGTTACACACCCGAAATATATGAGTATCGACAGCGATAGTGGGCCAGCCAAAGGCGGTATTGAGCACCACGTTAGCGGTTTTACGCCCGACGCCAGGCAACGCTTCCAGTGCTGCTCTGTCCTCCGGAACCTCGCCATTGTGCTGTTCGAGCAAAATACGGCAGGTTTTAATCACGTTCTCCGCTTTGCTGTTGAACAATCCGATGGTCTTAATATAAGACTTTACGCCGTCGACCCCAAGTTCCAGCATCGCGGCTGGGGTGTTAGCGACAGGGTACAGTTTTGCGGTGGCTTTATTGACGCTGACATCGGTCGTCTGCGCCGAAAGCAGCACCGAAATCAGTAGCTCAAACGGCGACGTAAAATTGAGTTCGGTGGTGGGGTGCGGATTGTTATCGCGCAGGCGCGTCAGTATTTCCAGCCGTTTTGCTTTGTTCATGACACATTCCCTGTTTCACCCGCCGGAACGTCTGTTAACGCAGCCTGCGCGCGACGTTTCTTCATCTTCTCGTCAATAAGATACTTGATGGCCAGCATCAGCCCCAGCCCGATGAACGCGCCTGGCGGCAGCATGGCTAACAGGAACGGTGTGTCTGTATGGAAAATCTCAATGCGCAGCACTTTTGCCCAGCTACCCAGCAGACCATCAGCGCCATCAAACAACGTGCCGTTGCCGATAATCTCGCGCAGTGAGCCCAGCACAAACATCGCACCGGTTGCCCCCATTCCGATGGAAAACCCATCCAACGCGGAGAGTGCGGGGCCTTTTTTTGCCGCAAAGGCCTCGGCACGACCGACCACAATACAGTTGGTCACAATCAACGGGATGAAGATCCCCAACGACTGATACAACCCGAAGGCGTAGGCGTTAATAAGCATCTGTACGGCACTGACTACCGACGCGATGATCATGACATAAATAGGAATACGAATCTCAGACGGCGTCCAGCGGCGCAGGGCAGAGATGGTCAGGTTGGTTAGCGTTAAAACCAGTGTGGTAGCAAGTCCCAACCCAAGGGCATTGGTTGCGGTAGAGGTGACTGCCAGCAGCGGGCACATGCCAAGTAACTGTACCAGTGCGGAGTTGTTTTTCCACAATCCCTGAACAATAACGTCTTTAATTTCGCTCATGGTTTATTCTCCACAGGCGGGAAGTTGAGGAAGTTGTGCAGGCAGCGTCTGTGCATACAGGCCCGCGCGTTTCACCGCATTGACGACTGCGCGGGGGGTGATGGTGGCACCGGTGAACTGGTCGAAGTCACCGCCATCTTTTTTCACCGCCCAATGAGGATCGTTTTCAGCAGAGATCGTTTTGCCGCTAAAGTGCGTTATCCAGTCGGACAGTCGAAGCTCGATTTTATCGCCCAGACCTGGCGTTTCATGATGCTCCGTGACCCGCGTACCCAGCACGGTACCGTTAAAATCGACACCAACCAGCAGTTGTATCGCGCCGGAGTAGCCGTCTGGCGCGGTGGCTTCGAGGATGGCAGCAACCGGTCGCTCGTCCTGGCGGGCGATATAAACACGGTGCATCCCTTTACCCAACGCCGGAGCCGTGACCAGATAACAGCTGTCGCGCAGATTATTATTGTAGCGGTCAGTTGGCAGAACCTGATCAAACAGCGCTTTTTGCTGCAGCGTCGCCTGCTCGTCAATCGTAGACTTAGTCAGCTGATTGATTGCCGCTGTTAAGCCCGTAGAGCCAGCGGCAAAGAGTGCCAGAGTGATACCGTGTTTACGAATCGTTTTCAGCATAGGGTGTCCTTAGCGATGTCCGTACACGCGAGGGCGGGTGTAATAATCAATCAACGGGACCGTGATATTTGCCAACAATACCGCAAAGGCCACGCCATCCGGATACCCACCAAAACTGCGAATCAGCCATACCAACAGACCGGCAAGTGCACCAAAAATCAGCCGACCGCGATTGGTTGTCGATGCCGTAACGGGATCGGTAAGAATAAAGAACGCACCGAGCATGGTTGCGCCAGAGAGCAGGTGCAGCTGTGGTGACGCCAGCGACTCGGGAGAGAAAAGCCAGCCTAACGTCGCACAGACAGCGAGCGACAGCAGGAAACTGACCGGAATATGCCAGCGAATAGCATTTTTCCACAATAGCATGACGCCGCCCGCCAGCCAGGCCAGGTTTACCCACTGCCAGCCTGCGCCTGCAAGCATCCCGCTGTAAATGGGGTACTGCATAACCTGTTCTACCGTGCGTCCGGCGTGCAACGATGTCTTGAACGTATCAAGCGGCGTCGCCTGGCTAATGCCATCGATACCCATGCGTAAGGTGTTCATATCACCGCCGCTTGAGGTATGTCCGGTAAAAATGACGTTAATGGCGTCAACAAATCCCGGTACCGTGGCCGCAATTTCATGCGGGGGAAGCCAGCTTGTCATCTGCACCGGGAAGGAGATAAGCAGAACCACATAGCCGATCATCGCCGGGTTAAACGGGTTTTGCCCGAGGCCGCCATACAGTTGCTTGGCAATGATCACGGCAAATACGGTGCCCAGGACCACCATCCACCAGGGGGCTAGCGGTGGAAGGCTGACGGCAAGCAGTAGCCCGGTGAGCAAGGCGGAGTTGTCTTTTAAAATAGCGACAACCGGCTGTTTACGCAGTTTCAATACGCCTGCTTCAGCGGCAATGGCGCTGATGGCGGCGAGAAAAATCTGTACCAACGTGCCCCAACCAAAAAACCAAAGCTGAGCGGCAATCCCCGGTAACGCGGCAATTAACACCAGCAGCATAATACGCGATGTCTGGCGCTGGTTATGGGTATAGGGAGAGCTTGCGATTCTGAATACCATTTATTCCTCGTTAACAACCTGCTGCTGGGCGGCCTTTTTAGCCTGAGCGCGTGCAATAGCGGCCGCAACGGCGGCTTTGCGTGGATCAACTGGTTCGGTGGTCTCGGCGACAACCTGCTGCTCAAGTTTGCGTGCTTTAGCACGGGCAATGGCGGCTTCTACCGCGGCTTTACGCGGGTCAACCGGTTCGTCTGTCTCGGCGACGGCCTGCTGCTGCTCAAGTTTGCGTGCTTTAGCGCGGGCAATGGCGGCTTCTACCGCGGCTTTACGCGGGTCAACCGGCTCGGCAGTCTCGGCGATGGCCTGCTGCTGCTCAAGCTTGCGTGCTTTGGCGCGGGCAATGGCGGCCTCTACCGCGGCTTTACGCGGGTCAACCGGTTCGGCAGCCTCGGCGACGGCCTGTTGCTGCTCAAGCTTGCGTGCTTTGGCACGGGCAATAGCGGCTTCTACCGCGGCTTTGCGCGGATCGGTATCGGTGGTGCTGTCGGTAGCAGGCACATTTTCCGCCTGTTTGGCCCGGGCCTGTGCTTTCCGTGCTTCTCTGGCGGCAATGGCTGCACTATTATCCGGTTTCTCTCCGGCCTGAATAACAATCGGTTGTAAAGCCTGTGCTTGTTTCTCTTTCACCCGTGCAAGTGCGGCGGCAATGGCATCGTTGTCCTTCGCGGCAGGCTGAACGGCGGCGCTTTTATGACGTTCAAGACGCGCGGCTTTTTCACGCTCCAGGCGTGCCTGTCTGGCTTCGAATCGTGCTTTTGCCTCTGCGGCGCGTTTTTCTTCCTGGCTTATGGCGTAAATCTCAGCTTTTTCCTGACGGAAATACTGCACCAGCGGAATATTGCTGGGACATACCCACGCACAGGCACCGCATTCAATGCAGTCAGCGATATTGTGACCGATTGCTTTGTCGTGCTGCTGTCCTTTACTGAACCAGTAAAGCTGCTGAGGCAAGAGATCGGCCGGGCAGGCGTCGGCGCAGGCGCTACAGCGAATGCAGCCTTTTTCTTCCTGCTGTTCACCCATTTCATTGGCAGATGGTGCCAGCAGGCAGTTGGTGATCTTCACTACGGGGACATCAAGCCAGGGGAGAGTGAAGCCCATTAGCGGGCCGCCCATGATGACCATTTGCTCTGCGGAAGGGCAAAAACCTGCGTCATCAAGCAGGTGGCGAACAGGCGTGCCTAAACGTGCCCAGACGTTGCCCGGACGGCTAACGGCTTCGCCGGTCAGCGTTACGACGCGTTCGGTGATCGGTTCTCCGTCGATCACGGCGCGTTTGATAGCATAGGCCGTACCGACGTTTTGCATCAGGACGCCGATATCCGAGGAGCGTCCACCGTGTGGGACCTGTTTTCCGGTCAGAATTTGGGTCAACTGCTTCGCGCCGCCGGAAGGATATTTGGTTGGGATAACGCGCAGGCTGATATCATGTGAGTCCGCCAGCACCGCGCGCAGCATTGATATCGCTTGCGGTTTGTTATCTTCAATCCCCAACAGGATCTCGCGCGGTTGAAGAATGTGGGCCAGAATGCGGATGCCTTCCACCACCTGAGCTGCACAATCCTGCATCAGGCGATCGTCAGCGGTAATGTAGGGCTCACATTCCGCAGCGTTGATGATCAATGTTTCAATTTTATCGCCGCCGCCCTGCAGTTTTACGCCAGTAGGGAAACCAGCACCGCCCAGTCCGGCAACACCGAACTGATGAATACGGGCAATAAGCTCTTCTCGGCTGCGGGAACGATAGTCAGCCCAGCCTTCACGCTCAATCCAGCGATCTTCGCCATCAGCATCGATTATGACGCTGAGCTCGGCCAATGCTGAAGGGTGCGCAGTGGAGTGCGGAGCAATGGCCACAACGGTGCCGGAGGTTGGCGCGTGCACTGGCAGCATTTTGCCTCGTCCACGCGTCAGCGCCTGGCCGCGCAGGACGTGGTCACCGACGTTTACGCACAGCTCACCCTCAGCACCAATATGCTGTTTGAGCGGAATCACCAGACGCGGCGGCAGTGGTACTTGTCGCAGCGGCGTGCCGTTTGACTGGGCTTTCATTTCGGGCGGATGAATGCCGCCTTCGAAGTCCCAAATTTTGTTTTTTCTGAATGCAGAGAATAGCTTAAACATGTTGTTCCACGGGAATGATGCGCACGGGGATAGTGTTCAAATCCCACTTCCAGCTATCAGGCGTTTCGGCAACCGGACGTAATTCAATACACTGAGTCGGGCAAGGATCAACGCACAGGTTGCATCCGGTACAGAGATCGCTCATGACTGTGTGCATCGCACGCGTCGCGCCGACGATGGCATCAACCGGGCAGGCCTGAATGCACTTTGTACAGCCAATACAGTTATTTTCATCAATGACCGCCAGCATTCTCACCGGCGTAACGTCCTGTTCATCGCCATCAATAGGCTGCGGATCGACGTTCAGCAGCGTCGCAATTTTTAGCATCACCGCTTCACCGCCGGGGGCGCAGCGATTGATTTTTTCGCCCTGGCAGCCGATCGCTTCCGCATACGGGCGACAGCCAGGGTAACCGCACTGGCCACATTGACTTTGCGGAAGGATCTCATCGATTTTTTCAACGACCGGGTCGTCCTCAACGGCAAAACGTCGGGAGGCATAGCCTAAAACAGCGCCGAATGCCAGACCCAGTAGACTCACTGCGGCAACGGCAATCCAGATAGCATTCATTACAGCTTCACCAAACCACTAAAGCCCATAAAGGCCAATGACATTAAACCGGCGGTAATCAGCGCAATCGCATTACCGCGAAAAGGTGCCGGAACATCAGCCACGGCGAGGCGCTCGCGAATGGCGGCGAACAGTACCATCACCAGCGAGAAGCCGACGGCAGCGGAAAAACCGTACAGCGCCGACTGTAAAAAGTTATGACCGAGGTTGATATTCAACAACGCGACGCCCAGTACCGCACAGTTAGTAGTGATCAACGGTAAGAAGATCCCCAGCAGGCGATACAGAGCAGGACTCGTTTTGCGCACCACCATTTCGGTAAATTGCACGACCACGGCGATGACTAAGATAAACGCCAGCGTACGCAGGTAGATGAGATCGAGCGGGATGAGGATCCAGGTGTCAATCAGCCATGCGCAAATCGATGCCAGCGTCATTACAAAGGTCGTGGCGAGGCCCATGCCCATCGCCGTTTCCAGTTTTTTGGAAACGCCCATAAACGGGCAGAGACCCAGAAACTTGACCAGTACAAAGTTATTGACCAGTACAGTTCCGACAAACAGCAGCAGGTAATCAGTCATTTTTCGGCCTGAAATAAAAAAGCCGCCTATTATCTGACAATCTACAACAGGCGACAACAGGTTAACTGTAGGGTTATTACGGGTTCACAAACGTCGATTTCACGCGCTGCGAACGCTTGAAATAGGGCACCAGCAATGCAGCAGCCAACAACGGGAACAGTAGCTGGCGGACGGCAAAGGCATCCGGAACAGGTGAAAACGCAAAGGCTTTAATAGCCAGTAACACGGAGATCAGTAACCATAAAATGTAGTGCTTAGGTACACAGTGTCGGCGTTTGAAAAACGCGATAGTCAGCCACAGCGTGTAGTACCACATGGCGATAGCGGTAATAAAGGAAACGCCCCATAACAGTAAATTAGTGGCGCTTTGTTCGCCGAGCGTCTGAAACGTCTGCGGAGTTGCCAGCGCAGTTACATACAACAGGATCGCCAGCGAAGCGCTCAACAACGCCACTAACAGCCAGGCCAGTGGACCAAGTAGCCAGCCTCCGATACGTTGTGCCGGTGTCGTCGTCATCTCTTCTCCAGATTTACGCGTGCAAACAAACATGCCATTCATTTTGGGGCGATTATTATAAAGCTTTTAACGATGAGCGCTACTTTCTTATTTATTGCACATAATGCCAGACGGATTTTGGCACCTGGCCGATATCAAACAGGCGTCCCCCGGAGATTAGCTCCGCCCGGCGGTGATCCGCCGCGCGATACATATTGATAATGTCGCGATCGTCGGTGAGCGTGTAGTTAAGATGATCGAACAGTTTTTCCAGGCTTTCGAGGGAATTGATTTTGCGGAATTTTAATAAGTAATCCTGAACAGTCATATGTGGAGATCCATATTAAGAAAATAACACCAACGGAGTAGTTAATATTAAAAAATAAACAAGGTTGCGCAGATAAAAACGCAGGGTGTGCAAAGATACAAATAAGAGTGTTCGTACTGATAGATACGCAGGCACGCTGAGCACCCGGTCAAAGGGTAACGCGCTTCGCTATCGCAGGCAATAAGTGCCAAGGTGGGGGACTGCACAATTCGCTATTTTTGATAGAAATGACGCTGTTACAACCTAACCCAGCATGACTGCTGGGTTAAAAAAGGAGGCCGTGGGTTATTTTTTCTGCACCGTATGCACCGAAGCCGTTGGTTCTGGTGGCTGGTAGTTGTCGATATGCGTGGCAATACCTAAAAGGATGACGGAAACCGCGAGAACAATCCAACCTGTTAACTCAATAAGACGATTCATTACTGACGACATTTGCTTTGATTTATCCTTAAACACAGGAGGCAAATGTTACTTATCAATAAGTAAGACGGCAAGAGCATTGGGAACGATTTCGACGACTTTTTCGCAGCAAGTTATCGCTAAGTGGCATATGTTTGACTTAAGTTAAGAAACAACCTTTTCCCTTCAAAGGTTATTAAACTGTTGTGACGTTGCGATGTATGGTGTGAAATAGGTCGGTCCTGAATTGAGAGGCAATAACATGAGTGACAACATCCGCGTTGGGCTGATTGGCTATGGCTATGCCAGCAAAACTTTCCATGCCCCTCTGATTGTGGGCACCCCGGGGCTGGAGCTGGCCGCGGTATCCAGTAGTGACGAAGCAAAAGTGAAGGCGGACTGGCCTTCTGTTACGGTGGTGAGTGAGCCTAAGCATCTGTTTAACGATCCCAGCATCGACCTGATTGTGATCCCCACGCCGAATGACACGCATTTCCCGCTCGCTAAAGCAGCGCTGGAAGCGGGTAAACACGTGGTTGTTGATAAGCCATTTACCGTGACACTGTCACAAGCTCGCGAACTGGATGCGTTGGCGCGTAGCCTGGGTCGTGTGCTGTCTGTTTTCCATAACCGCCGCTGGGACAGTGATTTCCTGACGCTGAAAGCTCTGCTGGCAGACGGAGTGTTGGGTGAAGTCGCTTACTTTGAATCCCACTTCGATCGTTTCCGTCCGCAGGTCCGCGACCGCTGGCGTGAACAGGGCGGACCAGGAAGCGGAATCTGGTACGATTTAGCGCCGCATCTGTTGGATCAGGCCATTAACCTGTTTGGTTTGCCCGTCAGCCTGACGGTGGACCTTGCGCAGTTGCGTCCTGGCGCACAATCGACAGATTATTTCCACGCTATTTTGACTTACCCTCAGCGTCGGGTGGTTCTGCACGGCACCATGCTGGCTGCCGCCGAGTCGGCACGCTACATCGTGCACGGTTCGCGTGGGAGCTATGTGAAATACGGTCTTGATCCGCAGGAAGAACGTTTAAAAAATGGTGAACGTTTGCCGCAGGAAGACTGGGGTTACGACATGCGCGATGGCGTGCTGACGCGGGTCGAAGGCGAAGAACGTGTGGAAGAGACCTGGTTAACCGTGCCGGGTAACTATCCGGCTTATTATGCGGGTATCCGTGATGCACTGAACGGCAATGGTGAAAACCCGGTTCCAGCACGACAGGCCATTCAAATTATGGAACTGATTGAGCTGGGTATTGAATCGGCAAAACATCGTTCTACGTTGTGTCTTGCCTGATTACGGAAATGCCGGATAAGCGTTAGCGCTATCCGGCACTATCATCGTTATGCTGCTGCGACTTTCTCACGCAACGCACGTTTCTCTTCAGTACTCAAAAACGCCATTTCCAGACCATTAATTTGCGCCTGACGGATCTGCTCGCGGCTCAACCCTGCAGCTGGAGCAGCAACGGTATATTCGTGAATAATATCCACGCCCTGAACCGCGGGATCGTCGGTGTTTAGACTGGCCAACACACCCTGTTCGAGGAACGTCTTCAGCGGATGTGCAGCCAGTGAAGCAACGGTGCTGGTCTGGATGTTGGAGGTCAGGCAGGATTCGATGCCAATTCGCTGCTCGGCAAGAAAATCCATCAATGCACGATCTTCCACAGCTTTAACGCCATGACCAATACGTTCAGCGCCCAGTTCTCTGATTGCCTGCCAGATGCTTTCAGGGCCTGCTGCTTCACCAGCGTGCACGGTAATGTGCCAGCCTGCATCGCGCGCCCGATTAAAATGAGACAGGAACAGACTGCCTGGGAAACCCAGTTCATCGCCCGCCAGGTCCAGTGCGGTAATGTGGTCACGGTGTGCTAACAGCGCATCCAGTTCCTGCAGGCAAGCGGCTTCGCCAAAAGTACGGCTCATAATGCCAATTAAGCGCGCTTCCACGCCAAAAGTCTTGCAGCCTTCACGTACGCCCGCAATCACTGCTTCAACCACGCCCGCGACGGGGAGTTGATGCGCCATCGCCATATAGCCGGGCGAAAAGCGCAGTTCCATATAGTGCAGCCCGTTACGGGCGGCATCTTCAATATTTTCAAATGCCACGCGGCGACAGGCATCCAGTGAGGCCAGTACCTTCACGCCCCAGTCGAGCTTCGACAAAAAACTGACTAAATCCGGTTCTGTCGAGGTGACCTGCACGTGCGGAATCAGCGTTTCCAGCGTTTGAGCGGGAAGCGTTAAATTGAACTGACGGCCAAGATCGAGAATGGTTTGCGCACGAATGTTGCCATCAAGGTGGCGATGGATGTCGGTTAAGGGGAGGGATTTATCAATCATGGTCGCACTCTTTGTTTTTAGTAAAAGTGCGCACCATTATACAACAGAAACATCATCCGCTAAAACCATCCAGAAAGTAGGTATTCGCTTTGTAATAGCCTAATTTAGGCGTGATATTTGCTGAAATTATAGATGACAGATGTCGTGAGATTCGGAGTGATGATTTATGCTGTGATAACCGCAATTCATGATAATTGTTTTGAGCAGCGGTTATCTGAATAGCAGTTTACGCGACGAGTTTGGTATCGGCCTGGAATAGTTTATTGCACTGCGGGCAAATCAACATGGCACCTTTTTGTACGCGAGAAAAACTGTGTTCAGAATGCGCGGTGCAGTTAGGGCAAGGACATTTGATAAGAAAATTACGGCGGGATTTCACATTTTTACGTTCAGACATAGGCTCTTCCTGATTTGAGTGGAAGCCCACTATACACGGTTAGCTGAAAAATACTGTTTTTTCTCACATTGCCCTATTGTGCAATGGTGAGAGAGTAACAAAGAAGGCGGATTCCCCAGCAGGTAAAATTGCGCAATACAGGACGTATTGCGCAAGTAAAGTCAGCGTAGCGAACGAATAGCGTTTATTAACCCATTCACACCTTTTTCCAGTTTTGCACGCGGACATCCGGCATTCAGACGGACAAAACCGCGACCTTCTGCACCATAGGTATATCCCGGCATGATCGCGACTTTTTGCTGATGGATGAGCACATCCTGCAACGCATGATCATCAATATTGAGCGGACGCAGGTCAATCCATGCCAGATAAGTTGATTGTGGGATCTGCCAGTTTAACTCAGGGAACGCAGCATTAAGCTCATATGCGACATAGTGCAGATTAGCGGCCAGATAATCGCGTAATGCATCCAACCACGGGGCGCCGTGCTGATAAGCAGCAATATGCGCGGTAAGCGCCAGTACTGCAGGTGAGGAAAGGCCATCTCGGCCTTTTAGCGCCGCAAGGTAGTGGTTACGGCTATCGGCGTCTTCAACGATTCCGTAAGCCCCTGTTAACGCCGGAATATTAAAACTCTTGGAACCGGATGTGAGCAGCGCCCAGTCGCCTCGAGCAACCTGACTCCATGGGATATGAGGTTGTTGATCCCATACCATGTCCATATGAATCTCGTCGGAAATGACCTTCACGCCGTGCCGTTGACACATGCTAGCCATGGTTTCCAGTTCATCTCGGGTCCAGACCTTGCCGGTCGGATTCTGCGGACTACAGAGCAGAAGAATTTTGCTTTCAGGCCGCGAGAGGGTTTCTTCCAGCTTAGCCATATCGCAATACCAGCCGTGCGCACGTTTCTCCAGTGCAACAGGGTGCACTGTACGCTGGTTGCCTTTGATGGCGTTGTAAAACGCATCGTAAGCTGGAGTATGGATAACCACCGCGTCACCCGTTGATGACCACTGACGGATCAGCTCCGACACCATATAGATGACGGAGGGGCCATATATTACAGATTGCGGATCGATTTGGGTGTTATGGCGGGTCAGGAACCAGTGGCTAATTGCCGCCAAAAAATCATCATTTTTCCAGCGACTGTAGCCCAACACACCGTGTGACAGGCGCTGCGTCAGCGCCTGGAGAATGCATGGTGCGGTGGCAAAATCCATATCTGAGATGGTGAATGGTAGCAGGTCGGTCGAACCAAACCGGTCGGCGACATAATCCCATTGGGTGCACCAGGTACCGTGCCTGTCCACTTCAGTTGAGAAATCAAACATATTGTTGCCCTTATGCCTGTACGGTATTCATCAGAACCGTCATTTCGTCCTTCACCGACTGGACTTGCGGACCGATGACGACCTGCAAGTTATGCTGATTGAGTTGAACGACGCCAATTGCGCGATTGTCCTTCAGCGCCTGCACGTTCACAAGCGACATATCTTTCACGGAAAGACGCAAGCGGGTAATGCAATTATCCAAGCTGACGATATTTTCTGCGCCACCCAGCGCCGCCAGAATAGCCGGGACGTTATAGCCTGATTTGCCCGGCGTTCCTGCCATGACTTTCTCAATATTGCTGGCAATTTCGACATCACGACCCGGTGTTTTCAGATTAAAGCGGGTGATGGCGAAGCGGAAGATGACGTAGTACACCGCGAACCAGATAGCAGCGACAACCGGTACCAGATACCACTTGGTGGACAACCCGTGCAGGATGCCAAACACCACGAAGTCAATCAGGTTGCCATCGGTATTGCCGATGGTGACGCCAAGCACAGCCATGATAGTGAAGCCCAGTCCGGTCAACAGTGCGTGAATAACGTACAGCACTGGTGCGACGAACAGGAATAAGAACTCCAGAGGTTCGGTGGTACCGCCAATCACGCAGGCGATCAGGCCGGAGATTAATAATCCCTTAATTTTGTGACGATTTTCAGGGCGAGCACAGTGGTACATCGCTAACGCAGCGCCCGGTAAACCGCCGAGGAACGCCGGCATTTTGCCCTGGGACAGGAAACGCGTAGCACTTTCAGAGAAGCCCTGAGTGGTAGGGCAGCTCAATTGGGCCTGGAAAATAGTCAGCGCGCCGCTAACGCTATGACCACATACCTCCTGCGTACCGCCAGCTTCAGTGAAGCGAATTAAGGCCACCAGAATGTGATGCAGGCCAAACGGCAACAGCAGACGTTCACCGGTACCAAACAGCATCGGACCAAAATCACCGGCGCTATTGATGATGTTACCCAAGCCAGTGATACCCATGGCGAAGAACGGCCAAATCAGCGGAATGACCAGCCCGACCAGTCCCATCACTACCGACGAGATGATCGGCACAAAACGGGTGCCACCGAAGAACGCCAGCGCATCCGGCAGGCGAATGTTGTGGAAACGTTCATGCAGCATCCAGACAATGATCCCGGCGATTACCGCACCGAGGATCCCAGTGTCGATCGACTGGATCCCCAGAATGTTTTGCACGTTGTTGGCTTTTAGGATCGCCGCATCCGTGGTGGGCAATATTCCCTTGGCCGTTAACCAAAAGTTGACGGCCAGGTTCATTACCGCATAGCCGACAAAACCGGCAAAGGCCGCAACGCCTTTGTTTTCGCGCGCCAGGCCAAGCGGGATAGCGATACAAAACATCACCGGCAGAAAACTAAATGCGAAGGATCCGACTTTGCTCATCCAGGTAAACAGCGCCTGCAACATCGGGTTCCCCAACGCGGGGAGCAGCGTAATGACATCATGGCTGCTTAATGAGCTGCCGATCCCCAGCATGATCCCGCAAAACGAGAGCAGTGCTACGGGCAACATAAAGGTTTTGCCCAACTGCTGGAAAAATTCCCATAACGTGACTTTTGGTGTGGTTCTCGTCGTCATCTAACGACTCCTTGTAAAAAATCGACCAACGAATGATGGCGAGAAGATAAAACGTTTTACCTAATTTTAGTGCTTTACAAATCACATTATCGAAGGATAATAGGGCGTATAAATACGGATGATTGATAAAACGTTTTATCCATCACGTTATCAGGGAGCTTTCTGGTTTTATGGCTATAGCCAAAAAAATAACCATTCATGATGTAGCGCTGGCGGCCGGTGTCTCAGTCAGTACCGTCTCATTGGTTCTTAGCGGCAAAGGGCGTATCTCATCAGCGACCGGAGAACGGGTCAATGCTGCCATCGAACAACTGGGGTTCGTACGTAACCGCCAGGCATCGGCGCTGCGTGGCGGGCAGAGTGGGGTTATTGGGTTAATCGTTCGCGATCTCTCGACGCCGTTTTATGCCGAACTGACGGCAGGACTGACGGAAGTCTTAGAAGCTCAGGGGCGGATGGTATTTTTACTGCATGGCGGTAAGGACGGCGAACAGCTGGCCCAGCGTTTCTCGATGTTACTCAATCAGGGTGTTGACGGGGTGGTGATCGCCGGAGCCGCGGGCAGCAGCGACGCGTTACGGCAGTTGGCCGGTGAAAAGGGTATTCCGGTAGTGTTTGCTTCACGCGCCAGCTATCTGGATGATGCTGACACCGTCAGACCCGACAATATGCAGGCTGCGCAGCTGTTAGTTGAGCATCTTGTCGGGCATGGTCATCAACGAATCGCCTGGTTAGGGGGACAGAGCTCCTCTCTGACCCGTGCAGAACGCGTGGGGGGATATTGCGCCACGCTGCTTAAATTTGGACTGCCTTTTCACAGCGATTGGGTACTGGAGTGCGCCTCAAGCCAGAAGCAGGCCGCAGACGCCGTGACGGCGCTACTACGGCATAACCCGACCATCAGTGCAGTGGTGTGCTATAACGAAACTATCGCCGTTGGGGCTTGGTTTGGCCTGATGAAAGCAGGGCGACAGAGTGGTGAAATTGGCGTTGACCGTTATTTTGAACAGCAGATCTCGCTAGCCGCCTTTGCCGATGTGGCAGAGAACGCTCTGGATGATTTACCGATTATTTGGGCCAGCACGCCCGCGCGTGAAATGGGATATACACTGGCTGAACGCGTACTCCAGCGAATCAGCAGTGATGAGGGGCATTCGCGCAATCTGACGTTATCCGCCAGACTGGTGACGCAAAAGTAATGCGCCAGAGGTAAAAAAGCCCGATAAATCGCTTTATCGGGCTGTGGCGGACATCACGCAGATGGAAATTACGGCTGCGGCATGGCCGGGGCATCTGGTGCGGAAAGTGTTGGCATACCAAACATGCCGACAAACTCATCCAGTGGCATTTTTTGGCCGTTGAGCGTCACCTGACCGTTTGCGTACTGCAGGCTGGAGCCGATGGTGTTGTCCTGTACCGTCGTGATGCGGAACATTTGACCCATCGCAGCAAGACCATTGACCTGCTGTTTCGCCATACCTGCCGCTTCTTCCTGCTGATACCCTTCCAGTTTGGCAATCTGGGTCATGAACTCAGTTGCCATATCCATTGGGATCGCCAGCTTTGCGTCCAGTGATTTCACTGAGCGATCCACTTCCTGGGCCAGCGTTTTTGGTTCTTCCTGGTTCGCATTCGGGTCTTTCAGGAACAGGGACAGATTAAAGCTGGTCTCACCCTTGGCATTTTTCCAGCTCAGTGGCGCAACGGTAATAACCGGCTCACCCTTCATCAGAATAGGCAGAGCGCTGAAGAACGCTTCGGTCACTTTCTGCTGATACAGCTCCGGGTTTTGCACTACGTCAATCTGTGACATCAATGCTTTGGTTTGGGCACTATACTGCTGGCTGAACTGATGTAATGCTTCGCCATCAATCTGGCCTACTTTCAGCGTCAGCTTACCGCTACCCAAATCTTGACCCTGCAATTTCAGGCTGTTGATCGTGTAATCCAGCTGGCTGTTGACGGTTTTACCCTCGTTAACCAGGTCTGATTTACCGTCGATGCCCATGCCTTCCAGCACCGCCAGCTCTTTGCCTTCGACGGAAATAGACAGCTTATCAAGGGACAATTTCTGATCGCCAATACGCTCACCAAAGCTGGCAACCGAGCTTGAGCCATCCGTCTTCAGATTATTAAAGGTAACTTGTACTTTTTGATCGTACTCGTTAACCGCATTGACCACGCCGCTTTGCGCTTCACCGGTCAGGGAAACCGCGTTACCGTCTTTGTCGGCGCTGAGCTGGAATTCGCCTCCGCTAAAGGCCACTTTCTCATCGCCTTTTTCGTAACTCAGCGGCTTGAGAGATATGTCAGAGCGGGTATCGCCGCTATAGCCCACGCGGGAATTGATGATGAAAGGTGACTCACCCTTGGCAATGTCAAATAACGGTTTGCTGACGTCATTATTCACCAGCGTGGTTTTGACTGCGGCCATCGCGGGTACCAGGTTGAATGACTTAAGCTGGGCTAGCGGGAAAGGGCCATGATCGACGGATTCATCCAAAATGATGCTTTGCCCTGGCTTCAGCCAGGCATTTTCCTGACCGGCAACAGGTTTTACCACCAGTTGCAGCTGGCTGCTGAACACGCCGCGCTGGTAGTTCTCATAACTCAGCTCAATGCCTGCCTCGGGCGAGAGGCGTTTGAGCTGATCGTTTGCCTGCGTCACCATCTCAGCAAGATGGGTTTCCAGTTTCTTTCCCGTGAACCATGCACCGCCCGTCCAGACGATTCCCAGTGCAACCACCACACCCGCAGCTACCAGCGTTTTTTTCATTTCGATATCCATAAAATAAATCCAGGCGTTTGAAGACGCCTGGAGGGGTGACATGTCTTTAACTCACTACTAGCTTAGCAAGAGTTGTTAAAAATATCAGTATCTTGCTACAGCTTGTTATAAACCCGCGCTAAACGACCGGTGCCGCTGACGTTCACCGGCGACTCATTGGCGCTGATAAATGCCGATTCACCTGCTTTCAGTACCAAGCGTTGCTCGCCCTTGCTCAGCACGGCTTCGCCCTCAACGCAGAACAAAATGGCGGCGCTGTGCTGGCTGATAGTGGCTTTACGGGCAGACAGTACATGCAGGGAGAAAGCGAAATCGTCAACCGGGATTGGGAAATCCAGTTCACACTCTGTTTTGACTGGGGTTGTCAGCAGTTGATTCGCCGGTTTAGCGACAAACTGAACGTTGGCGACCAGTTCTGGAATATCGATGTATTTCGGCGTCAGTCCGGCGCGCAGTACGTTATCGGAGTTGGCCATGACCTCGAGCGCCACACCTTGCAAGTAGGCGTGTGGGGTTTCGGCAAACAAGAACATCGCCTCGCCTGGATTCAGCTTCACCACATTGAGCAGCAGCGGAGAGAACAGGCCGCTATCATCCGGATAGACATCCGCTATCAGACGGATAGTTTGCCACGGCTCACCCTGTTGGCTGTTAAGGGCAGATTTCAATACGGCCAGCGCACGCGATTTCTCTTCGCCCTGCATATTCAACAAGCTGGCGAAAAGGTGGCTCAGACGCTCGGCGTTGGGTTCCTGCAGGAAGTGAGCGATGGCCGGATGCGCACCAGACACTGGCTGTAGCAGTGCCACAATCTCGGAGAACTCGCGAAACGCATTCATCGCCAGGAAAGGCGTCAGGGCAAACACCAGTTCGGGCTTGTGATTAGGATCTTTGTAATTACGCTCGGCGGCGTCCATTGGGATCCCTGCAGCGTTTTCTTTGGCAAAGCCAACCTCAGAATTGTGTTTGTTCGGGTGGACCTGAATCGAAAGAGGCTGGGCAGCGCAGAGCACTTTAAACAGGAAAGGCAGTTCACCAAAGCGTTGTGCTACGGCATCACCTAACAGTGCTGACTTATCGTGCTCGATCACGTCACGCAGGGAAACTGTCTGGCCGTCGGCGTTCTGAACCCGAGAACTGCTTTTCGGATGGGCGCCCATCCACAGCTCTGCCATCGGTTGCTGGGTCGGATTTTCAATGCCATAAAGTTCCGTTAAGGCAGTTTTGCTTCCCCAGGCATAGTTCTGCACTGAGTTGATGAGTTTTTGCATTATCAAGCCCTGTTTCAATGTGGAATTATCTCTGACTATTAAACCAAGAAACCCACGGGGAAGTAACCTGCGCATGTAAAAAGTCGTACTTGTCTCAGTTTTTGTTAAAAAATTGTGTAGGATATGGTGACTCGCTTTTAATACCCTGAGCAATTCTGGTTGCATAAAGGCCGTTGCTGGCACAACCGGACCCGCGACAGGGAAGCAGGGCAATGGAACATCTGCCCAGAGAATAACCAGACCGAGCAGTAAGTGAGAGCACAATGTCAAACAAACCCTTTCATTATCAGCATCCTTTCCCCCTCAAAAAGGATGATACCGAATACTATCTGTTGACCAGCGACCATGTTTCCGTTTCCGAATTTGAAGGCCACGAAATCATTAAAGTTGATCCGCAAGCCTTAACCCTCCTTGCCCGCCAGGCATTTCATGATGCCTCATTTATGCTGCGCCCGGCGCATCAGCAGCAGGTTGCGGATATTCTTCGCGACCCGGATGCCAGCGAGAACGACAAATATGTGGCCCTGCAATTCCTGCGTAACTCCGACATCGCGGCGAAAGGCGTGTTACCGACCTGCCAGGACACCGGTACGGCGATTATTGTCGGTAAAAAAGGGCAACGTGTCTGGACCGGCGGGGGTGATGAAGCCGCTCTGGCGCGTGGGGTGTATAACACTTATATCGAAGATAACCTGCGCTATTCGCAAAACGCCGCGCTGGATATGTATAACGAGGTGAACACCGGAACCAACCTGCCTGCGCAGATAGACCTGTATACCGTGGACGGTGACGAGTACAAATTCCTCTGCATCGCTAAAGGCGGGGGATCGGCGAATAAAACCTATCTGTATCAGGAAACCAAAGCGCTGCTCACGCCGGGTAAATTGAAAAATTATCTGGTCGAGAAAATGCGTACGCTGGGAACCGCAGCCTGTCCGCCGTATCACATTGCTTTTGTGATTGGTGGAACCTCGGCAGAAGCGACGCTGAAAACCGTTAAGCTGGCGTCGGCTAAATATTATGATGAATTGCCGACTGAAGGTAATGAGCATGGTCAGGCGTTCCGCGATGTCGAGCTGGAAAAAGAGCTGTTGATTGAAGCGCAAAACCTTGGACTGGGCGCGCAGTTCGGCGGGAAATACTTTGCCCACGATATTCGCGTGATCCGCCTGCCGCGCCACGGTGCGTCATGCCCGGTTGGCATGGGCGTCTCCTGTTCAGCGGATCGTAATATCAAAGCCAAGATCAACCGCCAGGGGATCTGGATTGAGAAGCTGGAAAATAATCCCGGCAAGTACATCCCGGAAACGTTGCGTCAGGCCGGTGAAGGCGAAGCGGTGCGCGTCGATCTTAACCGCCCGATGAAAGAGATCCTGGCTCAGTTGTCGCAGTATCCTGTTTCCACGCGTCTGTCACTGAATGGCACAATCATCGTCGGACGTGATATTGCGCATGCAAAACTGAAAGAGCGTCTGGATAACGGCGAAAGTTTGCCGCAGTATGTTAAAGATCATCCAATCTATTACGCGGGTCCGGCGAAAACGCCGGAAGGTTATGCTTCGGGTTCGCTGGGCCCAACCACCGCCGGGCGCATGGATTCATACGTTGATCAACTGCAGTCTGCGGGTGGCAGCATGATCATGCTGGCAAAAGGCAACCGCAGCCAGCAGGTTACTGACGCCTGCCATAAACACGGTGGCTTCTATTTAGGTAGCATCGGCGGTCCTGCGGCAGTGCTGGCGCAAGGCAGTATCAAGAGCCTGGAATGTGTGGAATACCCGGAACTGGGGATGGAAGCCATCTGGAAAATTGAAGTGGAAGATTTCCCGGCGTTTATCCTGGTGGATGACAAAGGTAACGATTTCTTCCAACAGATTCAGACGTCGCAGTGCGCACGCTGCGTTAAGTAACGTCAGCCGCCCCTCGGGGCGGTTTTTTTTACCG
>NZ_SZXN01000065.1:131616-134272 GCF_005281195.1 Citrobacter sp. wls613
GAGGGTTCCATCCTCGTCAATACTCATAAGACCAATGGCAAATGGGCAATGTCGAAACATAACCTAATCAATTGTTAATATAAGGAGCAGGTCATGGTAACGGTACGCCGCGAAAATGATTCAATGGGGGCGATTGAGGTTCCGGCCGATAAACTCTGGGGCGCACAAACCCAACGATCGCTGGAGCATTTTCGTATCTCTACGGAGAAAATGCCAGTCTCGCTGATTCACGCGCTGGCGCTCACTAAACGTGCTGCCGCGAAGGTAAATCAGGACCTCGGGCTGCTGGCGGCAGAAAAAGCGAACGCCATCATGCAGGCGGCAGATGAAGTGCTGGCTGATAAACACGCTGATGAGTTTCCGCTGGCTATCTGGCAGACCGGTTCCGGTACGCAAAGCAATATGAACATGAACGAGGTGCTGGCGAACCGGGCCAGCGAACTGCTGGGCGGCGTGCGGGGGATGGAACGTAAAATACACCCCAACGATGACGTCAATAAAAGCCAAAGTTCAAATGACGTGTTCCCCACGGCGATGCACGTTGCCGCACTGCTGGCTCTGCGTAAGTCACTTATTCCACAATTGAATGTTTTAATTGAAACACTGAGTAAAAAATCCCACGCCTTTGCAGATATTGTCAAAATTGGCCGTACGCATCTGCAGGACGCTACACCGTTGACGCTGGGTCAGGAAATTTCTGGCTGGGTGGCGATGCTGGAACATAACCTGAAGCACATAGAAAACAGCCTGCCGCATGTGGCTGAACTGGCTTTGGGAGGAACGGCCGTCGGCACCGGACTGAATACACATCCTGAATATGCTCGCCGGGTCGCGGATGAACTGAGAGTGATCACCTGTGCTCCGTTTGTCACCGCGCCGAATAAATTCGAAGCGCTGGCCACCTGTGATGCGCTGGTACATGCCCATGGTGCACTGAAAGGTCTGGCTGCATCGTTAATGAAAATTGCCAACGATGTGCGCTGGCTGGCGTCTGGTCCGCGCTGTGGTATCGGCGAGATAGCGATTCCTGAAAACGAGCCAGGCAGCTCCATCATGCCTGGTAAGGTCAACCCCACACAATGTGAAGCCTTAACAATGCTGTGCTGTCAGGTAATGGGCAACGATGTGGCTATCAACATTGGCGGAGCCTCCGGTAATTTTGAGCTTAACGTCTACCGACCGATGGTTATCCATAATTTCCTGCAATCAGTTCGTCTGCTGGCAGATGGTATGGAAAGCTTCAATGCGCACTGCGCGACCGGCATTGAGCCCAATCGCGAGCGCATTGACCAGTTGCTCAACGAATCCCTGATGCTGGTGACTGCCCTGAATACCCATATTGGGTACGATAAAGCCGCGGAGATCGCCAAAAAGGCCCACAAAGAGGGGCTGACGTTAAAAGCCTCGGCGCTGGCGCTGGGCTACCTTAGCGAAGCCGAGTTCGACAGTTGGGTGCGCCCGGAACTGATGGTCGGAAGTATGCGACCGGGACGTTAATCTGCCACATACAGGTGCAGCCGGGGAATAATCAGCCTTAACGGCTGCGCCTGCGGTTTGAAACGGTGTTGCACGTTGTCGGCATCGTAATTCAGCAACTCGCCGATGTCCGGCACACTCATACCATTATCGTTATTAATCAGTGCAATCAGCGGTGTCGGACACGCATATTGCACTTGCTTTTGCTGCCCTTTGTACCAGACGCGGGCGATGGGCTGGACTTTCACCGGTCTTTTTATCTTCAGTTTCGCCTGTTGCGGCAGGGCGGCAATGTCCTGATACTCGCGCTCCAGACGGGCCTGCCACTCTTCGCGCGTCCATGGATGTACGCTGCGCGGTGAATTCAGGCTCTTTTCCAGTTGTTCCAGTACCTCATCGCGTTTCAGGTTTTTAATAATGTGTTTATTGGCCCAACCGAATCGCAGGGTCGCAGGTTCTCTGACCACCGTCAGCGTTCGATAAGCATTGAGGGTGATGAGTCCTGGTAAATGACGATGCACCCATTCGAAACGTGCGGCGGGTGGCAGACCTGAATCCACCGTCACAATATGCTCAAAGGTTGTTTTCAACTGGTTGATACGCTGAATTTGCGCTTCCAGCGTCGCCTGAGAAGGGCTGTCGACCTGATAGCACAACACGCCGGGTAGGCGCACGGCAGCTTTGCTGCTGCGATTCTCGGACTGCTGCTGAATAAACAGGTGGCGATAGTGGCGCAGCGCCAGACTTTGAGCTTCTTTACCTAAATGTTGTTTAACGTCGATGGCCTCCAGCGGGGCGTGCTCCGACTCTTTTGCGATTTCTGGCAAGGAGAACACACGGGCAATCAGTAGCGTGTGCTGCTGCAGATTTTCAGTGAATTGCGCCAGTTCTTGTTCCATCTGGCGAAAAGTGCTGTTCAGACGTTCAACGAGATCGTAACGAGCCATAGAGTTACCATTTTAGTTACAACATACTTTTTTATAGCACACCCAACGTTACCTGACCACCGAGCCGTAGGGGTCAAGTAGCGGAAAATTCAGGAATGTTATGCCAGAGGGGCCAGCTAAAGGTGAAACGCGCGCCGCCGAGTTCGCTTTCGTCACACATCACCGTACCGCCCATGGCCTGCGCAATCGAGTGGACGATGGCCAGCCCGAGTCCGCAGCCGCCGGTGGCCCGG
>NZ_SZXN01000065.1:134317-187846 GCF_005281195.1 Citrobacter sp. wls613
CGAACAAACGGTTCAAAAACTTGCGCACGGGCGTCAGGTGGAATGCCGGGGCCATCGTCTTCGACGATCAGCATCGCTTGATTACCCTGAAGCAGCAGACAGGCGTGAACCGTAGACTGGCAGTAGCGCAGGGCGTTGTTGAGTAAATTATCCAGGACGCGCTCCATCAGGCGCATATCCAGCGCACCGTAATCACCGGAGGTTAGATGGCGCAGGCGTACCGTGCGGTCAGGATTAACGCTTTGTACATCGTCCAGATGGGTGGTGAGCCATACCGGTAGGTTTGGTTCCGTGAGGTTTAACTCATTCTGTGGCCGGTCGAGTCGCGCATAGGTGAGTAACTCTTCGATGAGCGCTTCCAACTGGCTAATATCACGATTCAGCGCCTGGGATTCCTGTTCGCTGAGGTTATCGCTCATCTCCAGCCGGTAGCGTAAACGCACCAGCGGTGTGCGCAGCTCATGGGCGATGCCATCAATCAGCTGTTTTTTGCTGGCAATGAGCGCATTGATATTGTCCGCCATTTGGTTAAACGCCACGCCGAGCCGCTCAAAACTGGAACCGCTGTCAAAATGTAGTCGTTCACTCAGGTGTCCTTCACCAAAACGTTGCGCCGCCGCTTCCAGCCTCAACATCTCCTTCCAGTGCGGACGCATCCAGATAAGCACCGGGAAGGCCAGTGAAATGGCGATGAACGCCATCAGCGCGACGTCCAGCAAGCGCATTTGATGCAGAAAATAGAGATAGGGAACCGGGCCGACGGCAAGGACATAATGGCTGCGAGGAATACGCTGAATAAAGGTGTACTGGTCGTCGAGTGCCACAATATCGCCCTCGCGCAGACGCTGCTGGGTAGGGGCATCCAGATGGTATTTATTCAGCGGCTCCACGCGCAGATCAAACGAGAGGTTTAAATCCATCTCTTTCAGCGTCTTCCCCCACTCATGGGGGGGGATCTCGCGAAGCTCACTGCGCATCAAATACAAGGAGCTTTTCATTAAATCATCAAGCGACTGCCTGCCGGCGCGCTCTGCGGTGAATTTATATACCAAACCGACCAGCAGAGTCATCACCAGAAAGCAGACGAACAGCAACAGGTAAAACTGTACAAACAGCTTCTTCATAACAAATCACCGGACGCTCAATAAGTTAGCTAATACGCTTTTGCCACTCGGGGCTGACGGGGGGATTGCTGTAGCCACCGAGAAGCAGATTCAGAAATTCAGTCTGACCATCGTCAATTGCGCTTATCCCGGCAGAGTACACTGTATGAACCCTTTCTGCATTCTCATGGCCCATGAGGCCCGTAATAAATGCAGCATGTCGGGAACGGGCGATGGCGGCGAACACCTGAGCGCTGGCTAAAGCCTCTCAATGAACGGCGCATACGAGGAATGGACCGGAGTTGTTCGATATAACCATGTCGCCGGTTGGCAGCTGACGAATGCCAAAAATACGTTCGATACCAGGAAGAATTGGCATCAAATACTTCTTTTCCATCGCCTCTGGTACGCTGTCGCTGCCTGCATAAGATGCCGTTAACACCTGCATACGATATTCGTTGGGGGCAATTCGCTCATAGCTATATATTATGGTGCGGTTCAGAGCATACATTTTTTCGGCATCGTGGATGTCCCCTGAGATATGTACATACGCTTTTCCACTGTGGGTGAACGACACGCTTTGGGTATAATTCAAAAAAGGAACGTTACCCTTGTTAGTGTAAAAAGATGCCGTGGATGATGAGCAGGTAAAGTCCAGATTATGCCGGGAATACCAGTAACCCACAGCCAGAAAAATAATCAGCAGTAACGCACCAATACCGTATAAGAATAGCGGGCTCTTTTTCATCAGCGGATCCAGGTGTAGTAATAAATATTCTGACAAGTGTCTCGATTGTCATCCCACTCAATGCAGCGGGTGAACATAATCCTGGCAGGCTTATGCAGATGTAGTGCTTCCTGCGCATAAATATAAAAGGCCGTTGTTTTTGTACAGATCTGATTATTCATTTCCAAAGCTTTTTTTGCAACGGCAAAGCTCGAGGCATCAGCTACCTCGCTTTTAACCCCTGAAATATCGTAGACCGGGCATCCTTCTAGTTCACCAATTTTACGCGGTGTTATTTTATCTGGCTGATAGGTGTACAGGAACGTGCCTGCTACTAATACCGCAAACGCCATTATTCCGGCGGCATACTTGGGCCAATGAGTCACTCGCCGATGTGCGGTGTTCTTTTGCGAGACGCTAATGTCTTTGCTCAGATAATATCCTGCGCGCGGGACGGTAACGATAATTTCCTTATCGCCAAGATACCCGGACAAGATTTTTCTGAGCAAACTGATGTACTGATTTAACGTATTTGATGAAGAGGCAACACCTTCTTTCTCCCATATCTCATCAAACAACGTGTTGCGCGTCACTAACGCACCATGGTGTTGAACCAGATAAGAGAAAATTTTGTTTGCAATTGTCGTCAAATGGGTCGCTTCGGCTATTTTTTCGTCATTCCGTCGCAAAGTCCCGTTCAGGGCGTCATAGATGACGATGTCATCAATGAGATACAGCATCGCTCGTCTCCTTATGTAGAGCATTTCTATATGATAGACCTATATTTCCGCTTTGTGCTTAGATGTCATATGTTAATCTTGATATGGATTTATAATCTATTTAACAGCTATAATTCAGTTATATATGCTATAAATATATAAAACAGTGGATTATAATGTTGTCTTAAGACGGAATCATCTGAATACTGTGCTCATCGAAACGGACGGCATTCTCGTTCCGTACAGTAATAGGACAGGGGCACAGAGATGATGAGTACCCTCACAACTTGCGCGGCTCACCGGTGGCTGGCTGATATTGAACATTTCCGCCTCGAACCGCTTATTGATTTAGTGGCAAATCGTATTGTCGGATATGAAGTCTTAAGCAAATTACGTTACGAGCGTAATCCTGAAAAATGGTTTGCCAGTGTATCCGGTCGTCAGCAGGTCGAGTTATTGCTGCAGCAAGTCGATCGCGTGACCGACAGTATTGTCGATAAGTGTTTTTATAATTTATCCATTGATGGATTTATGTGTCTGAGTCAGTTGGACATTGACCGCATTGCTACATTTAACTCTATATGTATAGAGATATCTGATGCATCTGCGTTCAAGTCTCTCGATGATAAAACCCGCTATTTGTTTTTTAAAAAACTCCGGAACTTACGTTCTTATGGTGTAAAAATATGGGTGGATGATTTTACTTTTGCAGATTTGGTGAGCTTGCCTGAATATAATGGTAACGTTGATGGTATTAAAATAGATAAAAGCGAAATTAACTCCCCTGTGCTGAAAAACATCATTCACTCCGTTAAGACAGTTATGGGAGATATTCCAGTGCTGATTGAAGGTGTGGCATCGGAAAACGAACTTATTACCGGTATTCAATCTGGGGCTGATATTGCTCAAGGCTACTTCTGGAAAGAAGAGAACCTAATTGCAAATTGATGCTTTTTTAATTTCATGCTGTTTTAAATGCAGTATTTCAATTTTTAACTGAAAAGGTTATAACAATGCTTCATTGTAAAATGAATCCGCTTTCTTTATTGATCGCTTCAGCACTGGCTTTTACGCCGCTGGCACAGGCCACTGACGTGACGTCTGGTAATATCATTGATGTGAATGATGGAGAAGTGGTTGAGGATGTGACTGTTAAATCAGGTGGGACTTTAAATATTCTTGATGGTGGAACATCTCAGGGGACGTCAGTTGATAGAGGGGGTAAAGAAAATGTACATGCAGGTGGTATTTCTGAAAATGCAACGTTAGAAAATAACGGTGAGCAAAATGTATCAGGTGTGGCTAATAATACCCAAGTTACCACTGCAGGGCAGCAGTATATTGAAAACGGTGGTGTTGCGAATAATGCCACGGTTGGTGGGGGGGGATTGTCGGTATTCAGTGGGCAACACGTAAATGATGGTGGTGTAGCAAACGGTACGGTGCTTGTTGCAAGGGGACTTCAGTCGGTTATGGCAGGAGGGAATGCCTTCAACACTGTTATCAACGGTGGAAAACTGTATGTTGACGGTGGTGTGGCGTCAGATTCCCAGCTCAATGATGGACAGATTTACGTCGAGCAGGGCGGAATGCTCATGAATACTGTTCAGACTGGCGGTGAAATCGAAATTAGCGCAGGGGGAACGGCAAATGATACGGTCTCTTCTAACGGCACCATCCGTGTTCAGGGAAATAACAATAATAATCAGCTATTCGCTAGCGCATCTGAAACTATCGTCAATGGTGGCATTTCTGACGGTTCCGTGCTCAATGACAATGCGACTCAAATCGTTGGGGCGAATAGCGAAGCGTCTAACGCCACCTTAAACGATAAATATACGACGCAGTTTATTAGGCTGGATGGTTTAGCCGTTGGCACGACAGTAAATGGCGGCACGCAGAATGTTTTCGGTACAGCACGGAATACCATCCTCACTAGCGGCGCACAAAATGTTGAAGACGGCGGTATCGTGCAGAACACAACGATTAATGGTGGCTTGCAGATTGTTCAACTTGGCGGAACGGCACAAAATACGCTGCTGAATAGCGGGGAGCAGGATGTGCGCAAAGGTGCAATAGTGACTGATACCGCTATCAACGGTGGAGAAAGTTATGTCGCAGGCGTTGCGATGCGTAATGAAATCACAGACGGTTTTATGCAAGTTCTTGACGGCGGCATAGCGAAAGACACCAACGTTCAAGGTGGTCTTTTTGCACTGAATGTCGGGGCTGAGGCTGTGGGTAAAACTCAAATTGAGAATACCGGTCGTATGTTGATGATGGCGGGATCGAATGCAACTGACGTCACGCTCAATAAAGGCTCCTTGACCGTCTGGGTTCCTGGGGAGAACGACATCTCAATCGCTGCTCGTATTGACCAATTGACCATGAATGAAGGCACGGTTGCGTTTCATTCTACCGATAAGGAACGGTACTCGGCGTTGCAGATCGGTGAGCTCAACGGTACGGGGCTTTTCCAACTGAATACTTCCCTTGCCGATAGCGCGGCAAACTTTGTCACCATTGAAAAGGGCAACGGTAGTTTCGGGTTAGTCGTCGCGGATTCTGGTAAAGAAATTACCGATCACACCAACCTCACGCTCAACCTGATTAATGACCAGGGTGGTAATATCGATTTCACCCTGCAAACGGCAGTCGGTGAAAGCTCGCGTGCGGTAGACGGCGGTACTTATATGTACGTGCTAAAGCAGGAGGCCGGAAAAGACGCCATGGCAGGCAACGTTTGGTATCTCGGCGCGATGACCGATGAAAACGGCGGCGGAGATGGCGGCGATGGTGGTGATGGCGGCGATGGTAATACTGGCGGCAATGGCGGCGGCAATCTGGCGGTTACCCCATCGACGGACGCTGTACTGAGTCTGGCAAACGCAGGTCTGAACATTATGCGTGGAGAAATGGATGGCCTGCGCACATACCGCCATGGCCGCAGTCAGAGTGTCTCGCACGGTGAAGGTAGCGTGTGGGGGCATTATCTTGGCAAAAAGAGTGCCACTGAAACCAGTAATGGCGCAGCCTATAAGCTGTACCAGAATGGAATGGAGTTCGGCAGCGACGTGGTGAGCGTCTTTGAAAATGGCAGCCTCGTTACTGGTGGCGTTGTCTCCCTGACCAGCAACAATGTTAAGCATGCTCGAGGGGGCACCAGCACGGTCGACAGCTATGGTCTTGGGGCATACGGTACATGGTATGACAAAAGCGGCTTCTATCTGGATGGTGTAATGAAAGCCAACCGACTGGAGAGCAAACTGAACGCGCGCATGACCAACGGTGGAACAACGTCGGGTGAATGGCATCAGTATGGCTTAAGCAGTGCCTTGGAAGCGGGATATACCTTCATGTCGATGGCGTCTGTTCGCGTTGAGCCGTTTATGCGTATGACCGGTACTTATATCAACGATGCAAACGTCACGCTGAATAATGATATGAAGGCGAATACGGGTAAGGCGCGTTCCTTAACGGCTGAAGCAGGTAGCCGTTTCGGAATGGATTTTAGCGCGGGTCATACTGCTCTTCGCCCGTACCTGAGCATCAGCGTCGAACAGGAGTTAGCGCACTCGAACGAAGCGGTGATTAACCAGGGTAATTCTTTTAAGAATAACCAGAATGGGACGTCTGGAAAATATGCCGCTGGCATGACCGTTAGCCCGGCTAAAGATGTGACGCTGTATGGTGAATTTAACTACCGTCAAAGCCGCTACATAGAGGAACCGATTCAGGGAGTCGCAGGGATCAGTATTAGTTTCTAACCCCGAAGATCTGCGCAGGGGGAGTGTTCTTCCCCCTCATTCAGAGGGTATATAAAAGTGACATATCGAATAGAAACACGAAATTGCTACTTACGGCTTGCGCTGGAACGGCTGGAAGGAATCAGTGATCACAGCGTTGATACCTGCATTATTGATCTGGCCTCTTTTCCTTCATTGACGGAGCTTATTCGCATTGTCAGTCGCAATGAGACCAGCGCCAGGTTTATTTTTATCGGTAATCGCGGGAGCTTCTCTTGTGCTCTGGCGTCGCTGGTCTCCGTAGACTCGAAAGCCACTCTGCGAGGCTACTACGAAAAATTACGTCATTGTCCTGGGGTATCTTATGGCATGGCAATAGCGTTACTTATTGATCTCAAAACCATGGCAAACCTGACATACAAGGACATGACCACTGTACATAGCCTGTTGCTCAACGATTCAATGAAAAGCGCAGCCGGGCAAATTGGTACCAGACCTAAGCTGTTTTATCATCGAGTCGACACGCTGGTGAAGAAGATGAATATGCTTAACCGGCTTCAGACGCAGCTTTTTTTGCGTCTTGAATTTCGGCCTGATTATGTGCAGGAGAGGATTAACGAGCATGTTCGACTTTCGGTTCGGCGGCAGTTGGGCCAGGTCAACAGTCTCGTCTTAACAGAGTACTGAGGGGTAAAAAAAGTGCAGGGGACGAGAATTGAGCGCTCCCTGCTTTTATCAATGATGTGATTTTATTTTATTCTGTACTTTACCGTGTACCTATCGAAAAAGCAGCATAAACGATCTGTTTTTGAAGCTGGCGTTTGCCTTTTTCTCGAGGGCTGTATTTTTCAACCTAGCATAAAATTCTGTATAGATGTAGGTGTCGCCCTGACCCGTCATCGTTATAATGCGGTAAAAATCTCGCTAATGTTCCACCAGCGATTCACTCAGGCTGAAGAGGGTGGTATTACTTTGGAAAGCATATGTTCAGTACCTGGTTAAGCCGCTGGAAACTCATCCCTGATGGTGCTCCCATCGTGACTCATACATCGTATCTGCTACCCGTGACAACAATTCACGGTGGCAAGAAAGCCATTCTTAAACTCACGGATGATGACAGTGAGCGAATCGGTTGTCAGTTGATGACCTGGTGGAACGGGAAAGGGGCGGCGAGGGTGCTGGCTCATGAAAATGGGGCGATTCTGTTAGAACGTGCCACAGGGACACAATCGCTGACGGATATGTCCCGGGAAGACCAGGATGCGCGAGCCTGCCGCATCATTTGCCAAACTGCCCGTCGACTCCATGTTGCGGCAGATACCTCAACACCGCTGCTCACGCCGCTTGAACACTGGTTTCGCGATCTTGAGCCGACAGCGCAACGTTTTGGTGGGATCATGCTTCGTTGCGCGCAGGCAGCCAATATGCTTTTCTCCACTGCGCAAGATGTCGTGGTGCTGCACGGTGATTTACACCACGGAAATGTGCTTGATTTTGCAGAGTCTGGATGGCTGGCTATCGATCCGAAAGGGTTGTTGGGTGAGCGTGGGTTTGATTACGCCAATATTTTCACCAATCCCGATCTTGCCGATCCTGGTATTGGCATCGCCATTGATCCATCGAGGTTCACCCAGCGCGTCAACATCGTTTCAGAGGCTGCCGGACTTAAACGCGAGCGTCTTCTTCTGTGGATCGCGGCATGGTGTGGGCTTTCATCCGCCTGGTTTCTGCAAGACGGGGATACTGCGGCAATAACCCTGCGGGTGGCGGATCTCGCGTTTGCTGAACTGGACTCAGGGTCTCTGCAACTTTGATCTACGACACGCGTCAGCAATTTTAAACCGTTATCATTAGGCTGATAAATATTTAGATTACCAATCAGTAAATGGCGGGTTAGGTTGTGTCTCTTATGAATAAGTTAATGGGCCGAAAACAATGAACACGTTGTTTTCAGTGTGCAAAAAACGTCCGGACATTATGCTGCTGGTGGCGATTTTGGTCGGGGCAAACATTGTGGCGTGGCTGTGGGCTTTCACGGTGTTTAGTCATCATACCTCGCTTCTGGCGCTGAGCCTGGTCGCATGGTGCTACGGTTTACGCCACGCCGTGGATGCCGATCATATCGCCGCCATCGACAGCGCAACCCGCAAACTGATGCAGCAAAAAAAGCGCGCATTGACCACCGGGGCATGGTTTTCTCTCGGACATTCCACCATTGTGGTACTGGCAAGTATTGGCATTGCCCTCACTACCAGCGTGTTTAAACATCATATGGCATGGTTGCAGAATGTTGGGGGCGTGATCGGTACGGCCGTTTCTGCAGCGTTCTTGCTGATTCTGGCGACCATCAATCTGATTATCTTCTGCCAGGTATGGAAGGCATTCCGTCATTTAAAACGTACGGGCACCTATTACGGAACCGCGGAAGAAATCACGATTTCAGGGCCTCTGAGTTGGCTCTTCCGCTCGGCCTTTAGGCTGGTGGGGAAAGACTGGCATATGTATTTTGTCGGCTTTTTGTTTGGGCTGGGTTTTGATACTGCCACAGAAATTTCGCTGTTAGGCATTTCTGCTTCAGGTGCTTCCAGTGGGATGTCCATCTGGTCCATTCTGGTGTTTCCGGCATTGTTTACCTGTGGCATGGCGTTAATTGATTGCCTCGACAGTATTCTGATGGTCGAGGCCTATGGCTGGGCCTTTAATAAGCCGCAGCGAAAGCTGTATTACAATATGACCATCACCGGAACCTCGGTGATGGTGGCGGTATTTATTGGCGGGCTGGAAGCGTTAGGATTACTGTCCGATGCGTTTTCACTTCAGGGCGGAATGTGGGATACGGTAAGCAATATGAGTGACCACATGGGTAATGTTGGTTTTATGATTATTGCTGTATTTCTCGGTTGCTGGATCCTCTCCGCGCTGAATTATCGCTGGAAAAACTATGACAGGTTGATGCTCAGCTAACCTAAATAAAGCCTTCCTGTCAGCGGGAAGGCTATTATCTGGCACTGCTCTGAACGGTTATTCAGCGTTGCTGAGCGATGTGGACGGTTGCTGCGCGGACGTTTCTTTACGCAAAATTCGGTTAGCCAGCACGCCCGACATCATCGAGCCGTTGACGTTTAATGCAGTCCTCGCCATATCGACAATCGGCTCAATAGCAATAAAAATCCCCACCAGCGCGACCGGAAAATTCAGCGTGGAAAGCACAATCAGTGCGGCAAACGTCCCACCACCACCGACGCCCGCCACCCCAATCGATCCCAGCGCAATCGCCGGTAGCATCGCGAGCAGAAAATGTACCGACAGCGGATCGATGCCCATTGTCGGTGCAATCATTGCTACCATAATCGCAGGGTAAATCCCGGCACAGCCATTCTGACCCATGCTGGAGCCAAATGAAGCCGCGATATTGGCAATGGTATTTTGTACGCCAAATTTTTCCTGCGCGGTAATGGCCAGTGGAATAGAGGCAGCGCTGCTGCGCGAAACAAACGCAAAGGTTAAAACCGGCCACACGGTTTTAAAATAGCGCA
Source organism: Citrobacter sp. wls613 (assembly GCF_005281195.1). NCBI lineage: Bacteria > Pseudomonadati > Pseudomonadota > Gammaproteobacteria > Enterobacterales > Enterobacteriaceae > Citrobacter > Citrobacter sp. wls613. Next base: position 144,149 of record NZ_SZXN01000065.1, read on the forward strand.
CAGGATTGTTTCCGCTAAGCAGCAAAATTAGCGCATGCACGATAAACATCATCAGCACGGCAATGTAGCAGGCGGCAATAAAGCCTAACAAACTGGCAAATTGTTCAAACCGATAAGCGGAAAATACGCCAGCCATTAATGCCATCACGCCGTAGGGGGTGAGGGCAATAACGATGCGCACCATTTTCATCACCCAAATCTGGATGGCGTTAATGCCCGCGCTTAATTTTTCACCTTCTTGCGGTGCATCTTGTTTTACTTTTAATAATGCTACCCCGGCAAGCAGAGTGAAAATCACAATACCAATAACAGAAACGCTTCTGGCCCCGGTAAGATCGAGGAAGATATTGGTGGGGATCAGCGAGGTGACTAGCTTAGGCAGTGAAACTGCGGCTGTTTTACTCACATCCTCAGCCGTCAATGTTGACTGCATATGGCCAAACGCGCTCGCATCCAGACCTAAAACGTGGGCGGTGAGCAGGCCAACAAATCCGGCGATCATCACCAGGCAGAGCATGCTCCCTACGATAGTGAGTGACATTTTGCCAATTCCGGCGCTGTTTTCGAGCTTATTAATCGCCGACAGGATAGAGATAAAGATTAGCGGAACCGCAACCAGTTTGAGTAAATTGACATAACCGTTACCGATGACGTTATACCAGTCGATAATTGTTTTGCTGTTGTCGGCTGCAATAAAATGCAGGGATAAGCCAATAACGGCACCGATAAAAATGGCAATGAAGACGCTTTTGGACAGGGAGTGACTTTTTTGGTCGATTCTGAATACAGCCCATGAACAAACCAAAAATAACGCGATATACGCGAGAGTAACGAACATAATGTAGCCTCTTGCCTCATTCAGCACCTGAAATGCCGGAAAGAGAGTGTATTTTTGAAATAAAACGCTGAGCCATAGTGGCTCAGGACCGGGACGGATTATAGGGAGGGGGACCACTGACAGCCACACAAAAAGTGTGGTTCAGACCGAGACGAGGTCTTTATGCTTATCCTGTAGACGATTTGCGTGACAGTGTAACGTTAAATGGCGAATTTGGCTGGGTTAAAACCAGCCTGGCGGGGTTATTTGCGTGGTTCATCATCCCAGGCGTGCGGGGCAAACAAATAGCCTTTATTACGGATGGTCTTGATGCGGTACGGCTCTGTGGCGTTATCCAGCAGTTTTTTGCGCAGTCTGGAAATCGCCACATCAACGCTGCGATCCATCCCGTCATAACTTACACCGCGCAGATTTTTCAGCAACGCATCGCGATCCATAATGTGTCCCGCATGGGTTGCCAGCTCCCACAGTAGTTCGAAATCGGCGGTAGACAGCGAAACGGGGTCACCAGCAAGTAGCACGGAACGATTGGTTGGATCGATAGTTAGCGTACCAAAGCGCAGTATGGTATGCGGCGTAAGGGTGGCCGCCTGAATACCTTTTGACTGCGTCGAATGTTCGTTCTGGCGTAAATGCAGGCGCAGGCGGGCCAGCAGCACCGCCGGCGGCGTCGTTTTCAGAATGTAGTCACAGGCTCCCATTTCGAGCGCCAGTATATGGTTCATATCGCTGTCGAGAGACGTCAGCAGAACAATTGGACCCTGCCAGCGCCCGCGCAAATCACGACAGATGGTCATTCCGTCTTTACCAGGCAGCATAATGTCTAACAACACCAGGTCGGGTTGAACCTGCAGGACCTTCTCTTCGGCTACATCGCCGCGCGGTTCAAGGATGACCTCGATATCATGCCGGGCCAGGTAGGCGGCAATCAGCGAACCGACTTCAGGATCATCTTCAACAAATACGATGGTGTTCATATCATTCATTTTGATTATAAAGTGCCAACATACACCGCCCCTGTTTTTCCTTCCATTAATCTTTTCTAAACGAGAACGCTTCCGTTATGCTAGGGGCTGATGTTATTGATGTGTTAAGGCAAAGTGATGGGGTTACTTATAAAAGCGGCGCTGGGTGCGCTGGTGGTGGTGTTGATTGGCGTGCTGGCTAAAACAAAGAATTACTATATTGCCGGATTAATTCCGCTGTTCCCGACATTTGCGCTGATCGCTCACTATATTGTGGCCAGCGAGCGCGGTATTGAAGCGTTACGCACCACAATTGTCTTCAGTATGTGGTCAATTATTCCCTATTTTGTCTACCTTGTTTCACTGTGGTACTTCACCGGGTTTATGCGCCTGCCCGTCGCGCTCGGCGGGGCGGTAGTCTGCTGGGGCCTGAGCGCGTGGTTGCTGATTATTTGTTGGGTAAAACTGCACTAACGCAGGTGGCGACCGCCATCCAGGGCAAAACTACGCCCGGTGACAAAACAGCTGGTCAACAGATAATCGATTAACTCAATGACCTCTTTCTCGCCGGGCGCGGTTTTCATCAGTGACTTGTTCAGAGCCTGCTGACGATATTCGGCGTCGTCATCTTCGTTAAACAGAATAAGCGATGGGGCGATGGCGTTCACTTTGACTTCTGGTGCCAGTTTACGCGCGAATGAGCGGGTCATGTTGTCCAGTGCAGCCTTGCTGGCGGCATACGCGATATGTTTGTCGCTGCCGCGCTCGACGACGTAATCTGTAAAATGGATGATGTCGCCGGCGGCGTGGCCGTGACCGCGCAGCAGGCCCTCCAGCGCGTGGTTGAGCAGGTAGGGTGTGTTGACATGGATCTGCATCATGCTGGACAACACGTCAGACAGCGGTTTACCGGGTTTTTCTGCAACCCAGGCGCTGGCATTGTGCACGATGGCGCGTAATCCATCCGTTCGGTTTTTTACGTCATCAGCGAAGGCCAGCACGCCGGCATCGGTCGAAAAATCGGCCTGAATGCACACCGCGCCGGCTTCTTGCAGACCATCAATCGATGGATAATGCGTACGATAGCTGATAATTACCGGCTGTTTTTGATTCAAAAAATGCCATGCAATTGCGAGGCCGATGCGACGGCCTGCGCCGGTGATAAGTATTGGCAGGGGCTTTTTACCCATCGTAATCTCCATTAACATCAAACGATGGGTATGACGTTTACCCCATCAACATCCAGGTAGCCGGAACGGCGGCGACCAGCAGCAGGCCGATCAAAACCAATTCCTGGCGGTTCAGCACGTTATCGTGCGTGTGCGTTTTTCTGGCGTAAAGAAAGACCAATAATCCTGGCGCATACAGCACCACAGACAGCAGCAGGTGCATTGGGCCAGAAGCATATAATAACCATAAGCCATAAATGCAGGCACCGACACCAACAGCCTGATGAATCGGGCGGGTGGCGATTTTCAGCAAAAATGCGCCAACGAGAAAATAAGGCACCAGAATCATCTCGGAGGCAATCGTCAGCAGCGTATTATAGTCAGAGCCTGTGAGCCAGATCAGCACCAGACACACCTGTACGCAGATATTGGTGAGCCACAGTGAAGACGACGGTGCACCTTGCGCATTTTGACGTGCGAAAATGCGCGGGAACGCTTTGTGCGTCGATGCCAGAAACGGCACTTCGGCTGCCATAATCGTCCAGCTTAAATAGGCTCCGCAGACGGAAACTATCAGACCGGCCGCAATAATAATTTCACCCCACGGCCCCATCATTTTGACCATCAGTCCGGCCATTGACGGGTTACGGATTTCAGCCAGTTCCGGGCGAGCAACCACGCCAAGGGAAAGCAGGGTAACCAACAGATAAACACCCAGCGCGGCCAATACCGCAAGCAGCGTGGCGCGACCGACATCGCGTTTATTGCGGGCACGTGCTGACACTACGACCGCGCCTTCTACCCCGATAAACACCCACAGTGTGATGAGCATGGTGTTTTTGACCTGTTCCCAGACCGGAACACCCAGCGCAATACCGGTAAAATCCAGAGTAAAGGTATCAAGCTTAAACAGCATAAAGGCCAGCACGACAAACAGACCCAGCGGCAATAATTTCGCCAGTGTCGCTACCAGGTTAATGCTGGCGGCGGTTTGTACACCGCGTAATACCAGAAAATGGACCACCCACAGCAGCACTGAGGCCCCGACGATAGACTGCCAGGTATTTCCATCGCCAAATAAACGCAATTCAGGCGTATCGGTGAAGAAGCTGAGTGCGGAAAAAACGATCACCAGATAAGAAACGTTGGCGATAACGGCGCACAGCCAGTAACCCCATGCCGAGCAGAAACCAATCAGTTCGCCAAAACCTTCACGGGCGTAGGTAAAAATACCGCCGTCCAGATCGGGACGGATGCGCGTCAGGATGAGCATGGCAAAGGCCAGCAGGAGAATTCCCGCGCCGGTAATCGCCCAACCAATCAGTAATGCGGCCGGGCTGGCAACCGCTGCCATATTTTGTGGCAGGCTGAAAACGCCCGCGCCGAGCATTGAGCTTAAAACCAGCGCGGTCAGTGCGCTCAGACCCAATTTCTTTTCCATTTGTATCCAGTGACAAAAACGAGAGTGAGAGAATAATTATTTTGGCAAACCGCATAAAAATGGAGGAAGCCACTAAGGCGCGGAATTTTACGGAGAGAAGGGAGCGCATGCAATGGGCATGGGGAGATTTGTGACTAAAAATGCGAAAGGCGGCAAAAAGCCGCCTTATATTGTTACTCGTGACCGTTATTTATACAGATCGGCACTGATGGTCACGTTGTTACCACGTTCCTGCCACTGACGGGTAATGTGGTAGTACTTGGCGCCTTTTTTCGCGGCCCGTTTAGCAACCTGATAAGAAACTTCAGTCATGTTGCCGTAGTTACCGGTGAACTTGATGCTGTCAAACGGCACCATCATGGCGGCGGTTGCTTTGTTCAGTTCTTCTACTTTCGTACCATCCGGAAGCGTGACAGTGTAACGTCCACCTTTGGTTGACTGCGTTTCGAAGAAACGACCCACTTCTGCACTCGGAGATGCGGTGGTAGCTACGCCCGGGATCTCAACTTTCTTCGCGGCTTCGCCACCGGCTGCTAATGCTGCACGTCCGGCATCAGAATCAGCTGGGATGGCGTCAGGGCTTTGTACAACACGTTTTTTCGCATCGGCTTTATAGACAAATGCGGTAATACGCTGGTTGCCACCCTGGTTAGCATCGACCTGACGGACAATATAGAAAGAGTAAGCCCCTTTCTCTCTCGCCGCTTTGGTGATGGCGTCGTTGACTTCAGGCTGGCTGCGGTAGAAACCCTGCACCGTGACGGTATCGTACGGTTCCAGCAACACGGCCTGATCTTTGGGTAATTCTACAACACCGTTGATGACGCGATTTTTGTTAGCTTCCGCTTTTTCTGCGTCGGCTTTATAGACGTCGGCAACAACACGCCAGTTACCGCCGCTGCCAAAATCTGAGGTATCAACAACGTAAAAGGAGGCTGCACCGTCTTTATCTGCACGGCGGGATACGGCGGCAACCGCATCACCGATAGCATTAAAACGGCCGGTCACCACAATGCGGTCATAGGGTTTCAGGGCAGCCGCTTGCTCCGGCGTCAATTCTGTCGCTGCATTTACAGAAAAAGCAGTCGCAGAAAGAAGTGCGGACGCCAGGAGAGTGTTCTTAAGCTTCATAAAAATAATCCTTCGCCTTGCGCAAACCAGGTACTGGTATTGTTATTGACTAGAAACGTGGCTGATTATTGCATTTAAATTGTGTCAGTGTCTGCGTCATTTTTCACTCATCGTGCCAGCCGTCGTAACAACATCGATAACATTTAGTGATATGTCTAAAAATTCGGCATTTCAGCGCTAAAACTGATAAATCGGTTGAATTTCATAAGTTAATTTAATGTTAATCAATTGTTCCGTGGTGGCGCTTAATCATGTTTTGCCGCTTGGCTTGAGCGATTTATCGGCCTTTGCGGGCTATTTCAAGGGCATTATCCCTGTCTGCGGGTTAATTCATCCCGGTTTTGCGAATTTCATAATAAATACTGTTTTTTGGCGCTAGATCACAGGCGTTAATTTCAGTAGGTTATACAGAGTTTGTTACTGTTTTATTTTGTTGGGGTAACACTTACCTCTTACGTAAGTGCGCGCAGGCCGCTTGCGAACATTGATAAACCATCATCAAAAATACAGATGGAAGGGAACATTATGCGAATTGGCATACCAAGAGAACGGTTAACCAATGAAACCCGCGTAGCAGCCACACCGAAGACGGTTGAGCAGCTGCTGAAGCTGGGTTTTAGCGTCGCGGTTGAAAGCGACGCGGGTCAACTGGCAAGTTTTGACGACAAGGCGTTTGTGCAAGCGGGCGCGGAAATTGTTGACGGGGATGCGGTCTGGCAGTCAGAGATTATCCTGAAGGTCAACGCACCAGAAGAATTTGAGATTCCGTTGTTGAATCCGGGGACCACGCTGGTCAGTTTCCTCTGGCCGGCGCAAAACCCGGAGTTGCTGCAAAAACTCGCCGAGCGCAATGTCACCGTGATGGCAATGGACTCCGTACCGCGTATTTCGCGTGCGCAGTCGCTGGATGCCCTCAGTTCGATGGCCAACATCGCCGGATATCGCGCCATTGTTGAAGCGGCGCATGAGTTCGGTCGCTTCTTTACCGGACAAATTACCGCCGCGGGTAAGGTCCCGCCAGCCAAAGTGATGGTGATCGGTGCCGGGGTGGCGGGTCTTGCGGCCATTGGTGCGGCCAACAGCCTGGGGGCGATTGTTCGCGCCTTCGATACGCGCCCGGAAGTGAAAGAACAAGTGCAAAGTATGGGCGCTGAATTCCTCGAGCTGGATTTCAAAGAGGAAGCGGGCAGCGGCGATGGTTACGCCAAGGTGATGTCCGAAGCGTTTATCAAAGCGGAAATGGAACTGTTCGCCGCGCAGGCGAAAGACGTCGATATTATCGTCACCACCGCGTTGATTCCGGGTAAACCGGCCCCGAAACTGATCACCCGTGAAATGGTTGACTCCATGAAAGCGGGCAGCGTGATTGTCGATCTCGCTGCGCAAAACGGCGGTAACTGCGAATACACCGTGGCGAATCAGGTGACCACGACCGAGAACGGCGTCAAGGTTATTGGTTATACCGACCTTCCGGGCCGTTTGCCGACGCAGTCTTCCCAGCTATACGGTACCAACCTCGTTAACCTGCTGAAGCTGCTGTGCAAAGAGAAAGACGGCAATATCACCGTGGATTTCGACGATGTGGTGGTGCGCGGTGTGACGGTGGTTCGCGAAGGTGAAATCACCTGGCCTGCGCCGCCAATCCAGGTTTCCGCTCAGCCTCAGGCGGCAGCAAAAGCTGCACCTGCACCGGTTGAAGAGAAAAAACCAGTCTCACCGTGGCGTAAATACGCCCTGATGGCGTTGGTGGTTATTCTGTTTGGCTGGCTGGCCGATGTGGCGCCAAAAGAGTTCCTTGGACACTTTACCGTGTTCGCGCTTTCCTGCGTGGTCGGTTACTACGTGGTCTGGAACGTGTCGCATGCGCTGCATACGCCGCTGATGTCTGTGACGAACGCCATCTCCGGGATCATCGTTGTGGGGGCATTATTGCAGATTGGCCAGGGTGGCTGGGTGAGTTTCCTGAGCTTTATCGCGGTACTTATTGCCAGCATTAATATTTTCGGTGGCTTCACCGTGACTCAGCGCATGCTGAAAATGTTCCGGAAAAACTAAGGGGTAGCACATGTCTGGAGGATTAGTTACAGCTGCATACATTGTTGCCGCGATCCTGTTTATTTTCAGCCTGGCGGGGCTTTCTAAGCATGAAACGTCCCAGCAGGGTAATAACTTCGGTATCGCCGGGATGGCGATTGCGCTGATTGCCACGATCTTTGGTCCGGATACCGGCAACGTCGCGTGGATTCTGGTTGCCATGATCATCGGTGGCGCGATTGGTATTCGTCTGGCGAAGAAAGTCGAAATGACCGAGATGCCGGAGTTGGTGGCGATCCTGCACAGCTTCGTTGGCCTGGCGGCGGTGCTGGTTGGTTTTAACAGCTACCTGTATCACGAAGCGGGTCTGGAACCGATTCTGGTGAATATTCACCTGACTGAAGTGTTCCTTGGCATCTTCATCGGTGCGGTGACCTTCACGGGTTCTATTGTGGCGTTTGGTAAACTGCGCGGCAAGATATCCTCTAAGCCGCTGATGCTGCCGAATCGCCACAAGCTGAACCTTGCGGCGCTGGTGGTTTCGTTCCTGCTGCTGGTGCTGTTCGTGCGTACTGAAAGCGTGGGTCTGCAGGTTCTGGCGTTGCTGGTGATGACCATTATCGCGCTGGCGTTTGGCTGGCATCTGGTGGCGTCTATCGGCGGGGCAGATATGCCGGTTGTGGTATCGATGCTGAACTCCTATTCAGGATGGGCGGCAGCGGCGGCGGGCTTTATGTTGAGCAACGATCTGCTGATCGTTACCGGTGCGCTGGTGGGTTCTTCGGGTGCGATCCTGTCTTACATTATGTGTAAGGCGATGAACCGCTCCTTCATCAGCGTCATTGCCGGTGGTTTTGGTACCGACGGTTCTTCTACTGGTGACGATCAGGAAGCGGGTGAGCATCGCGAGATTTCCGCGGAAGAAACGGCAGAAATGCTGAAGGATTCGCACTCGGTGATTATCACTCCAGGCTATGGCATGGCGGTGGCGCAGGCACAGTATCCGGTGGCCGAAATCACCGAGAAACTGCGTGCGCGCGGCATCAAGGTGCGTTTCGGTATCCACCCGGTTGCCGGGCGTCTGCCGGGGCATATGAACGTGCTGCTGGCGGAAGCGAAGGTGCCTTACGATATCGTGCTGGAAATGGATGAAATCAACGATGATTTCGCCGATACCGACACCGTACTGGTCATCGGCGCGAACGATACCGTTAACCCGGCGGCGCTGGACGATCCGAAAAGCCCAATCGCCGGTATGCCGGTTCTGGAAGTGTGGAAGGCGCAGAATGTCATTGTGTTTAAACGTTCAATGAATACCGGTTATGCCGGCGTGCAGAACCCACTGTTCTTTAAAGATAACACCCATATGCTGTTTGGCGATGCCAAAGCCAGCGTGGATGCGATTCTGAAAGCGCTGTAATTATTACTAGCATGTCATACGGCCTCCTCGGAGGCCGTTTTTTTATGGCACATTCCGCTTATTAGTGAGAGAGGCGGCTTCACGCTTTATTGAGATCGCCCAGCAAAACGGCAATGCTTTGGCCGCCTTCAGTTTGCTCAAGTGCAATTTTAACGATGATGGTGAGTGGGACAGAAAGCAGCATGCCAACCGGTCCCAGTAACCAGCCCCAGAATATCAACGACAGAAAAACCACCAGCGTCGATAGCCCCAGTCCGCGTCCCATGATGCGCGGTTCGAGAATGTTACCGAATATCAAGTTAATCGCCAGATAGCCCGCCAGCACCACCAGGGCATCGTAAAATCCGCTAAACACCAGTACCTGAGCAATAGGGGGGATCGCCGCCAGCACGGATCCGATATTGGGGATGTAGTTCAGCGCGAAAGCCAGCAGTCCCCAGACAAATGCGAAGCGGACATCCAGTGCGGCCAGCATGCCCCAGGCGACCAGACCGGTGACAATACTGATGGCCGTTTTGAGGACCAGGTAGTGTGACACGCTGTCGATTGCGCGTTGAATAGCGGCCATTCCCTCAACGGGTCTGCTCATCATTTGTTTGAGTTTGCCGGGTAACTGTGGCACTTCCAGTAGCATAAACACGACGGTCAGCAGCAGTAAAAAGATAGATGACATGGCATTGGACAATTGCGTCAGCAAATTGGTCACCAGCGTCATCGCCGCATTAGGGTCGATATACTTCACGAGTTCGTCGACGGAAACACCAATTCCCGCGCGCTGCAGCCACGGTTCGATATTTTTCAGCGGGATAACCAGTGAAGAACGGTATTGCGGTAGCGTTCTCGCTAATTCATTTAAGGATGTCCCTAAATATGCTAAAAGCAGCACCATTAGCATCACAATAATAACCACCAGCAATGACACGGCTAATACTCGCGGAATGCGAAGTTTGACCATTCGCTGGACCACGGGATTAAGCACCACGGCAATAAATAACGCCAGAATAAAGGGGACAATGATATCGGCCGCAAAGCGGACGCCGGTCAGAATGATCACCAGCATGCCCAACATAATGACTAATTTTAGGCCGCTAAGCGTGATAATGGGTTTCGCCATGTTTATTCCTGAAGAGTTATCCTGAACCTGGATAATAGTGTGATCTGCCTCGAGTCGTTATAACAAAAATCAAACGAACCAGGTAAAGAAGTGAAAAGATTTTGAGTTCGTCTTGAACCTATGATACAAATTGCGTGTGTTTAACTACCGAGGACAATTATCATCCGCGATGACGAGAAGCAACACTGCGGATAATTGTAATATTATGGACAATACGTTCAGGATGTTTTTGCGTTTACCTACACTTCTTCGTACCTCTTCTACTTTCCTGCTTGCAGGTGAGCAACTCTGGCGCAACGCGCTTTAGTCCCTTCTTCTGCCTGAGCTGGCGTTATGCGCTGAGCTATCTGATTTTATTTTTTGGTTTGCTGCATGCAGTAAGCCCAAAGGACTTTATTCTCTAGCAGGAGAAGTATCATGTTTTACTGGATTTTATTAGGTCTGGCCATTGCGGCTGAAATTACAGGTACGCTGTCGATGAAATGGGCAAGCGTAGGTAATGGTAATGCGGGCTTTATTTTAATGCTGGTAATGATCGCCTTATCGTATATTTTTCTCAGTTTCGCCGTTAAAAAAATCGCCCTCGGCGTGGCCTACGCGTTATGGGAAGGTATCGGTATTTTATTTATTACGCTGTTTAGCGTGCTGTTATTTGACGAAACCCTGTCGGCGATGAAGGTGGCCGGATTAGTCTCGCTAGTGTTCGGTATCGTGCTGATTAAATCAGGCACACGAAAGCCAGCAAAAGCGAGGGGCGAGGTGACCCATGCAGCAGTTTGAATGGGTTCACGGCGCCTGGTTGGGGATGGCCATCGTGCTGGAAATTGTCGCTAACGTCTTTTTGAAATTTTCCGATGGTTTTCGTCGTAAAGCCTATGGCGTGCTGTCATTGGTCGCCGTGCTGGCAGCCTTTAGTGCGCTGTCTCAGGCGGTAAAAGGCATCGACCTTTCCGTTGCTTATGCCCTGTGGGGGGGATTCGGGATTGCCGCCACGTTGGCCGCAGGCTGGGTGCTTTTTGGTCAGCGCCTGAATAATAAAGGCTGGATTGGCGTGGCATTGTTACTGGCCGGTATGATCATGATTAAACTCGCCTGATAAAAATGCTGCCTGTATCTGCGGGCAGCATGTTGTTATCCCTTCGCTAACGCGTCCAGTTTATCGCGAAAACCGGTGACCGAAATCGCGCGGTTATCGGCCCGCCAGCGATCTTTCGCCGCCGGCGCGGAGCTCTGCACACCAATCAATTGCCAGCCCGCATCTGTCTTCAGCATCAATGGAGAACCGCTGTCACCCGGGAGCGTGTCGCACTGATGAGACATGACGGTGTTTTGCGCCCAGCCGGTCACTACACAATCCTGATGCGCATACAGATCGTCCAGATGGTCTTCCGGGTAGCCTGACTGAGTGACTTTGCGATCGGCGGCTTTCAGCGCAGCGGTTAATGCGGTTTTATCGCCTTCATACAAGGGAAGCGGTGTAATTCCTGATGGGGGATAACGCAACACCACCAGACCAAAATCCCAGGGTGCCGCAGAAGGGGGCACAATCCAGCCGTCGCCATCCGCTTTTAAGCGCTTGCCAAGTGAAGGATCAACCCGTGCCTCAATGCCGTGGATTTCATAGCGCCAGACGCCTTTTTTTGACACAAAGCGCAGCGCAACGGCTTTATCCGGCTTGCCTTTAGGGGGCGTTAACAGACAGTGCCCGGCGGTCAAGGCCAGATGCGGAGAAATGAGCGTGGCCGTACACAGGTTACCGCTGGCGGTTTCCAGTTGTCCGATGGCGTCCCAGGGAGATTGAGTCGGGTCTGGGATCTGTACGCGATCGTCATGACCAAAGAAGAGCGTATTAATGTCTTCAGCTTCAGTGGCAGGCGTTGCTGGCCGATCCGCATGCGCAACGACAGGAGAAAGAAAAATAGAACCCAGTAATACCGCAATGGTTTTATGCATATCACACTCTGGTGGGGAATTATGATTATTAAAAGCAAACCCTCAATGAATACTATAGACGGGACGGTGGGAAAGTGGGAGTAAAATCAGGTAACTACACTCAGGAAAGATAAAAGTGCGTGGCAATAAGGCCGCAAATTATCAGTGTAATAAGAATGAACTCAAAGCGGTAATGGGACACCCTTTTACCCTCCGAAACGCGGCGCTAAACCGACAAGAGCTAGCGCCGTAGGCGCTGGCGTGGGGGACGCCAGCGTTATTTCTGACGGATTATGCCGCTGGCTGAGCCGCAGGTTTAGCTGCGTCGTGTTTTACGGCTTTTTTGCTGTGCTTTTTAGCTGCCTGTGCTTTTTGCTCTGGTGCTTTTTGTTCTGCAGCAGGTTTAGCGGTGGTTTTTTTGGTGTGTTTCTTGGCAGATTGCGCTTTCTGCGGTGCCGCCTTGTGCTGTTTTTTATGATGTGTGGTTTTAGCCGGGGCTGCTTTGGTGGTGGCTGCAGCGGCCGGAGTCGTGGTGGCCGTTGTTTCAGCAGCAAATGCAGCAGAAGACAGACCCATAGCAGCGGCAACAACCAGAGCTAATACTTTTTTCATTGTCATACCCTCGATTTGGTTTTTCATTCAACCCCACTGCGGGGCCGTTGAAATAACTATATCGCTGTAATATCAAGGCTTCCGTGAGTCATTGGTTTCGGCGTGTAACCATATGTACAATGACTCACGGTAAGCAATTACAGATAACGGGCTTCCAGATGTGCGCGGAAATAGCGGCTACTGAGTGGTTCACCGGTGGCCTGCGTAATCAGCTGTTCGGTGGTAAAGCGGCTACCGTGCTGCCAGATGTTCTGGCGTAACCAGTCAAACAGTGCGCTGAAATCACCCTGAGCAATGGCCGTTTCTAACCCCGGCAACGCGCGATTTGCCGCACTAAACAACTGTGCTGCATACATGGCACCAAGGGTATAGGAAGGGAAGTAGCCAAAGCCGCCGTCGGTCCAGTGGATATCCTGCATACACCCATTACGGTAATTGCCGATGGTTGACAGCCCCAGCCACGCCTGCATTTTCTCATTCCATAAGGCCGGAATATCATCGACTTCAATGTCGCCGTTAATCAGTGCTCGCTCGATTTCGTAGCGCAGGATCACGTGGGCGGGGTAGCTCACTTCATCGGCATCAACGCGGATAAAGCCCGGCTTCACCTGCTGGTTCCAGGCGATAAAATTGCTTTCTTCAAAGGCGGGTTGATCGCCAAAATGCCGCTTCACCGCCGGGATTAACCGCGTCAGGAAGGCGCTGCTTCGACCCAGCTGCATTTCAAAGAACAGGCTTTGGGATTCATGAATGGCGGTCGAGCGTGCCAGGGCGATAGGTTGACCGGACCAGTTACGCGGCAGGTTCTGCTCATAGCGGGCATGGCCGGTTTCATGGATAACGCCAAACAGTGCGCTCAGCAGTTCGTTTTCATCATACCGTGTGGTGATACGCACATCTTCCGGTACGCCGCCGCAGAATGGGTGGGCGCTAATGTCCAGCCGTCCGCCCGCAAAGTCGAATCCCAACTGCGCCATGGTCTCAAGGCCTAACTCGCGCTGCACCGCAGTCGGGAAAGGGCCAACCGGCGCGATTAACGATTGCCGGGACTGTTTGGCGACCACCTTGCTTAACAGGTCCGGGAGCCAGCCTTTGAGGTCGGCGAATAACACGTCCAGGCGGGCGCTGGTCATGTCTGGTTCAAACACATCCAGCAGCGCATCATACGGTGAACAACCTTTGGCCTCGGCACGCAGCCTGGCCTCTTCGCGGCTGTACTTCACCACATCCTTCAGGTTCTCAGCAAAACCTTCCCAGTCATTGGCCGGGCGCTGGCTGCGCCAGGCGTGTTCGCAGCGGCTACCCGCAAGGGATTTGGCTTCAACCAGTGATTCCGGCAACAATGATGCCTGATGATGCAGACGCGACATTTCTCGCAAATTGGCCTGTTCAACATCATTCAATTCTTCGTGTTGCGCGCCGGCAATCCAGGTGGCGACCTTAGGATCGGTTAACAGCTGATGTTCCAGGACGTTCAGTTCCGCCAGCGCTTCGCCACGGGCCTGGCTGCCACCAGGAGGCATCATGGTGAACATGTCCCAACTGGCGATAGCCGAGAGGTGGGAGAAGCGAGAGAGCCGCTGGAACGTGCGGGTGAGCTGTTGGTAATTCGTACTGTTACTCATTATTTTCGTTCTCGTTCTGTTGGACCAGACCTGTGAGTCTAACGTGATTTACCGCATTTACCCATTCCTCGGCAGAGAATGCGAAATGTTGGTAGCTCGTAAGTGATAATGATACTTTTTATCATAAACAAAATTTGATGTTTTAAACTATGGCGTAATCTTTTAGCAGGGAGCCGGTATGCAACAGGAAATCAGTAGTGACTATATCGCCAGAACTCGGGCAGTATCCGGTTGTTTTTCGATGTTTATTCTGATGTTTGGCCTCACGTTTGTCCCCCTTTTTTTTGCTGAAAGCGCGCTGTTACAGGCGCAGGGATTACTGTTCCCACTGCTGTTTGCTGCGGAGTTCGTTGTGCTGGTACCGCTGTATTATTTCTTCTTTAGCAAAAGAGCAGGTCTGGGAAAGGGCACGTTTAACGTGACGTGGTTTGGTATTTTATTTGTCGCACTTTTGCTGGTGCAGTTTGCCGGGCCCTGGTTGCTGGGAATAAGACAAAATGAAGAATGGGTGACAACCCAGGTATCACTACGTAGTTACGCGCTGTGGCTGTCGAGTTTGTCGCTGATATTTATTGCCCCGGTTTATGAGGAAATGATTTTCCGCGGCTGCCTGTTCAATGCCTTTCAGTACTGGTTCAAGGATAAAACCTGGTTGACGTCTGCGGTGGTGTCCGCCATTTTCGCGCTGATGCACACGCAGTATGTGGATTTTAGGACGTTATTGCTGTTGTTTATCGTGTCACTGGTTCTGATTTATGCCCGAATTAAAAGTAACGGCATACTGATGCCAATTATGCTGCATATCTTGATGAACGGGACGGTGGTGGGCATGCAAATCGCGGCTCAGGCATTCGTGCCGTCCACGTAATGCGGTGTGCCCGGCGATGCCGGGCATCACAATCAGGCGTGCAAACGGTGATGTAAACGGGACCCCACCAGTAGCGCAAGGATCAGCATCAACGCAATAAACCCGCCGACGCCGTTCCAGCCGTAGTTATGCCAGAAAACGCCACCCAGCGTACCCGCAATGCTCGATCCCAGGTAATAACAGAACAGATACAACGACGAGGCCTGACCTTTGGCGCGTTTAGCGCGCGGACCAATCCAGCTGCTGGCCACCGAATGTGCGGCAAAGAAACCGGCGGAAAAGAGCAGCATCCCGGCAAAAATCAGCCACAGTGAGGTGAACAGCGTTATCAACAAGCCTACGAGCATCACGCCAGTCGAGAACAACATCACCGGGCCACGACCGTAGCGGGTGGTCATTGACCCTGCTTTGGGGGAACTCCAGGTACCGGTTAGGTAAGCCACGGACAGCAGGCCGACCACCGCCTGACTGAGTTCCCAGGGCGACAGCATCAGGCGGTAGCCGATGTAGTTAAACAGCGTGACAAACGACCCCATCAATAAGAATCCAACCACGAAAAGTAGCGGCAATCCGGGGTCACGCCAGTGCAGGCGGAAATTAATAAACAATGACTTAGGCCGCAGTGACGTCGGTCTGAAGTGGCGCGATTCGGGTAAGATTTTCCAGAACATCAGCGCGGAGGCCAGCGCAAAACAGCCGATAGCCGCCAGCGCAATACGCCAGTTAAAAAAGTCGGTAAATACTCCGCTGATCAACCGGCCACTCATGCCGCCAATCGAGTTACCGCTGATATACAGCCCCATCGAAAAGGCGACAAAGCTTGGGTGGATCTCCTCGCTGAGATAGGTCATACCTACCGCGGCGACCCCGCTTAATGACAGGCCAATCAATGCACGCATGATCAGGATACCGTGCCAGCTGGTCATCATCGTTGAAAGTAAGGTGCAGCAGGAAGCCAGCAGGAGCGCGGTGACCATTACCGGCTTGCGACCAATGGCGTCGGAAAGCGGGCCGGTAAACAGGAGACCGATTGCCAGCATGGCGGTGGAGATAGACAGTGAAATACTGCTGCTGGCAGGCGATACGCCAAACTCATGGGACAGTACCGGCAGGATCGGTTGTACACAATACAGCAGGGCAAATGTCGCCAGCCCGGCGGAAAACAGTGCCAGCGTGACGCGCATAAAAGAGGCGGTGCCGCGTTTTATAAACGCATCTGGCTGGGAGATAATCTGTTCATCAACATCGCTTGTCGGGGCAGTATCGACAGTAGTTGTACGGCTCACATGAAATCCATTGGGTATACAGGACTAGTCTTTAGAGTATGAAAATCACAATATTCTGTCTAATATATTAATAATCTCAAATAATATTTTAAAAATATGAATATTGAACTGCGTCACCTGCGCTACTTTGTGGCGGTTGCGGAAGAACTCCATTTTGGCCGTGCGGCGGCGCGGCTGAACATTTCCCAACCTCCGTTGAGCCAACAGATCCAAATCCTCGAGCAGCAGGTGGGTGCCAGATTGCTGGCGCGAACCAACCGCAGCGTGGCGCTGACCGCCGCAGGCAGGCAGTTTCTGGCCGACAGTCGGCAGATCCTCGGGCTGGTGAATGAAGCCGCAGCAAGAGCTGAACGTCTGCATTTGGGCGAAGCGGGTGAGTTGCGTATCGGATTTACCTCCTCAGCACCGTTTATTAAGGCGGTGTCAGATACGCTGTCCTTTTTTCGCCAGGCTTACCCCGATGTGCATATGCAAACCCGTGAAATGAATACCCGCGAGCAAATTGCCCCATTAAGCGAAGGGACGCTGGATATGGGACTGCTGCGCAATACGCAACTGCCTGACACTCTGCACCGGGAGGTTATCCTGCACGAACCGCTGATGGCGATGATCCCGCGAGCGCATCCATTGGCACAAAAACCGGTTGTTACTCTGGCGGAACTTGCCCGCGAGCCGTTTGTCTTTTTTGACCCGCACGTGGGGACCGGATTGTATGACGATATTCTTGGCCTGATGCGTCGCTACGACCTGAAGCCGACTATTACTCAGGAGGTCGGGGAGGCGATGACCATTATCGGCCTGGTGGCGGCGGGGTTGGGGGTGTCTATTCTGCCAGCCTCCTTTAAACGGGTACAGCTGTATGAAATGTGTTGGGTACCGATAGCAGAAGAGGATGCTGTATCTGAAATGTGGCTGGTGTGGCCTAAACATCGCGAGCAAAGCCATGCTGCGCAACGCTTTCGCCAGCAGCTTTTAGCGGCGGTACAACGTGCTTAAATTAGTTTAAAAACCGGTGAAAATGTGCGGTAAATCACACGGCTAAGTAAAAAGTTGACGGAAACCATTGAAGTACTTCACCATAGCCTACAGATTATTTCGGAGCGCGAAAATAAAGGGAGTAAGTGGTGGTTGCTGATAGTCAGCCTGGGCATATCGATCAAATTAAGCAGACCAATGCGGGCGCGGTTTATCGCCTGATAGATCAGCTCGGACCGGTATCGCGTATTGATCTCTCTCGCCTGGCGCAATTAGCGCCTGCCAGTATTACCAAGATTGTCCGCGAAATGCTCGAAGCACATTTGGTGCAAGAACTGGAAATCAAAGAAGCCGGGAGTCGTGGGCGTCCGGCCGTTGGCCTGGTTGTCGAGACGGAAGCCTGGCACTACTTATCTATTCGTATCAGTCGTGGCGAAATTTTTCTCGCACTGCGCGATCTCAGCAGCAAACTGGTGGTTGAAGATTGCCTTGAAATGGCGCTGGTCTCCGAGATCCCGCTGCTCGATCGTGTGATTGCGCAGGTCGATCAATTCTTCATTCGTCATCAGCAAAAGCTTGAACGCTTAACGTCCATTGCCATCACCATGCCGGGCATTATCGATACCGAGAATGGCATCGTTCATCGCATGCCGTTTTACGATGACGTTAAAGAGATGCCACTGGGTGACGCGCTGGAGAGTCATACCGGGGTACCGGTATACATTCAGCACGATATCAGCGCCTGGACCATGGCTGAAGCGCTTTTTGGTGCATCGCGCGGTGCCCGCGACGTGATTCAGGTAGTGATTGACCACAACGTGGGCGCGGGGGTGATCACCGACGGCCATTTACTGCATGCGGGCAGCAGCAGTCTAGTCGAGATTGGCCATACGCAGGTGGACCCGTATGGCAAGCGTTGTTACTGCGGGAATCATGGGTGTCTGGAAACGATAGCCAGTGTAGACAGCGTTCTTGAACTCGCACAGGTGCGTCTGAAGCAGTCGATGAGCTCCTCACTGCATGGCCAACCGTTGACGGTGGATTCAATATGCCTTGCCGCCATGCAGGGTGATTTATTGGCGAAAGATATTATTAACGGCGTCGGTACGCATGTGGGACGCATCCTGGCCATCATGGTGAATTTATTCAACCCGCAAAAGATTTTGATCGGTTCTCCGCTCAGCAAGGCCGCAGATATTCTGTTTCCGACCATTGCTGACAGTATTCGCCAACAGGCGTTGCCAGCCTACAGTAAGCACATTGTTGTTGAGAGCACACAGTTTACCAATCAGGGAACGATGGCGGGGGCCGCACTCGTGAAGGACGCGATGTATAACGGTTCTTTGTTGATTCGTCTATTACAGGGTTAACATTTTTTAACTGTTGTACAAAAAATTGCGCTATCTCAAGCTGATTCAGGTTCTCTTACCTTAGACTTTCTCCACTGTATTATTTTCATGGCTTATATTTTCAAAGCATAACGGTGGAGTTAGTGATGCTGAAGCGTTTCTTTATTACAGGTACAGACACTTCTGTTGGGAAGACAGTGGTTTCCCGCGCATTACTACAAGCGTTAGCGTCAGGGGGTAAATGTGTTGCGGGTTATAAACCCGTGGCTAAAGGCAGCAAAGAGACGCCGGAAGGCTTGCGGAACAAAGATGCGCTGGTGCTGCAAAGCGTTTCTTCCCTGGAATTGCCTTACGAGGCGGTCAATCCTATTGCGCTGAGCGAAGACGAAAGTAGTGTGGCGCATAGCGGCCCGATCAACTACACCCTGTTGTCCAATGGACTCGCCAGCCTGAGCGAAAAGGTTGATCACGTGGTGGTCGAAGGGACCGGCGGGTGGCGCAGTCTGATGAACGATTTGCGTCCGTTGTCGGAGTGGGTGGTTCAGGAACAGCTACCCGTGCTGATGGTAGTGGGGATTCAGGAAGGCTGCATTAATCATGCCATCCTTACGGCGCAGGCGATTGCCAGTGACGGACTGCCGCTGATTGGTTGGGTAGCGAACCGCATTAACCCCGGATTGGCGCATTACGCTGAAATCATCGACGTGCTCGGCAAGAAATTACCTGCCCCGTTGATCGGCGAGTTGCCGTACCTGCCGCGCGCAGAGCAGCGAGAGCTGTCTCAGTATATCCGACTGTCAATGCTCGGCAGCGTGCTGTCGGTAGATAGAGTCATGGCGTAACGTTCGCGACAGCACGGAAGCCACGACGCAAGCAATCAATAAGCCGGGGAGTAGACGATACTCCCCGGTCATTTCACAGACCATCAGCGTAGACATAATCGGTGCGTGCGTTGTCGCCGCCAACAACGTCGCCATCCCGGTTAATCCCAGCAGCACCGCAATCTCATCTGTACCGGGAAGCCAGAATCCCCACAGGCGACCCAACAGCATACCAACCGACAGGCCGACAAACAGGGTCGGTGTGAACACTCCGCCCGGCGCGCCAGAACCACTGCTGGCCAGTACAGCCAGTAATTTGCAGATAAAAATCCCGGAGATAACCGAAAGCAGCGGCGGGGAGAGTAAAAACGACTGCACTACGCTGTAGCCATTTCCCCAAACGGTTGGTGTGAATATCGACAGCACGCCAACGATCAATCCCCCCAGCGCCAGCTGCCACGGTGGTGAAAGTTTCAGGCGTAAAAAGCCGGTGTGGCTGGTGGTCATCAACCACATAAAGAGAGGGCCGCAGATCCCTGCCGCCACGCCGGTACTGACAATCATCAGATAGTCCAGCGCGTGCAGCTCTAGCGACAAATGCACGGTATAAAGCAGCGCGTTGCTGTCACTGAGTAAATGAGTGGTGAGCAAGGCGACAACGGCGGAGACGACAACCGGTCCCAGCGATGCCAGAATTAACGTGCCAAACAGGACTTCAGCAATAAACAGGCTGCCGGCCAGTGGCGCATGGTACGCACCGGCCATGCCGGCGGCAGCACCGCAGGCAATCCATAACTTCCATTCCGTGCGTGGGGTAAAGCGTTGTGCAAAACAGGATGCTGCCAGCGCCGCCAGTAAGATCATGGCGCCTTCACGTCCGATGGCACTCCCGCTGGCGACCACCAGCAATGACGCCAACGACTTCACCAGGCTGGCGCTAACGTCAAACTGGCCGTCAGTTTGCAGCGCTTCCATATAATCCGTAGGCGCCTGCGGGCGCTGCCGGTTAAATTTCTGCCAGCCCCACAGCAGTAAGCCTGCGGTAAGGCCGCCCAGAGCCGGGGTCAGCATGCGTCGCAGTGGTGACAGACTGGACGCCGCATTAACCAGACTGCCGGTATCATTACTCAGGAAAAGCCACTCCAGGAGCAGCATGGCGTGGCGGAACCCGGCCACCGCCAGTGCTGCCAGGATACCAATCAGCGCAGCGAACACCAGACGGCGAAGCATCGCGCGCAGGTCGGGATAGGCGTGCAAATGATGCATTAACGAAATAATGGCTTCACAGCGACGGGGATCAACAACTGCGACTGCCAATGCGCCAGCGTGAGTCGGGCCAGTTCCCCCAGGGCCTGATAAAACGGATGATCGGCTTTCTCGATAAAGACTTCGAGGAAACGGCCCGACCAGGGTAACAGATGCCAGGCCAGCAGTTGTTCGCACGCGTTGTGATGGCCATTTTCAGCAAGCCAGGCGGTTAATAGCAGCAGAGAGCCGAAGTGATCTTCGGGTTCGTTTTGCTGCATGTCGAACTGGATACCGTTGTCGCGCATCCACTGACGCAATGCCAGCGTGGATTCACCAAACAAGACGTTTTCACGATCCAGCCAGACGGAACTCCATGGCGGAGAAGGCAGTGCGTACGGACCAACGAACAAACGCTGCCAGGCCTGTGAGAGTGATTCATCGGCTTCAATCTGAAACTGGCTAACCAGTTCGCACAGCGTATCGTCAGACAGTGGCCATTGCGTCTGCCAGCCATTGGCTCTTAGCGCACTAATGAGCGGGGCCGCTTCTGCGCTGTCTGGCGCATAGTAAAATAGTGCACCCAGCACGCGCGCGGCGGTGGAGAAGTTGTCACGTTGAGAAAAAGAGGTCATGCAAACAATCCTGAAAAGTGCGGGATTCCCCGCACTCGTGAGTTAACCTGCAACAGCCATACCGACTGTCATATGCAGACCGTAAAACAATCCGCGGCCAATGATTTCACCGGCAAGCAGGAGAATTAAGCCGAGCGCCAGACCTGTAATATGAGGTTCTTTGCGGCGGATCAGGGGGCAAATCCAGCAACCCAGACCGGCGGCGAGCAACAGGATGCGCCAAACCTGCAAACGGTCATACTCGGGTACCAGCGCCGTTGCGTGTTGCACCGAACTGTGAATTTCACCGAGCGACGCGCCCTGTAGAGCAATAACCCCAATGCAAACCAACAGGGCCAGAACGCTAATGCTGGCGTATGTCGCGGCGTTAAATGAGACGCGAACGGTACGCAGTAGCAGGGCAGCAAACAGCGGGCCACTCAGCAACACCGTCATGAAAAAGGCCACGGTGGTGTAACCATTATACCAGGTCGGCACGGTCTCTATCTGGTAAACCTGGGTCATCGCCCAGACAAATACAACGCCGAGGAGCATGCTCACCAGCAGCCAGATTTTACCCAGCGCTGCGGGCATTTTACCGAGAAAAGCCACCAGCCACCAGACGCCACCGATGGCGAAAAATAACGATCCGCTGGCTATTTCGTTACTCAGCGCCGAGGCACCGACCCGGTTTAGTGAATTAAGTGCCCGCAGTGGAGAGCCCAGGTGCATTACCGAGGCGAGAAACCCGATGCCCATCACCACCCACAGAAAGAACATGCTGCGAACGAGACGCTGTCTTGTCGCATCATCTTTGGCGGAGAGCCAACATAGCCCGCTCACAATCAGCGCGCCAACGACGCATTGTCCTAGTACCGTAAACAGTACCAGCGGCCATTCATGCCATCCATTGCCCATGTTACACCTCCCTCGGGTTTGCCAGATAACCGGTGGTATCCCCGGTTGGACGGCTGTTGGCGTTGGGTTTAATCACAATGTTCGGTTTGGTAAAGTGTGCACCCGGTAGTGGAGCCACCGCCGCCAACGTCCCGTGCTTTTTGCGCAGTTCATCAATGGGGCCAAAGTCCAGCGCGCGTAACGGGCAGGACTCAACGCAGATGGGTTTTTTACCGTCGGCAACGCGGTCATGGCAGCCGTCACATTTGGTCATATGTCCTTTGGTCGCGTTGTACTGCGGAGCGCCGTAAGGGCAGGCCATATGACAATAGCGGCAGCCAATACACACGTCCTCATCAACAACGACAAAGCCATCTTCACGTTTATGCATGGCTCCGCTCGGACACACCTTAGTGCAGGCCGGATCTTCGCAGTGGTTACATGAGATCGACAAATAATAGGCGAAGACGTTTTGCTGCCAGACGCCGTTATCTTCCTGCCAGTCACCCCCTGCGTATTCGTAAATACGCCGGAAGCTAACATCCGGGGTTAAATCTTTATAGTCTTTACAGGCCAGTTCGCAGGTTTTGCAACCGGTGCAACGGGCGGAGTCGATAAAAAATCCGTACTGCGCATTCATGAGCTATTCCTTAAACCTTCTCAATCTCAACCAGGTTAGTGTGCTGCGGGTTACCTTTGGCTAACGGTGACGGGCGCTGGGTGGTCAGCGTGTTAACACAGGCACCATGGTCAATTTTGTCGCCAGACATATCGGCATCGTGCCAGGCACCCTGGCCCATTGCGCTAACGCCGGGGAGAATACGCGGGGTCACTTTTGCGGGAATACGCACTTCGCCACGATCGTTATAAACACGCACCATATCGCCATTGGAAATACCACGCTTTTGCGCATCCAGTGGGTTAATCCAGACTTCCTGGCGACAGGACGCTTTGAGAACGTCGATGTTGCCGTAGCTTGAGTGGGTTCGAGATTTATAGTGGAAACCAAATAGCTGTAGTGGGAAATGACTGCGTTTGGGATCGTCCCAGCCTTCAAAAGTCGATGCGTAAACAGGCAGCGGACTAATCACGTCATCTTTCTCTAGTTCCCAGGTACGGGCAATTTTTGCCAGTCGACTCGAGTAGATCTCAATCTTGCCTGACGGTGTCTTCAGTGGATTGGCATCAGGGTCTTCGCGGAACTTCTTGTAGGCGACATAGTGCCCGTTAGGATCTTTACGCTTATAGATCCCCATTTTTTTTAGCTCATCATACGAAGGCAGTGCAGGGTCTTTAGCCAGCATTTTGGCATACAGGTACTGCAGCCATTGTTCTTGCGTGCGTCCTTCGGTAAACCGTTGGTGGATGTCGTCTCCAAGACGTTTCGCGATTTCGCTCATTATCCAGTAGATGGGTTTACGCTCGAATTTTGCGGAAGTCGCGGGTTGAATAAAAATCAGGTATCCCATATTCCCGGCGTAATCGTTCGGAATAATGTCTTCTTGTTCAACGGTCATCAGGTCGGGCAGCAGAATATCGGCATATTTGGCGGAGGAGGTCATGAAATTCTCAATGACCACAACCATTTCGCATTTCGAATCATCCTGCAGGATCTCATGCGTTTTATTGATATCCGAATGCTGATTGATAATGGTATTGCCCGCATAGTTCCAGATAAATTTAATCGGTACATCCAGCTTCTCTTTTCCGCGCACGCCGTCGCGGGTGGCAGTCATCTCGGTTCCACGTGCGATAGCGTCGGTCCAGCTAAAACAGGATATTTGCGTCTTGATGGGATTGTCGGGCAGCGGCATGCGCTCAATCGTAATGGTATAGGTGGATTCGCGTGCGCCACTGTTACCGCCGTTGATGCCCACATTACCGGTCAGGATGGGTAACATGGCAATGGCGCGGGAAGTCAGCTCACCGTTTGCCTGGCGCTGTGGCCCCCATCCTTGACAGATGTACGCTGGTTTGGCGCTCCCAATCTCTCTGGCCAATTTAATAATGCGCGCGGCTGGGATCCCGGTGATGTGCGATGCCCATTCTGGTGTTTTTGCAATGCCATCGTCGCCGTCACCCATTATATAGGCTTTATAATGTCCGTTTGCGGGAGCGTCGACCGGAAGGGTTTTCTCATCATAACCAATACAGTACTTGTCGAGGAACGGTTGATCGACAAGCTCCTCAGTAATCAGTACCCAGGCAATTCCTGCCACCAATGCGGCGTCAGTGCCCGGACGAATCGGGATCCACTCATCTTCACGACCCGCTGCGGTATCGGTATAACGAGGGTCGATAACAATCATTCTGGCATTTGAGCGTTCCCGGGCTTGCTCCAGGAAGTAAGTAATACCGCCACCGCTCATACGCGTTTCGGCAGGATTATTGCCGAACATAACGACCAGTTTCGTGTTTTCGATGTCTGAAGTGCTATTGCCGTCGTTTGAGCCGTAGGTGTAGGGCATTGCGGCTGCAATTTGGGCCGTACTGTACGTCCCATAGTGGCTGAGGAAGCCGCCATAGCAGTTCATCAGGCGCGCCACTAGCGAGGCATAAGGGGAAGAACGGGTAATGTTGCCACCGACAATGCCGGAGGTGTAGTTAATGTATACCGCTTCATTGCCGTATTTCTGTATGGTATTTTTTAGACCGGCGCTGATGGTGTCCAGGGCTTCCTGCCAGCTAATACGTTCAAATTTACCTTCACCACGTTTACCAACACGCTTCATAGGATAATTAAGCCTGTCAGGGTGATTAATACGTCGGCGGATAGAGCGACCGCGCAGGCAGGCGCGGACCTGGTGATTACCATAGATGTCATCGCCGGTATTGTCGGTGTCTACCCAACAAACTTCGTCATCTTTGACATGTAACTGCAAAGCACAGCGACTGCCGCAGTTAACTGAGCATGCGCCCCAGACGATTTTTTCTTCAACCGGCGAGATTGATTGCTGTACCGCAGCGGCAGCGGTACGCATCCCGAAAGGCAGTGACACGCCTCCTGCGGCAAGCGCGAGTGTACCGATAGCCGAGGACTTCACTAACGTCCTGCGGCTAATACCTCCATATTGGTCAACTTCAGACATAACCCACTCCATTATAGTTATCGCTATATATTACGCGTCACAACGAAATTAATAGCATGCTAATGATGGACTGAGTTTACCTATTCTGGGGTAGGGCTTATTAATGCATATCAAATTAAGCGTAACCCTCCGCGAACGGAGGGCAGGTTTATTGCGGTTCGGCGGGGTGACCGTCCTGAGACGGCGTACTATTGGCGGGGGCGTTGCCGCTGCTGGTACGCGCGTAAAGGATTTTATGCGTGTCGTTGGCACAATGTCCCACGACCAGAGAATCCGGTCGATCGGCCTGGTCGTTTGGCACGATACTTAAGGTGAAGCTATCTTGTGCAACGCCATTATTAATAATACGCTGCTCAATATCGCTCCTGACTCTTTCGCACGATTCAGGTGCCGCCAGAACCTGTGGGGAGGCGAGGATAAGCAAACTTGCGACAATTCCTGTAGAGAATTTCATCACCAACTCCTTTCATGACAGACATTTATTAAGATTAGCATTTCTGGTGTAAATAACTGTATTTGCTAATATGATTGAGAATAATCTCTTTATGCCGGTGAAAAATGTGAAGAAACAGACCTTGTTAGGTTTCCTGTGCGTCGTGTTGATCGGCTGTGATAACGGCAAGGAGTTGGTTTCCTTCACGCCGGAAATGGCCAGTTTTTCCAATGAATTCGAGTTTGATCCGCTGCGTGGTCCGGTAAAAGATTTCAGCCAGACACTGCTGAATGAGAACGGTGAAGTGGCCAAGCGTGTGCGTGGCACTCTCTCGCAAGAAGGCTGCTTTGATACGCTGGAATTACACGATACTGAGAGCAACAGCGGAATGGCGTTAGTGCTGGATGCTAACTATTACCTGGACGCCGAGACGCTGGAAAAAAAGATCCGTTTACAGGGGAAATGCCAGTTGGCGGAATTACCTGCTGCCGGGGTGGTGTGGGACACCGACGATAACGGCTTCGTTGTTTCAGGAACAGGGAAAGAAATGCAGGTGCAGTACCGGTACGACGCGGAGGGCTATCCGCTGGGAAAAACCACCATCAGTAAAGACAACACGTTACGTGTTAATGCGAAACCGTCAGCCGATCCGCTGAAAAAACTGGATTATACGGCAGAGAGTCTAGTGAACGATCGTTCGTTGGGAAACGTCACGCAAACGTGTGAATACGATGATCATGCGAATCCGCTCAACTGCCAGCTTGTCATCGTTGATGATAGCGTGAAGCCGGCAGTTGAACACCATTACACGATTAAAAACACCATTGATTACTACTAACCGCGTTACTGTGCAGTAGCCTGCAACAGGTTGGAACCGGGTGTTTTATGTTCCGCCAGATACTGATGCTGGAAGATACACATGCGGATGGTGTTACGGTACTGTCCGTTAATAAAGAACTCGTGAATCAACTCGCCTTCCACCATAAAACCAAGTTTGCGGTAGATGTGAATGGCTTTTTCATTCTCTTTATCAACGATCAGATACAGCTTATATAAATTGAGTACGGTGAAACCGTAATCCATTGCCAGTTTTGCCGCGCGAGTGGCGAGACCTTTGCCCTGGAAATCTGGCGAAATAATGATCTGGAATTCGGCACGGCGGTGTACATGGTTAATTTCCACCAGTTCCACCAGACCGGCTTTTTCACCGTTGCACTCCACCACAAAGCGGCGTTCGCTTTGGTCATGAATATGCTTGTCATACAGGTCCGACAGCTCAACGAACGCTTCGTACGGTTCTTCGAACCAGTAACGCATCACGCTGGCATTGTTATCAAGCTGATGGACAAATCGTAAATCTTCACGCTCCAGCGGGCGCAGCTTAACACTGAGGGCGCTTGTCATAACGTATCCTTTCCATTTCCTTTATTGGGCATAAAAATTATGGCGCGACGGTACGGCCGGTGCGGCGGTCAAGGCAGCGCAGGGTGTTCGGTTCCCAGTAGGCATTAATGTTGGCGCTTTGCTCGCATTTATCGCGGCTGTCAAAGGCCACGTCGGCTTTATCCCACTCTTTCTCAGTGCGCGTATTTACTTTCTGGCGTAACTGACGCGTGTCGTTCCACTGTTCCTTTTCCATCGCCGCCTGTTGACGACTTTGGGCGCTGTCGCCGGACTCAATGACCAGTTTGCTGGTTTCAGCAAAGGCGGAGGAGGTGTATACAACCGCCGCCAGCGTCAACATGGCCGTCAGGCACAGGCGTTTGCTCAGTGTGTTGTTCATGGTGAATTCCTTTAATGAGAAAGGCAAAAAACGATAAAACAGGGTTAAATTCTACACCATTCCTGTTCCGGGTCATACCCGCCCGGCTGATATGGATAAACTGCCCGCATTCTGTCGTATCATGTTTAAACCAAACGTCACTGAATACTGTCCATGCTTAAAACGACATTACTTTTTTTCATCACCGCGCTGTGCGAAATTATCGGCTGCTTTTTACCCTGGCTCTGGTTAAAGCGAGGCGCAACGGCCTGGTTGCTTCTGCCAGCCGGGGTGTCACTGGCCTTGTTTGTCTGGTTGTTGACGCTGCACCCAGCCGCGAGCGGGCGCGTATACGCGGCGTATGGCGGCGTGTATGTGGTGACCGCACTGATGTGGCTGCGCATTGTCGATGGTGTAAAACTGAGCTTGTACGACTGGTCTGGCGCGCTGATCGCGCTGTGCGGAATGTTGATCATCGTGGCTGGATGGGGGCGCGCATAGCGCCTTTTTTTGTGATCAGCTAGCGATTTTACGATCATTATACTTGTATGGTAGTAGCTCAGTTGAGTAAATTTCCTGCATCAGACACAGCGATGTAAGGAATAGAGAATGAAGATTGTAGGGGCTGAAGTTTTTGTCACCTGTCCAGGGCGTAATTTCGTCACGCTGAAAATTACCACTGAGGACGGGATCTCGGGGTTAGGTGATGCCACGCTGAACGGACGTGAGTTATCCGTTGCGTCCTATCTGAAGGACCATGTGTGTCCGCAACTTATTGGCCGCGACGCGCACCGCATTGAAGACATCTGGCAGTTCTTCTACAAAGGCGCGTACTGGCGTCGTGGTCCGGTCACGATGTCGGCGATATCTGCCGTTGATATGGCGCTGTGGGATATCAAAGCGAAAGCCGCGAATATGCCGCTTTATCAGCTGCTGGGTGGCGCGTCCCGCGAAGGCGTGATGGTTTACTGCCATACCACTGGCCGTACCATTGATGATGTGCTGGAAGATTACGCACGCCATCAGGAGATGGGCTTTAAAGCGATTCGCGTCCAGTGCGGCGTGCCGGGTATGAAAACCACCTACGGTATGTCAAAAGGCAAAGGCCTGGCCTATGAGCCAGCGACCAAAGGGCAGTGGCCGGAAGAGCAGTTGTGGTCGACGGAAAAGTACCTTGATTTTACCCCTCAGTTATTTGACGCCGTGCGTAATAAATTCGGCTTCAACGAACACCTGCTGCACGACATGCACCATCGCCTGACGCCGATTGAAGCCGCGCGGTTTGGCAAAAGCATTGAGCAGTATCGTTTGTTCTGGATGGAAGATCCGACGCCAGCTGAAAACCAGGAATGTTTCCGACTGATTCGCCAGCACACGGTGACGCCGATTGCGGTAGGGGAAGTCTTCAACAGTATCTGGGATTGCAAACAGCTGATCGAAGAACAGCTGATCGACTACATCCGCACCACCATTACCCATGCGGGCGGCATCACCGGCATGCGTCGCATTGCGGATTTTGCGTCGCTGTACCAGGTGCGCACCGGCTCTCACGGACCTTCTGATTTGTCACCTGTCTGCATGGCTGCTGCGCTGCACTTTGACCTGTGGGTGCCAAATTTCGGCGTACAAGAATATATGGGTTATTCCGAGCAGATGCTGGAGGTCTTCCCGCATAACTGGACGTTCGATAACGGCTATATGCACCCTGGTGACAAACCGGGTCTGGGTATTGAATTCGACGAAAAACTCGCGGCGAAATATCCGTACGATCCGGCCTATTTGCCCGTCGCGCGCCTGGAAGATGGCACTTTGTGGAACTGGTAAGGAGTGGTTTGCTATGAAAAGTATTGTGATTGAAAAAGCGAATACGCTGGTGATTGAAGAAAGAGCAATTCCTACTCCAGCGTCGGGCGAAGTCAGGGTCAAGATTAAGCTGGCAGGAATTTGTGGCTCCGATAGTCATATCTATCGTGGGCATAATCCCTTCGCAAAATATCCACGCGTCATCGGCCACGAGTTTTTTGGCATTATTGATGCGGTAGGCGAGGGTGTTGATCGTTCGCGTTTAGGCGAGCGAGTATCTGTTGATCCCGTGATCAGCTGTGGACACTGTTACCCCTGCTCAATAGGTAAACCGAACGTCTGCACGTCGTTGGTGGTGCTGGGCGTCCATCGTGATGGCGGTTTCAGTGAATTTGCTGTTGTACCGGCAAAAAATGCCTGGCCGATCCCGGACTCAGTGAAAGATGAGCATGCCGTTATGGTTGAGCCTTTTACTATTGCGGCAAACGTGACCGGACAAGTTAAACCCACAGAAAACGACATTGCGCTGATTTACGGTGCGGGGCCGATGGGGCTGACGACCGTTCAGGCACTTAAACGTGTTTATAACGTAAAAACGGTGGTGATTGCCGACAGGATTGAAGAACGTCTGGCAATGGCTAAACAGTGTGGTGCTGACTGGACCATAAATAATGGTCAGCAATCGCTACAGGATTTTCTGGCTGAAAAAGGGTTAAAACCCACAATCATCGTGGATGCAGCTTGTCATCCATCTATTTTACAGGAGGCTATTACGCTGGCGTCGCCAGCGGCACGGATTGTGTTGATGGGATTCTCCAGCGAACCTTGCCAGGTTGTACAGCAGGGCATTACCGGGAAAGAACTTTCCATTTATTCATCACGGTTAAACGCGAATAAATTCCCGGTGGTTATTGATTGGCTGGTTAAAGGGCTTATCGACCCGAATAAATTGATTACCCACACTTTTGACTATCACCACGTTACAGACGCAATCGAATTGTTTGAGAAAGACCAGCAGCACTGCTGCAAAGTTTTACTCACATTCGCTGAATAATATTAATTACTGCGAGTAAGTGGTACGCATCTTACCTCTTAGAGATAGCCAATATGAATCAAGAAAAACACGAAAGATCAACGAAAGATCTGGTGAGAGCCGCCGTTTCAGGATGGTTAGGCACGGCTCTCGAATTTATGGATTTTCAGTTATATTCTTTGGGTGCCGCACTGGTATTCCATGAGATATTTTTCCCGGAACAATCAGCCGCCATGGCGCTCATTTTAGCGATGGGCACGTACGGAGCTGGTTATATTGCTCGTATCGTTGGGGCATTTATATTTGGAAAAATGGGTGACAGCATCGGGCGTAAAAAGGTGCTGTTCATTACCATTACCATGATGGGGATTTGTACCACGCTAATTGGCGTGCTGCCGACCTATGCGCAGATTGGTATCTTTGCGCCAGTGTTGCTGGTGACGCTGCGTATTGTGCAGGGATTGGGTGCCGGTGCTGAAATTTCTGGCGCGGGAACCATGCTTGCAGAGTATGCGCCAAAAGGAAAACGCGGCATTATTTCCTCCCTGGTTGCGATGGGAACAAACTGCGGGACGCTCAGCGCCACGGCCATCTGGGCGGTGATGTTCTTCGCGCTTGATCGCGAAGAGTTGTTAGCCTGGGGCTGGCGTATTCCGTTCCTGGCTAGTGTGGTGGTGATGATTTTCGCCATCTGGTTACGTATGAATCTCAAAGAAAGCCCGGTATTTGAGAAAGTAAATGATGGGGAAAATGCACCTGCATTGAATGACCCTTCAGAGAGTTCGCTGGGTGCGATGTTCAGCAGTAAATCTTTCTGGTTGGCAACCGGATTACGCTTTGGTCAGGCGGGTAATTCAGGTTTAATTCAGACCTTTCTTGCCGGTTATCTGGTACAGACGTTGTTATTTAATAAATCAATACCCACCGATGCGTTGATGATAAGTTCTGTTATTGGATTTATTACTATACCGCTTCTGGGGTGGTTGTCTGATAAATATGGTCGTCGTTTGCCTTATATCATCCTGAATATATCAGCCATCATTCTGGCTTATCCAATGCTGTCTATTGTGGTTGATAATTCGTATAGTCCTGGCGTCATCATGACCGCGCTGATTGTTATCCATAACTTTGCCGTATTGGGGTTATTTGCCCTCGAAAATATCACTATGGCTGAAATGTTCGGTGCTCGTAATCGATTTACGCGTATGGCCATTTCAAAAGAGGCTGGCGGATTAGTGGCCGTTGGTTTTGGTCCCGTGTTAGCCGGTATTTTCTGTAACATGACCCAGTCCTGGTGGCCTATTTTAGTGATGGTCATTATCTACTCATTGATCGGTTTAGTTTCAGCACTCCTGATGCCTGAAGTTAAAGATCGTGACCTGAGTGTTCTGGAAGATGCGGCTGAGGTGAGTAAAACCGAGAAGATCCGTGCCGGTGCGACTCAGGTCAGTTGATGCGCTAATCAGCATGGTCGGGAATTCGGCCATGCTGTCACATAACTTCAAATGATGTCATACCAATAGTAAAAAGTTTAATGCAAATCAAAACATACAACCATACAGGCGTTACTCTGAGACAGTCCTGATTTCATTGATAAGTAGGTCATACCATGCAAAACAAACTCTTGGCAGCTAAGGCTGCACTTCCTGACTACGATCGTAGCAAACTGGTCCCACGTATTGTTCATCTGGGGTTTGGTGCGTTTCACCGTGCGCATCAGGGCGTTTACGCGGATATCCTGGCGGCCGAGCACAACAGTGACTGGGGATATTGCGAAGTTAACCTGATCGGCGGCGAGCAGCAGATTACCGACCTGAAACAGCAGGATAATCTGTATACCGTCGCGGAAATGTCGGCCGATGCCTGGACGGCGAGAGTGGTTGGCGTTGTCAAAAACGCGCTGCATGCGCAGGTTGATGGTCTTGAGGCTGTTTTTGCCGCCCTGTGCGAACCGCAGGTGGCTATCGTTTCTCTCACTATTACCGAGAAAGGATACTGCCACTCCCCGGCAACTGGACAACTGATGCTGGAAAACCCGCTGATCGCCGCCGATCTGCAAAATCCGCATCAGCCCAAATCTGCGCCGGGCGTCATTGTTGAAGCGCTTTCTCGCCGCAAAGCTGCCGGTCTGGCCGCATTTACCGTGATGTCCTGCGATAACATGCCTGAAAACGGTCATGTCATGCGTAACGTGGTTACTGCGTACGCGCGTGCGGTGGACGCCGGGCTGGCAGACTGGATCGAACAGCATGTGACGTTCCCGTCGACCATGGTTGACCGTATTGTTCCTGCGGTAACGCCCGATACGCTGGATAAAATTGAACAGCTTACCGGCGTGCGCGATCCGGCGGGCGTGGCGTGTGAACCATTCCGTCAGTGGGTGATTGAAGACAACTTTGTTGCCGGTCGTCCACAATGGGAAAAAGCAGGAGCTGAGCTGGTGGCCGATGTTATCCCATTCGAAGAGATGAAGCTGCGTATGCTTAACGGCAGCCACTCTTTCCTCGCCTATCTCGGCTATCTGGCGGGATACCAACACATTAATGACTGTATGGGGGACGACAATTATCGTGTTGCCGCCCGTGCGCTGATGTTGCAGGAGCAGGCCCCGACGCTGAAAGTGAAAGGCGTTGATTTACAGCAGTATGCCGATCGTTTGATTGAACGTTACAGCAACCCGGCACTGCGTCACCGTACCTGGCAGATAGCGATGGACGGCAGCCAAAAACTTCCGCAGCGTATGCTCGATTCCGTACGCTGGCATCTTGTGCACGGCAGCCGTTTCGACCTGCTGGCGCTGGGTGTGGCGGGTTGGATGCGCTACGTAGGTGGCGTGGATGAAAAGGGTGACGCGATTGAGATTAGCGATCCGTTACTGCCGGTTATCCAGAATGCGGTGCAGAGCAGTAAAGAGGGCGAAGAACGTGTTCAGGCGCTGCTGGCAATCGATGCTATCTTTGGTCGTGAGCTGCCGCAGGTTGAGTTGTTCAGAACCCGAGTTACCGAAGCTTATCTGGCGTTACTGGCGGAAGGGGCGAAGGTGACGGTGGCGAAGTATGCCGCGAAATTGAAGTAACGACGTAAAACGTTGATGTCGCCATCCGGCTTATACTCCAGCCAGATGGCGCGTTATTTTCTGGCACTCACACCAATCAGTTCATACCCAGACGAATCAATTCCAGAGGGGCGTATTTACCTTCACAACCCTCGATTTCCACTGTTTTCCCGCGGCGAATTTGCTCTGCGGTCAGGCCATCGGAATCAATAGCCTTGATGCGGCCAGTAATGCCAGTGTCACTGATCATGACGCGGCTGCCGGTGGTGATTGCGTTACGGTTACGATCGTATGTTTTCATGGTGGTTTCTCCTCTCCAACTTACCGTCAAAGCCCGTGGGCTTTTAGACCCACGTAACGGGCGCAATATAAATACGCTTCTCGTTAAAGAATTTTTTTGTTTTCGATCAAAATCACAGCTTTTTTTTGGCGGTTCAGAGGGGGAGATAAAGGGATGCATAAACTCACCCCGGAACGAGGTGAGGGAGTGATTAATCTTCGCTAAACCAGTCGCTATTTTCCTGACGAATCAGCTGAACAGATTCACCGATTTCCTGCAGGTGCAACATCATCGCGCGCTCAACGGCATCGCTGTCATGCTTTTCCAGCGCGGCAAAAATGTCGTGATGCTGACGCAGGAGCATTTCCGGCGGGGAGACGTGATCGAGGCTCATATAGCGAACGCGATCGATGGTTGCCTTGATGTTTTCCACTGTGTCCCAGGCGAGCTGACAATCCGCTATTAACGCCAGCTTCTGATGAAACTCATCGTCCAGCAGGAAAAAATCGTTAAGCTGTTTACGATCAATAGCGATGCGCTGCTGATGCAGATTCTGCTCGAGTTGATAACACTGGTTGTCAGTGATCATCGACGCGGCGCGACGGGCAACCGCGCATTCAATTGCCTGGCGAACAAAACACCCATTTTGCACCTGCGACAGCGAAATCTTGTTCACGTAACTGCCACGCTGAGGACGGATCTGAATCAGGCCGTTCTCAGCCAGTTTGATGAATGCTTCGCGTACTGGCTGGCGTGATACATTAAAGCGGACGGAAACCTCTTTCTCCGAAAGCGGCGTACCGGGCGCAATCAGACACTGCACGATGTCGCGACGAAGAATACGATAAATCTGCTGATTTACCGGCTGTGTAGGGTTGAGTTGCGTTTCTACGGTCATTCATTCTTACTTTTTAGAGAGTTAACCCGAATACTTTATCACTTATTCGGTGGTATCTATACCCGGCACAAGGCCGGGTATAAAAATTAACCCCGGTGGACGCTCAAGCCTGCAAAAGACTGTGCAACAGGCATCATTTCAAGGGTGTTAATGTTGACATGCGCAGGTAATGACGCCACCCACCACACGGCTTCAGTGACATCTTCCGGCGTCAGCGCGGTGGTGTTTTCGTAGGCTTTGACGGCTTTATCATCGTCGCCTTTGAAACGCACGTTAGAGAACTCCGTACCGCCAACCAGGCCCGGTTCAATATCGGTCACGCGCACGGCTGTGCCATGCAGGTCGGTACGTAAGTTCAGGCTAAACTGGCGAACAAACGCTTTTGTTGCGCCATACACGTTACCTCCGGCATAGGGCCAGCTACCGGCGGTTGAACCGATATTGATAATATGACCACGATTACGTTCGACCATACCCGGCAGGACGGCACGGGTCATATAAATCAACCCTTTGTTGTTGGTGTCGATCATGGTTTCCCAGTCGTCAACGTTAGCCTTATGGGCCGGTTCAAGACCCAGCGCCAGACCGGCGTTGTTGACCAGAATATCTATGTAGCGCCATTCGGCTGGTAGGGCGGCCAGCATCTCTTCAATCGCGGCACGGTTACGTACGTCAAGTTGTGCGGTATACAGGTTATCGCCCAGCTCGTCTTTCAGCTCTTGCAGACGCTCATGGCGGCGTCCGGTGGCAATAACTTTATGCCCATTCTCAATAAAACGACGCGTAATGCACTCACCAAAACCTGCGGTTGCTCCGGTTACTAAAACGATCATCTCACTGTTCCTCAACGCTTTTTATGTGCTATTACCATACCACGTCAATAAATCGTTTTCAGGAGTGAAAGATGTCGTTAACGAATCCTTTTTTACGTCAAAGCACTTTGCCTTATCAGGCTCCGCCATTTGATCGCATAGACGTTCATCATTACCGTCCCGCGTTTGACGAAGGTGTTCGGCAAAAGCGTGCCGAAATCGACGCCATTGTGCAAAATTCACAGCCCGCAAATTTTGCTAATACGCTGCTGGCACTTGAGCAGAGCGGGGCACTGTTAACGCGCGTCACCAGCGTGTTCTTTGCCATGACGGCAGCGCATACCAACGATGAATTACAGCGTCTTGATGAAGCGTTTTCCGCTGAGCTGGCGGCGCTGGCGAATGATATTTATCTTAACGCGGCACTTTTTGCGCGCGTAGAGGCCGTCTGGCGACAGCGTGCCGTGTTAGGACTGGATGCAGAGTCCTTACGGTTGTTGGAGGTCGTCTATCAGCGTTTTGTACTGGCTGGTGCCCAATTGAATGAAGAAGACAAAGCGCGTCTCAAATTGCTGAACACCGAATCAGCCACGCTGACAAGCCAGTTCAATCAGCGCCTGCTGGCGGCGAATAAATCAGGTGCCCTGGTGGTGGATAATGTCCATCAACTGGATGGATTAAGCCCGGAAGAGAAAGCCATGGCGGCTGCAATTGCCAGGGAGAAAGGGCTTCAGGACCATTGGGTTATCCCGCTGTTGAACACGACACAACAGCCTGCGCTTGCCGCGTTACATGACAGGCAGACCCGTGAGACGCTGTTTACCCGTGCATGGACGCGGGCTGAAAATAATGATGCCAACGATACGCGTGCCATCGTTCAGCGGCTGGCGGAAATCCGAATGCAGCAGGCGAAGTTACTTGGTTTTACTCATTATGCAGCGTGGAAAATTGCCGACCAAATGGCAAAAACGTCGGAAGCAGCGCTCACTTTTATGCGCGCTATCGTTCCGGCTGCGCGTCGGAGAGTCCATGATGAACTGGCTGAAATCCAAAATGCCATAGATAAAGAGCAGGGCGATTTTAGCGTGCAGGCCTGGGACTGGGCCTATTATGCCGAACAGGTTCGCCGTGAAAAATATGCTCTTGATGAGGCACAGCTGAAACCCTATTTTGCGTTAGATACGGTGCTGAACGATGGTGTGTTCTGGACGGCAAACCAGCTCTATGGCATTACGTTTATCGAGCGTTTCGACATCCCTGTATATCACCCGGATGTACGGGTATGGGAAATTTTTGACCACGACGGCACGGGGCTGGCGTTGTTCTACGGTGATTTCTTTGCCCGGGAATCAAAAAACGGTGGCGCATGGATGGGGAATTTTGTTGAGCAATCGATGCTTAACGAAACCAGACCGGTGATTTACAACGTCTGTAACTACCAAAAACCTGCCCAGGGTCAGCGCGCCTTGCTGCTGTGGGATGACGTCATTACGCTGTTCCATGAGTTTGGACACACGCTGCACGGCCTGTTTGCCAGTCAACGTTATGCCACACTCTCAGGAACCAATACCCCGCGTGATTTCGTTGAATTTCCTTCGCAAATTAATGAACACTGGGCGAGTCATCCACTGGTCTTTGCCCGCTACGCGCGCCATGTTGAAACCGGGGAAAGAATGCCAGAATCGCTGCAGGATAAGATGCAGCGGGCCAGCTTGTTTAACAAGGGCTACGATATGACCGAGTTGCTCAGTGCCGCATTACTGGATATGCACTGGCACACGTTGGAAAACGGCGAGAGGATATTGTCAGTAGCGGAGTTTGAGCAGTGTGCGCTGACTGCGGAAGGGCTGAATATTTCTGCTGTGCCGCCGCGTTATCGCAGCACTTATTTTGCTCATATTTTTGGTGGTGGCTATGCCGCGGGATATTACGCCTATTTATGGACGCAAATGTTGGCCGACGATGGCTATCAGTGGTTTGTCGAAAACGGTGGATTAACCCGTGAAAACGGCCAGTATTTTCGTGAGGCAATCCTCTCTCGCGGTAATAGTGCAGATTTGCATGGTCTGTATCCCGCATGGCGTGGGCGTGAACCAGGAATTAATGCAATGCTGCGCAACCGGGGATTAGAACAGTAGCCGGGATAATACGGTCAGCTTACAATCTGACCGTATTATCGGTGGCCGAGACTGCGGCATATTAATTACTATTAATAAATTTACATAAATTTTCTTTATAGCCGCTAAACTATTGTCTATCAACAATACTCACACAGGGAAAGGATTCGTGATGATGAGAGAAACGGCAGAAATAGATTCAATCTTGATGGAGTTGAATCACTCGATTGATGCGCACTATAAATGGCTAGTCAAAATGTTTCACTGCGTGGTGTTATCTGATGTCACTCAGGCGGATATTTCAGGTAAGAATTCGCACTGTGCCTGTCAATTCGGACAGTGGCTTACCCCGCGTCTGGTCAAGGATGACGCAGATTATAGTTATTTGAGTAAGATAAATGCGGCCCATGAAAAAATGCATTTATTAGGTAAGGACTTGCTATCGGTAATAGTAGAAGAACGCAGTCAGTCATGGCATTTCGACAGTTTTCAGGATGCGCTTCTGGCTTTTACGTCGGCGGTGATGGATTATAAAATACATTTACTGACTATCCGCAGTAATATCGATGTATTAACCGGTTTACCTGGCCGAAGAATGCTGGATGAGTCTTTTGACCAGCAGTTACTTGACGCGCAACCGCTTAATTTATATTTATTATTGCTGGATATCGACCGTTTTAAATACGTCAATGATACCTACGGCCATCTGGTTGGTGACGTCGTACTGCGCAGTCTGGCATCAAATTTATTGTCATGGACTCGTTATGATGAGATCGCGTATCGCTACGGTGGCGAAGAGTTCATCATTCTGATCAGAACAAAAACGGATGAGCAGGCATCTCTCGCGGGCTTGCGCCTGTGTCATCTCATTGAACAAAAAAAGATCCCTTACCCGCAGGGGGAGATTGATATTACGGTAACGGCTGGCATCACTCGAGTTCGCCCGGGCGAAACGCTGGACACGGCTCTCGGGCGTGCTGACCGAGCCATGTATGAAGGGAAGCAGACTGGCAGGAATCGCTGCATGTTTATGGATGAACATGAGCAGATCACACGGGTGGGTGCCAAAGAGTGGGTAACGACGCACGCCTGAGCGTGAGTTTTGTTGAGATGATTTGGTTTCGTTTAACGTTCATTGGGGTTGTCGATGCTATGTTGGGTGACTATTCGCTATCTGTGCAGGGAATTGCCTGATAGCGTATAAAGCAAAACACAAATCTATCCATGCAAGCATTTACCGCTGGTTTATCCGGCGGTTTTTTTTACCTGTCGTTCAGGTAGTCGGCATTCAGGACAAAAAAATGGCCCCTTGAGCAGTGATGCTACAAGGGGCCGGTTCGGTGCAGGACTATCGTCGTTCATCAATCATCCCATCTGTGGCTAAAGTAGGCGGCCAGAAAACCAGAAAATAAAATAATTCCCAGAACGGCCATAAAAACATTCATATTACCCAGCATTGTCTATGCTCCTTTATTTGTGAGTTTCCTCTCTTACCTTAATTTCACCTCGTTAAGGACTATACTAGCAATTTAATCTTAAACAAAGATTGAACCAGGTGAATTATTTCGTCTGAATAGTAAAGTTATCGCGTTATTGGCAGAGAAAAATAAATAAGGATGTCAAAATATGCGGAGCAGGGAAAATATATCGGGGTTTTCTGAAAAAGCGACAGGGCAGCACATGCTCTGTCGCCAGAGAAATTAACAGACTACAGGCTGGCCCCAGGGTTTAGCTCGCATGCCTTTTAGCATCAGCGCCCAGGCCAGAATGATGGCAATCATCAGCACCACAAACAGCGACCATGACGGCAGGGTCGTCAGAATAACGCCGCTGACTAACGGGTTAAATGCCGCGCCAAGCCAGCCCAGTGACTGGGCGGAGAAATAGCTCGCTTTCATCCCCGCGGGGGCAATGTTGTCGATAAGCATATATTCGCCCGGTGCGTAAATGATTTCGCCGATGGTAAAAAACGCTGCAGAAATGCCCCACATTAGCAGACTGTTGCCGGAAAAAATAAAACCCACTAATCCCAGCACAAAGAATAATGTTCCGCCGGCCATTAACGGGCGGATGTTGGCGCTGGAAAGACGGCGCCCGACGACATATTGCAATGTAACCACCATTGCCGCGTTGACGGGCAGGACCACGGCCACCACTTTTTCTGCGAAATCACCGTCAGCAACCACCATCACGTACTGAGAAATACAGGACGCAAATGCGCCGCCCACAAACGAGGCCAAAAACGCTGACAGGGTAAACCAGCATAACGCTTTATCGCGCAGCAGTACCGAGGGGGACCAGACGGATACGTTCAGTCCCTCGGATGGCACTTCTGAACGTTTCACCCACGTCTGGATAAATACCAACGGGAAGGCTGAGCAAAGCGCTGCCAGCCAGAACGGCAGGTTGATACTTTGCATCACCAGCAGCGTGCCGAGCGGCGGACCCACGGTCCAGCCAATGTTGAGTACTGTATAGTTAAGTGAGAAAATTTTGGTCTTGTTGGTGGCAGAGAGGTTATCGGCAAACCAGGCTTTCAGCACGGTGGCAAAGACGGAGTAGGCGCAGTTGATCAGGGCAAAAAGCAACACCACTACGATAACATTATGCACCAGAGGGATCGCGATAAAGCCAGATGCAAAACCGGTAATCGCCAGCAGCATATAGCGTTTTTTATCGAACTTATCGGCCAGAATACCGAAGCCCAGGCTGAAGATAACGCCAATAGTCAGGGCGACCGTCATGGCGTAACCAATCAGATCGACGCTCAGGCCGTACTGTCGGTTGAGATAGATGGTCATAAACGGGAGCGTGGCACCCCGCCCAATCGTCAGTAATAGTGAGGAGGCGAGTAAAGCGAGGGTGGATCTTCTCAGAGTGGTATTCATTTTCTTGCCCGACAATGCATGTTGTTATGTTTTTATTAAATTTCAGACAGAAATAGCACGGCAAAAGTGTGATGTACACTCAAAAAGTTGTCTGAAAATGCCCAGTTATACCTACCTGTATTAATGATCTGTTACCCGGCAACGATTTCCGCTACTTTAACTTGTTTACAAAAATTTAATAATTTCAGGGGCGGGTGAATGTCACGTAAAGACGGGTTGTTAGCACTACTGGTCGTGGTGGTATGGGGGCTAAATTTTGTCGTCATCAAAGTGGGCCTGCACAATATGCCGCCGCTGATGCTGGCAGGGCTACGTTTCCTACTGGTGGCATTTCCGGCTATTTTCTTTGTTGCCCGCCCGAAAATCCCTCTCTCATTGCTGCTCGGTTATGGCCTGACCATCAGCTTTGGCCAGTTCGCGTTTCTGTTCAGCGCCATAAAATTTGGCATGCCCGCTGGACTGGCGTCACTGGTATTGCAGGCGCAGGCATTTTTCACCATTGTGCTGGGCGCATTCGCTTTTGGTGAGCGTTTACAGGGCAAGCAACGGGTCGGCATTGCGCTGGCAGTGTTTGGCGTGCTGGTGTTGATCGAAGCCAGCCTGAATGGACAGCACGTGACGATGCTCGGCTTTATGCTGACGCTGGCGGCAGCGCTGAGTTGGGCCTGCGGCAATATCTTCAACAAGAAAATTATGCAACATGAATCCCGCCCGCCAGTGATGTCGCTGGTGGTGTGGAGTGCCTTGATCCCTATTTTACCGTTCTTTCTGGCATCGCTCGTCCTTGATGGCCCAGGTCTCATCGTACACAGCCTTATTGCTATTGATATGACGACTATTCTCTCACTGGTCTATCTGGCATTTGTGGCGACGATTGTGGGGTACGGCATATGGGGTACGCTGCTGGGACGCTATGAGACCTGGCGCGTGGCCCCGTTGTCTTTACTCGTGCCGGTGGTTGGGCTGGCGAGTGCGGCAGTGTTACTGGATGAAACGCTAAGTGGGCTGCAACTTATCGGCGCGCTGTTGATTATGGCGGGGCTGTACATCAACGTGTTTGGTTTTCGTTTGCGCAGGACCGCTCAGGCGAGGGGATAACAGTAGCCCCGCCGTGGCGGGGCATCATGACTTATAAACTGCGCATGTTGTAATAAGGCACACCCAGTTCGTCGGACTTGTCGCTGCCGGCACCCATATGATTAAAATCAAACGGGGACTGCTCCTGCGTAGGAGGCATAATTATTGCGTCGCGATTATTGGGTGTTATGGGCTGCGCGGTTTGTTCCGCCATGCTCTGGCCCGAAACAACAAGCAGCAGGGCCAGCATTGCAGATGACAGAAGTTTCATGATTTCCTCGGTTACGTCTTTATCAGGCGATTAGCAGTTACATTGATTCAGCGGATGCAAATACCGGGATTCGCCGTGCATATTTGTCATACGGTACTTATGGGGTGGCACATCAAAATAGTTTTTGAAGGTCCGGGTCAGCGTTTGCTGAGACTCAAAGCCATAACGCTCCGCCAGGTAGAGGATCGGTTCGTTACTTTCTTTTAATTTTTGCGCTATTTCAGTCATTTTGCGGCTGCGGATATATTGACCTAATGAATGGCCGGTTTCTTTTTTAAACATCCGTTGCAGGTGCCATTTGGAGTAACCTGAACGCTCTGACACCTTTTCCAGTGACAGCGGTGATTCAAGGTTATTCTCGATCCAGTCCAAAATGCTATGAATAGTGATTGTGTCAGTATTGCGTCTGGACATCGTCATACCTCTTTCTGTTTACGGCAGGATTTTCTTAAGCAAATGCTCAAGTGTTGCCACTTCGTCCGCCGTTAAGTTTTTTGTTAGTTCCTGGTGCAGGTCTTGCCCGACTAATTGATGGCACTGCTCACAAATTGTCGCGCCATGCTCGGTGAGTTTCACCAGCACGCCGCGTTTGTCATGTGGATTAGGAAG
Organism: Citrobacter sp. wls613; assembly: GCF_005281195.1. NCBI lineage: Bacteria > Pseudomonadati > Pseudomonadota > Gammaproteobacteria > Enterobacterales > Enterobacteriaceae > Citrobacter > Citrobacter sp. wls613. The sequence continues at coordinate 186,612 of NZ_SZXN01000065.1, forward strand.
TCTTTCAATCCAGCCTTTACAGACCAGTCTGTCGAGCATACGCGTCAGCGCACCAAGATCGACAGACAGCACTTTTTTCAATTCAACAGGGGTGATGCACACCGCGCAGCGGATGGAGCAAAGCACCTTAAACTGCGATGCCGTGATATCCAGCGGTGACAGGTAGTCGTTTAGCAAACGATCTTTTTTCTGATTAACCATATAGATCAAACGGCCCAGTGGGATGATTTCGTTGAACAGATCACTGGTGTTTTTCACAATGGTTGCCCTGGCAAGTAGTTAGTCACGGCTGATATTATTGCTTAGGCAAATATAAGTCAAATGAATGGGTCGGCAAATGCCACGTTTTGCTAAAACGTCAGCACCTGGCTAACCGTACGTTCGTTTCAATATTTTGATTTCACAGGCTTATGCGTAGAGGAGAAAAATGAATCCTTACATCGCGAAAATGGCTTAAACGGGTGTTTTCACCGTATACTTGCCGTTGACGATTAACGCACAGGAAAGATGAATTATGATGGATTTGTTTAAGGCCATAGGTCTGGGACTGGTTGTCCTGTTACCGTTGGCGAACCCGTTAACCACCGTGGCGTTGTTCCTCGGCCTTGCCGGCAATATGAACAGCGCAGAGCGTAACCGTCAGTCATTAATGGCGTCTGTCTACGTGTTTGCCATCATGATGGTGGCGTACTATGCCGGGCAGGTGGTGATGAATACCTTCGGGATTTCGATTCCCGGATTGCGTATTGCGGGTGGGTTAATCGTTGCGTTTATCGGCTTTCGGATGCTGTTCCCGCAGCAGAAGGCGCACGACTCTCCGGAAGCGAGAAGTAAGTCAGAAGAACTTGTAGACGAACCGACGGCCAATATTGCCTTCGTGCCGCTGGCAATGCCCAGTACTGCCGGTCCGGGTACCATTGCGATGATCATCAGTTCGGCCTCGACCGTACGTCAAGGCTCTGAGTTTCCGGACTGGGTTATTATGGTCGCTCCACCGATTATTTTTGCGGTGATCGGGGTCATTCTGTGGGGCTGCCTGCGCAGTTCAGGCGGAATTATGCGTCTGGTCGGCAAAGGGGGCATTGAAGCGATTTCCCGTCTGATGGGCTTTTTGCTGGTGTGTATGGGCGTGCAGTTTATTATTAATGGCGTACTGGAAATTATCAAAACCTACGCATAAAACCTACGCTTAAAAAAAGGGTCCGGTATAGTCTACCGGACCCTTTTTTATGGCT
>NZ_SZXN01000065.1:187893-258403 GCF_005281195.1 Citrobacter sp. wls613
TCCAGCGCGACCGGCCACTTGCGAAAGATAATCACGGACCATATCAGCGCAGCCAGTGCGGGTATCGCACCGATGTAACCGATTGTGGACATCGACCAGTGCAAACTGACCTGATTTCCCACCAGTGCGCCCGCGCCGATACCCAGATTAAAGATCCCGGAAAACAGCGCCATGGCGACGTCGGTGGCATCGGGTGCCAGCGCAAGCACTTTCACCTGCATCCCCAGACCTATCACCATAATGGCCACACCCCAGAAAATACTCAGTATGGCGAGGTGCATCTCGCTGTCAGCAGCTGGTAATAGCAGCACCAGGCACACCGTCAGTAACGCGATAGCCGCACTTATCAGCCCGGATGCATGCTGATTACCCAGCTTGCCAAAGATGAGGCTGCCGATAATGCCCGCCGCACCCAGAACCAGTAACAACACGGTCGCAAAATTGGCACTCAGTCCGGCAACGGTCTGAACAAAGGGTTCTATATAGCTGTAAGCCGTGTAGTGCGCGGTGACTACAATGACCGTCAATAAATAAATGCTCATCAGCGCCGGGCGGCGAAACAGCAGCGGCAGGCTTTTTAGCGAGCCTGAATGCTCACTGGGTAGTTTTGGCAGCAGTTTAATCAGACAGAGCAAGGTGACTAATGCGGCGACGCCGATAGCGAAGAAGGTTGTGCGCCAGCCAAAATACTGGCCGACGATACGGCCAATAGGCAGACCCAGCACCATCGCCAGCGCGGTCCCGGTAGCAATCAGGCTCAACGCCTGCGCACGTTTGCCGGCGGGTGCCATGCGAATCGCTAATGACGCGGTAATCGACCAGAAAATGGCGTGTGCGAAGGCAATACCAATACGGCTAATGACCAGCACGGTAAAGTTCCATGCCAGGAAAGAGAGCACATGACTGGCGATAAACAGCGCGAAAAGGCAAATCAGAAGTTTGCGTCGCTCCACCTGACTGGTAAGCAGCATAAACGGCAGTGACATCAGGGCAACGACCCAGGCATAGATGGTCAGCATGATCCCGACCTGCGCTGTTTGCATATTAAAGCTTTGCGCGATGTCGGAGAGCAAACCGACGGGAACAAACTCCGTGGTATTGAAAATAAAAGCGGCAATAGCCAGCGTAACGACCCGTAGCCACGCGACCTTGCGGGAAACAGTGTGTGTTGTCATATCAAATAAATTGGATTAGCTGCGAAAAGGTGAGGTCACGATCTTAAAACGGTTACTGGTGAAAATACAATCATTTCGTGATTCAAATCACATTTTTATGCCTAATGCCTGGAAAGGAGGGCCGGGTGAACTTGCTCCACCCGGCGTCAGCTAATCTGCATTCTGCGCCAGTTGGGGGTTCAACACCTCAATAAATGCTTCCAGCTGTCGCGTCATCGCTCCCCGACGCCAGACCAGCCATGTATTGAGCCAACGCCAGTTTTCACTCAACGGCCAGGCGTTAACTTGATGGTGTCCCGGCATACTTTCCAGCATCGATCGCGGAATCAGCGCAATTCCCGCCCCGGCAATCACGCAGGCGAGCATGCCGTGATACGACTCCATTTCATGGATGGTGCCCGGCATTGCGCGATCGGCGTGAAACCAGCTTTCAAAATGGCGGCGGTAAGAGCAGTTCGCGCGAAAGGCATAAATACTGCAGCCGTTAACGTCGCTGGCCCGCTGTATGGGGGCGTGTCCGTGAGGGGTAACGATCATCATCTCCTCAAGGTAGACCGGCATGCCTTCCAGTCCCGGGTGGGTGATCGGGCCATCGACAAAGGCGGCGCTCAGCGTCCCCTCCAGTACACCGTCCAGCATGGTGCCTGAAGGCCCTGTTGCCAACGCAAACTGGATTTTAGGGTAGCGTCGATTATATTCAGCCAGCGTCGCGGGAATGCGTACGGCAGCGGTGCTTTCCAGCGAACCGAGAGAGAACAGTCCCTGCGGCTCATCGCCAGCAACGACCATGCGTGCTTCCTCTACCAGGGCAAGGATCCGCTGGCTATAGCGCAAAAAATTGTGCCCGGACGGGGAAAGTCGCAGGCGCTGGTTTTCACGAATAAACAGATCGACGCCAAGGTCGGCTTCAAGCTGGCGAATACGCGTGGTGAGATTGGACGGCACACGATGTACCTTCGCGGCGGCCTGCGTAATGCTGCCGGTTTCCGCCACCGCATTGAACATTTCCAGTTGCGTCAGATCCATTATTTTTCTCTATTCGTGAATGGTGTAGTTAATATTATTCATTTTTCAGAAAGAGTAAATACGCTCATGATATGACCATACCCTGCAAAAAGAGAGACAGCTATGACCATCACATCAGCAACACATGCGATTTCCGTCAATCCTGTGAACGGCGAAAGGTTAACGGCGATGCCGTGGGCTAGTCGGGATGAGATTGCCCATGCGCTTGATCTGGCCGCCAGTGGATTTAATGAATGGAAACACACCACCGTGGCGCATCGGGCGCAGATGCTGCGCAAGGTTGGGCACGCTCTGCGCCAGCGTGCGGAAGAGATGGCGCAGTGTATCTCACGGGAAATGGGGAAACCGATAAAACAGGCTCGTGCAGAAGTGGCGAAATCCGCGGCGCTGTGTGACTGGTATGCAGAGCATGGACCTTTGATGCTTAATCCTGAACCAACACAGGTGGAGAATAACCAGGCGGTGATCGAATATCGTCCTCTGGGCACTATTCTGGCCGTTATGCCGTGGAACTTCCCGCTGTGGCAGGTCATGCGCGGTGCCGTGCCTATTTTATTGGCCGGGAATGGTTACCTGTTAAAGCATGCACCGAATGTAACCGGGTGTGCCGGTATTATTGCGCAGGCGTTTGCTGATGCCGGTATCCCGCAGGGGGTATATGGCTGGGTGAATGCCGATAACTCGGGCGTTAGCCAGATGATCAATGATCCGCGTATTGCCGCCGTTACGGTAACGGGAAGTGTGCGAGCCGGGGCGGCAATTGGTGCTCAGGCGGGGGCGGCGCTGAAGAAATGCGTGCTTGAACTGGGTGGATCCGATCCGTTCATTGTCCTTAACGATGCTGACCTCGATCTGGCCGTGAAGGCGGCAGTCGCCGGTCGTTATCAGAATACCGGGCAGGTTTGTGCGGCAGCGAAACGTTTTATTGTTGAGGAAGGGATTGCGGCAGAATTTACTCAGCGTTTTGTGGCGGCGGCCAGTGCGCTAAAAATGGGCGATCCTCTGAATGAGGAAAACGATCTCGGCCCAATGGCACGCGTTGATCTGCGTGATGAACTGCATCAGCAGGTTGAGGCTTCGCTGGCTCAAGGGGCGACGTTGTTACTCGGTGGCGAAAAAATTGCCGGAAAAGGTAACTACTATGCCATCACGGTTCTTGGCGACGTGACACCTGAGATGACCGCTTTCCGCCAGGAATTGTTCGGCCCGGTAGCAGCAATTACCGTTGCGAAGAACGCAGAGCATGCGTTAGTACTGGCGAATGAGAGTGATTTTGGCTTGTCGGCAACGATTTTCACCGCTGATGAGACGCTGGCGCAGAATATGGCTGCACGCCTGGAATGTGGCGGGGTATTTATCAATGGTTATAGTGCCAGTGATGCCCGCGTTGCGTTTGGCGGGGTGAAGAAAAGCGGTTTTGGTCGGGAGCTTTCGCACTTTGGCCTGCATGAGTTTTGTAACGTGCAGACCGTCTGGAAAAACCGTATCTAATCTTCAGGGTGTCTCCACACGGGACACCCGTCCACGCATATCATCTGCATCCTGACGCGGTGCATTCAGCTCTGTTATACTCGCAGGCCTTTCAGACCTGCGAGCAAGGAGCATGTTGTGGCCAGGGCCATGGACAATTCAATCTTAGAAACCATTGTGCAGCAGGTTCGCCCGCTGATTGGTCAGGGGAAGGTCGCTGACTACATCCCCGCATTAGCCTCCGTTGATGGTTCCAAACTGGGTATTGCCATTTGTACCGTTGATGGTCAGCACTATCAGGCGGGCGATGCGCAAGAACGTTTTTCAATTCAGTCGATCTCGAAGGTGCTCAGTCTGGTGGTGGCGATGCGTCATTATCAGGAAGATGAGATCTGGCAGCGAGTAGGCAAAGATCCGTCAGGACATCCGTTTAACTCTCTGGTACAGCTGGAAATGGAGCAAGGAATACCGCGCAACCCGTTTATTAATGCCGGGGCGCTAGTGGTTTGCGACATGCTGCAGGGGCGTCTGAGTGCGCCACGTCAACGCATGCTCGAAGTCGTACGGGCGCTAAGCGGTGTGCCGGATATCGCCTATGATGCGACAGTTGCCCGCTCTGAGTTTGAGCATTCGGCACGTAATGCGGCCATTGCCTGGCTGATGAAATCCTTTGGCAATTTTCAACATGATGTTGCCACCGTTCTGCAAAACTATTTCCACTACTGTGCGCTGAAAATGAGCTGCGTGGAGCTGGCGCGTACCTTTGTCTTTCTGGCTAATCAGGGGCATGCCTTTCATCTCAATGAACCGGTGGTCACGCCGATGCAGGCCCGACAAATTAATGCGCTGATGGCGACCAGTGGTATGTACCAGAACGCCGGTGAATTTGCGTGGCGAGTGGGGCTGCCGGCAAAATCCGGGGTGGGTGGTGGTATCGTGGCCATCGTGCCGCATGAAATGGCGATAGCGGTCTGGAGCCCGGAACTGGATCCGGCAGGGAATTCACTGGCAGGTATTGCGGTGCTGGAACAGTTAACCCAACAGATGGGGCGTTCGGTTTACTGATGAACTCGCTCGAACCGCTGTTTTCCCGACTGGCGAAATCGACCTTTCGTTCACGGTTTCGCCTTGGTGACAAAGAACGACGCTATTGTATGGAGAAAGGCGCGCCGGTGATTGAGCAACATGCCGCCGATTTTATTGCCAAACGCCTGGCGCCTGCATTCCCGGCCAACGACGGTAAGCAGACGTCGATGCGCGGGCATCCGGTATTTATTGCCCAGCATGCGACGGCAACCTGCTGTCGCGGCTGCCTGGCAAAATGGCATGATATTCCTCAAGGGCAGGCGCTAAGTGCAGAACAGCAACGTTACGTTGTCACGGTAATTTATCACTGGTTAGTGCGGCAAATGAACCAGCCATAGATAACATAATCCTATGATAAGACCCCTTGTGTTGCGAAAAAGTTAAACGCACTATCATGGGGACTATCTGAGGAGAAAAAAATGGCCACTGGTACCCCCTGCATCGTGCTGAGCGCACAACAGATTGTGTCGAGAATCGACGAGCTTTGTGACGTTCTTGAACAGTGCGTGAATGACGGTGCATCTGTAAGTTTTATACACCCCTTCAATCGCGATAAGTCACTGCCATTCTGGACGGGCGTTGCGCAAAGCGTTGCCCGTGGCGAGAGAATTGTGCTGGCGGCTGAAAACACGCAGGGTATCCTGGTGGGAACCGTCCAGCTTATTGTCGATCAACCTGAAAACCAACCGCATCGTGCCGACGTCGCCAAATTACTGGTACATCCGTCTGCACGACGAACGGGTATCGCCCGGGAATTGATGAATGCGCTGGAAACGTGTGCGCGTCAACAGCATAAAACTACGCTGGTGCTCGACACGGCCACCGGTAGCGCTGCGGAGTTGTTCTACCACAATTGCGGCTGGCAAAAAGCGGGCATGATCCCCAACTACGCCCAAATGCCGGACGGAACGCTGACGGGCACCACACTTTTCTATAAATCATTGTAATTTGTTACCAGGGATTGATCAAAACAGGGTTTCAAGGTATTAAAGTTTGCTAACCTATTGGACCAATTCAATCAGGTTGTATGACTAATCAAAAAGGGAACCCATTGTGCAAACACTAAATCGTCGCGATTTTCCCGGTGCTCACTATCCTGAACGCATCATTCAGTTTGGTGAAGGAAACTTCCTGCGCGCCTTTGTTGACTGGCAAGTTGATTTACTGAATGAACATACCGATCTGAATTCTGGTGTGGTCATTGTTCGTCCTATCGAAAGTACATTTCCGCCATCACTGAGCACGCAGGATGGTCTCTATACCACCATCATTCGTGGTCTGAATGAAAAGGGCGAGGCCGTCAGCGACGCGCGTTTAATTCGCTCGGTTAACCGTGAAATCAGCGTCTATAGTGAATACGATGAGTTCCTGAAACTGGCGCATAACCCTGATATGCGTTTTGTTTTCTCCAATACAACGGAAGCCGGGATCAGTTATCACGCGGGCGACAAGTTCGACGATGCGCCTGCGGTAAGCTATCCGGCCAAGTTGACCCGCCTGCTGTTTGAGCGTTACAGCCATTTTGACGGCGCGCTGGATAAAGGCTGGATAATCATTCCTTGCGAACTGATTGATTACAACGGCGATGCGCTGCGTGAACTGGTGCTGCGTTATGCGCAGGAGTGGGCGTTGCCGGACGCGTTCGTGCAGTGGCTGGACGCGGCTAACGCATTTTGTTCTACGCTGGTGGACCGCATCGTTACCGGTTACCCGCGTGACGAAGTGGCCACGCTGGAAGCCGAGCTGGGTTATCACGATGCCTTCCTCGATACTGCAGAGCACTTCTACCTGTTTGTGATTCAGGGGCCGAAGTCATTAGCGACTGAACTGCGTCTGGACAAATATCCGCTGAATGTACTGATTGTTGATGATATTAAGCCGTACAAAGAGCGTAAAGTTGCCATCCTTAACGGTGCGCACACCGCGCTGGTACCGGTAGCCTACCAGGCAGGGCTAGACACGGTGGGTGAGGCGATGAATGACGCAGAGATTTGCGCTTTTGTCGAAAAAGCCATTTACGAAGAGATCATTCCGGTGCTCGATTTACCGCGTGATGAGCTGGCATCATTCGCCAGCGCGGTGACCGGACGTTTCTGCAACCCGTACATCAAGCATCAGCTGTTGTCGATTGCCCTGAACGGAATGACTAAATTCCGCACGCGTATTTTGCCGCAGTTGCTGGCAGGGCAGCAGGCCAATGGTCAATTGCCGGCGCGTCTGACGTTTGCGCTGGCGGCGTTGATTGCTTTCTATCGCGGCGAGCGTAACGGTGAGTCTTATCCTGTTCAGGATGATGCCCACTGGATTGAGCGTTTCCAGCTGCTATGGAGTCAGCACCACGATCGTCAAATAAGCACGCAAGCGTTGGTCCACTCGGTACTGGCGGTCAACGAGCACTGGGAGCAGGATCTGACGCAGGTTCCCGGTCTGGTTGAACAGGTTTCTGCCGATCTGGACGCCATTCTGTCCAACGGTATGCGCGAAGCCGTGAAGCCACTGTGCTAAAATAGTCACATAATTACCCGGTTTAGGCCGGGTTTTTTATACTTAATTATTAGTTACAACATACAACGTGCTTCTTAAATTCAGTTACCTCTGAAACTATAGCGCCTCATTTGTTCAGACAGGTAAAAAGGCGGGATTTAGTGCGGTGAGGTGCTTGCAACATTGATCGCGATCACGTTTAATGGCGCGGCTTTCACATTTTCCGAAGATAACTATGATTGTTCGACCTCAACAACACTGGCTGCGTCTGATATTCGTCTGGCATGGTTCAGTGTTATCGAAGATTTTCTCGCGCCTGCTGCTGAATTTTCTGCTTTCCATTGCCGTTATCATCATGCTGCCATGGTATACGATGCTGGGTATCAAATTTACCCTGGCGCCATTCAGCATCCTGGGCGTCGCCATTGCTATCTTTTTAGGCTTTCGCAACAATGCCTGTTACTCGCGCTACGTTGAGGCTCGACACCTGTGGGGACAATTAATGATTGCCTCCCGTTCGTTACTGCGTGAGGTAAAAAACACATTACCGGACGACGTCGAGCTGGGGCAGTTTGTACGTCTGCAAATCGCCTTTGCCCACTGTTTACGCATGACCCTGCGTCGTAACCCGCAGGCGGAACCATTAGCGAAATATCTCAGTGCCTCAGATTTGCAAACTGTCTTTGCCTGCCAATCACCGGCCAACCGTATTCTGCTGTTGATGGGGGAGTGGTTAGCCGTACGCAGGCGTAATGGCGAGCTATCTGACATATTATTTCACAGTTTAAACAATAGATTAAATGATATGTCGGCGGTACTTGCAGGTTGTGAGCGGATTGCTAATACACCGGTGCCATTTGCCTATACCTTGATCCTGCATCGCACGGTCTATCTGTTTTGTATCATGCTGCCATTCGCATTGGTGGTCGATCTGCACTATATGACGCCGTTCATTTCCGTGCTGATTTCATATACGTTCATTTCTCTCGACACGTTGGCAGAAGAGCTTGAAGACCCGTTCGGCACGGAAAATAACGACTTGCCGCTGGATGCGATTTGTAATGCGATTGAAATTGATTTGCTGCAAATGAACGATGAAACGACTGTACCTGCTAAACATATGCCCGATAAGCACTATCAACTGACATAACCGAATCAATTTTCGCCATGTCCTTTTTGCCACCATACCGGCATCATATCGGAAAAAGAGTGAAACTGTGGCGCCAGATTCTCATCATCGGGATCGTCAAATCCCCCGGCTAACAGGGCAATAATCGGGGCGTCATCGATGGCGCCCACGGAACTACCACACTGTGGGCAAAAGGCTCGGCTGGATATTTCTGATGATCGCCAGGTAGCAGGTTGACCCGCAATGCCCGTCCATTCTACGTTTTCAGCGTTAAATTCAATCCACACTACGGTGGGCGCACCCGTATGTCTGCGGCAAATATCACAGGAGCAGGAATGTGAGTTGTTGGGATTCGTTGCGGTAAAGCGTACCGAACCACACAGGCAACCGCCAGAATAGATTTTAGACACGACGACTCTCTTCAGCGAAACGTTATCTGACACTAGCAGATGACAAGCCTCGCCACTAGAAGCACATCTTAAAAAAGCGATGGCACGCATATGCGATACCCGGTGTAAAGATAAAACAGACCATTAAATGAACGACAACCTGTGATTGTCAATACGAAGGCTTATTTATCTCCGCGGAGCGTAAGGCCATTCACAGAATAGATCATTGTCTCGATAAAACCGTTGAAAGTGTAATCATGGCGTTCGTATAAAAAATCCATGTCGTCAGGGGGATTAACCTGCTGACGCTTTAAAAGGATGTACGCACGATAATCAGGAGGATTATCTATGAAAAACTTTCAGCTAATGCCTGCAAAACGCCCCGGCCGATTAGCGATTATTCCCGGACTGCTGTTAGCGTCAACAGGTCTGCTGGTACCTGTAGACGCCATCGCAGAAGAACGGCTATGTGAACGTGAATCAGCCGCGTTATGCACGGAAAATAAAAGTAAAACTACACTGCAAGCCAGCCGCATATTATTGGCGGCCCAACCGTATACACCAGCCAATGCCACCAGTGATGCGATCATTAATAATAACGCCAGTGTTCTGTTATCAAATACTGAAAATACTGACGACGTCTGGAATACTTTTCGTGGCCTGATTGTTGGTAAAGATTCTGCAGGTGCGTTGGTCATTGATGGGCGCCAAATTTCTTCGCTTACAGGCTCAATTGGTCGGGGAAGTGCCGGCATTGTGACCCTGACCAATGGGGCAATCTGGATACTGAGAGGGGGAGATCTCGTTTTAGGGACTAACAGCGGCAGTGGCCGCTTATTGGTGGAGCTTGGCAGCCAAATAAGCGGAATTAATGAACTCCGCATCGGCGAATTTTATGCCGGCGCCTACGGCAGCGTCATGATTGACGGAACGGGATCTACTGTTAAAACGAACTGGGTCGTGGTGGGCGATCAGGACACCGGCAAGCTCGATATTCTTAATGGTGGGCAGGTGGTCGCAACCGAACACATGAATATTGGCTATGTTGGTAAAACAGATCGCAATAACTTGTTTGGTAACGGTGCCGTCAGGGTTGATGGTGAGGATTCGTTACTGGACGTCGCTAAGCCGATTTTGCTAGGGGGATACTGAACCGGCAACAATGATGCACGCGGCGTGCTAACCGTGAGTAATGGTGGCACGGTAAAATCCGGGAAATATTTATGGTTAGGCGTCGGTAAGGGAAGTACAGGCATTGTCAACGTAGGGTCTGAAGAGGGGGACGTCGCGCAGCGCGCTGGCGTCATTAACGTTCCGTGGATCTATCTTGGCGATACTGCCGACAATACCAGCACTGTTCAACTGAATTTTAATCATAACAGTGACGATTTTTCACTCGCAGCAGATATAACCGGACGTGGTCAGGTCAATCATAATGGTCCGGGAACGACATTATTGTCGGGAAATAATGCCTACACGGGCATCACGTCGCTACGCAACGGTACGCTGCGGGCTGGCAGCACGGATGCCTTTAGCCGCAACTCAGATTTCACTGTGGATGAGACGGCGACTGTCGATCTGAATGGTTTTAGTCAGACTATCCGCTCGCTGTCGCTCGACGGTATGCTCAGTTTTGGCCAGCCGGGAACGGACGAGGCACTAAAACGTTCCAATAGTATCCTGACCGTTAGCGGTAATTACAGCAGCAACAACGGTCTTCTTATCCTCAATACAACAGAAGATGCCGTGCAACAAAAAGCGGTGGTGAACCAACTTCACGTGATGGGGAATACATCAGGGACCACTCGTGTCGCTTTGCAGGCACTGGGCAGCCAGACGGTCAGTAATCTCAATGGTGCACGGGTAGTGCGGGTGGACGGCGAGTCAGGTGGTGAGTTTGTTGCAGTTGGCCGTTTGACCGCGGGCGCCTATGATTACGCACTACTGCGGGGAAATAATACGGATGACTCCGCACTCATTCCTGATTCGAATCATTGGTATTTGACCAATACGTGGACTCCTTCTGAAGAACCGATACGCGATCCAGAAGAACCAATATGTGACCCAGAAGAACCGGCTATTGATCCCGACACACCGGTGTTACCTGTCCAACAAGAAGAACCCGCATCTCACGATTCGGTTTTACGCCCTGAATTAGGCGCCTACCTTGCGAATAAATCGGCGGGAAATACGCTGTTTACGACACGTTTGCACGATCGCCTGGGCGAAAGTCACTATATTGACCCCATAACGGGTGAGTCAGACGTGACCAGCATGTGGTTACGCAACGTCGGTGGGCATACCCGGTTTCGTGATAGTAGCGGGCAGCTGAAGACGCAAAGTAACCGTTATGTTCTGCAAATAGGTGGTGATGTCGCACAATGGAGTTCAGACGAGGTTGAGCGCTGGCATCTGGGCGTCATGTTCGGCTACGCAAACAGCCAAAGTAATACGCGGTCAGACGTCAGCCATTACCGCGCTGACGGTTCGATATCAGGTTACAGCGCCGGATTGTACGCAACCTGGTATGCCAACAATGTGGAGAAAAGCGGGAGATATCTTGACAGCTGGATGCTTTATAACTGGTTTGATAACACCGTTCGCGGTGAACAACTGGCGACAGAGAAATATCGTTCACGGGGGGTGACCGCCTCGCTTGAAGCAGGATATGCCTTTAAGTTGAAGGAGACGGCACGCCTGAGTTACTGGCTACAACCCCAGGTTCAGTTGACCTGGATGGACGTATCGTCTGACGATCATCAGGAGGCAAACGGCACCGTGATCCGAGATAAAGGCAAAGGGAATCTGCAAAGCCGGTTGGGGGTTAAAGCGTATTTGCGAGGCTATAACCAACGCGATGAAGGAAAAGAACGGCTTTTTCAGCCATTTATTGAAACTAACTGGCTTCATAATTCCCGAAATTATTCGATATCAATGAATGAAATACAGGGTGACGTTGATGGCGCAAAAAATATCGCTGAACTCAGAGCAGGTGTTGAAGCGAAAGTAAATACGCGTCTGCACCTTTGGGGAAACGTAGGTCAACAAATTGGCGACAGTGGTTACAGTGATTCTCAGGCAATGTTCGGTGTGAAGGTGTTATTCTGACAACACCCCGCATCCTAAATCAGGATGCGGGGTGTTTATTTCGCCACTACCATTCGCACGCGGAAAACGTATTAACCAAAAGTGTTAATTCACAAATCGCATAATAATCTTACGGTGTGAAAATATACCGACAGGCGTGTTACAAGGTTATTTCATCTAACTAAAAGACAGTGGTTAAGATCAATTGATTCCTGCGTACTATCATGTAAAAAAGTAATGGCTCGTCGAATCGCTAATATCTCTTTATTGATCATCTTAAAATCAACACTGCATTAACCCATGAGATATATTTCATTCCCGCTTTTTACAATAAAGCATTTGACGTTGCTTATCCTCTCTTTATGAATAGTGAATAAACAGGTTAATTTTATGATAAATCAGTCAAATAGGGCAGGTGAACAGTCCCAACAAAAACACCATGGTCATTTTCATATTCCAGACGAGATCCGCCATCTTGGTGATATGTCGCTTTACAGGGCGGTAGCCTGGTGGGGTTTTCTGCGTAAAACTGAGTTTACTCGGGATGATGTTAGCCAGGCGTTTCAGATAGATTTGAGACGTTCCAGTGGCATACTTAGCTATATTTGTCATCGACATGGGTATGATGATATCACATTTGAAATGCGTAAAATCCCAGTACAGGGCGGTTGTTGTCAACTTGCCGTACGAATTCTCAAGGTAGCAACGTCCCCGACATCGGTAAGAAAATCAGAAAAAAGCAGCAATACCAGAAAGGACGTGAAAACAAACAATCAACTGGACCAGCTTATGGCCCGTTGGATGTTATCAAGGCCGACTGGTAATAATGCAACACAATTGGAAGCATGGAAAGCGGGGTGCCCAATTTATGATAATATCAAATTCACCGAAGAGTAATTGTTGAATAGTCACTTTTCGAAATAAAATAATACCAACTAAATACTATTTCTATTTACCTACATTAGCCTCTGCAATGAAAGGCCAATGCAAGTATAAGGGGATTAAAAATCGCGTCTGGCAACAATAAACAAGCGTGGGAATGCCAGCAGGATTTTGCCATTTTCCTGCAGCGGATATTGCTCCTGTAGAAGTTCATGGTATCGAGCCAGATACTTTCGTTGCTCACTTTCGCTCAGATCTTGCAACCAAGGACGTAAGCCTGTCGCACTGACCCAGTCGATAATCGACTGATGTGAATCCATAATGTGGTAATAGGTCGTGCGCCAAATATCAACGTCACATCCCGCTTCAGTCAAAATATCATAATAAGCATGCACGCCGGGAAGAGGCGATCGACCGCGATCGGGATAATCCTGCTCATAGGCGACTTCACGCATTAAAATATGTGTCGGCTCCAGCCAGTTATCCGGCATTTGCACAGCAAGTACGCCGTTACGGTGTAACTGCGAGACAAGATATGGGAATAATTCGTAGTGATCGGGTACCCACTGTAATGAAGCATTCGCATAAAGCAGATCAAGAGGTTGCTCCGCCCGGAACTCGCTGATATCTGTTTCAACAAAATGACAGTTCGGTAAGGTTGCACGCGCCTCGTTGAGCATATTTGGCGAAGAGTCCACGCCTGTTATGTTGGCCGAAGGCCATCGTTGATACAGTAATGACGTGCTATTTCCCGGACCGCACCCCAGATCGGCGACTGAACGAACATTTTCTAACGCTACTCTGCTCAATAATTCTGCTGCGGGTCTTGAGCGTTCGCTGCCATATTGCAGATAAAGTGCAGGGTTCCAGTCGGCCATGTAGCTATCTCCTGTGTAAGATGAGATCGTATTCAATCTTCACGTTAAGCGTACGACATTATGGCTGTATTTGCTGAAGCGGGAAGGGCGCAGTAAAGTGTCTAGTGCGTAGAATAACGCTGAGTGATGATGTAAACATAATGGTAAGGAATGCAATATGATTGAAACATCAAGGCTCATTTTAAGGCAGTGGGGAAAAACAGATATGGCAGCATTTGCCGATCTGAATGCAGACCCAGATGTGATGCGCTTTTTTCCGGCACCGATGACGAGACAGGAGAGCGACAGTCTGGCAGAGAGATTCAGGGACGGAATAGAACAACGCGGCTGGGGTTTTTGGGCCGTTGAATCCAAAGAAACGCATGAATTTGTTGGCTGTGTCGGTCTGCACCCGCAGCCTGATAAATTTCCATTTTCTCCCTGTACCGAAATTGGCTGGCGTCTCAGCAAAACGTACTGGCATCAAGGGTTAGCCATGGAGGCCGCTGAAGCCTGTCTGCAATATGCTTTTACGGTTCTGATGCTGGATGAAGTCGTATCATTTACATCGGTACTCAACAAACCTTCAGAACACTTAATGAAACGGCTTGGTATGAAAAAAGTGGAAGAGTTTCCGCATCCAGCGTTGCCGGCAAATCATCGGCTGTCCCTGCATGTTCTGTATCGAATCCAAAAGATTTCTGTATTGGTTAATTCTGAAGGCCAAGGATGAAAATGAGAGACAGTATTCGAGCAAAGATAGTGAAGGTATGTGAAGCCAAGATAGCGTTCAGAGTCTATCAACAACCAGACCAAGGATGACCATAAAGTGCTGGATTCTGTCTGATCTCACATTGGTGCGCATAATGTATTGAACATGTTAAATGGCTGCACGAAGTGCGGACATTTAGCCTTCTGCACGCAACCATCAGGCGGTTACGAATAATTCTGGAATTACAGATACGCCCTCTACGTGATTAAATGGATGCAACAATACACCCTTCATTTTGTGGATATTTTATAGCATTCTCACTAGCTTACAGCAATGCAATCTACGCAAGGATTTCTGCTTTCCCATTGAAGTTTGAGCCAGTTCAGGTAGCGAACAAAAGTCAGTGCATCACCATCAGTCATATAGGTGTTTCGTTGAATTTTGCAGGTAATCGGATAGAATGTAACCGTACCATAGGGCGTTTCTGATATTATTATCCTCATGTTTCCATTAAACGTTACCTCATAATTAATTTTGTTTTTATTAAGAATGTCTTCGGCATCAAAAATAATATCATCCCGAACTTTATTTATTGCATGATAATTCTTGCCAGATATTTTCATCGCTGAGCGTCTTAACCCGGCTTCTTTTGCATTCTCAGCTATAGTAATGAAGCAAACAGTCTCAGGGGAGTAAATTCTTCGATGAGAATAGTCTTTATCCAACTCATATTCTCCGGGATTTATTTTCCATCGGGTATAGCCATGAAGTTTTGGAAGGTCATCGCAGAAATACTGAAAGTTATGCCATCTTTCACAAACAGTCACACCTTTATATCCTTTAAAATATTGTTTCCCTTTAACTGTCATGTAGCACCTTGCCAGCATGTTATGCCATAGAATGAATGACCTTGTTCTCTGGTGACTTCTGGCATTTTCAATAGTGGAGTGTCTTCCATTTCCAATATATCCCACATCATAATAACGCGGCCTCATCAATAATGTTATTCGTTCCTCTTCTGAGGACGGAAAGGCATCATCTGAAACTGCACCCGATTTAATATGCGTACCATAAGCCTCCTTAACTATGCCACTATCCTTAAATTCCACAACATAATATCCACGCCTTGATTTGTCTTCCGAACGACCAAGAATGGAGCATTCACCATTATGCTTCGTGGTAAATACAGCGCCTGGAAACAAAGTGTTATGGCTGTAGTTCTGATGATATTTCTTATTTCGAAAGTAAGTCATCTGACATTTCCTGGGTGACGAATGAAAAGGGGAAAAAGAATCGGGTCGGGTCCTACTTTTCCCTTTACCTTCTGTCAGGCCAGCACTCCGGGTGGAGGTCAGGAATTAAATTAAAGAATCCATTCAAAAAATAAAAATTAAAAATAATACAGACAATGCAATGTGACAGGTATCGTAGCACTCTACCAGTGCCGCTCTGCGACTGTCACTGAGTGGGCGTGGCATTCATGCCTTATCATGCACCAGTGCGCTCAGAATGCGCTACAGGCACTGTAAATACGAGTCAGGGCAGGGTGTGCTGAGCCTGTCTGATGGCAGGATTCCGGCATATACGGCGCTGTTCATTTATACAGTTAAATGAAATTGGTATAAATTGTGACCAGAGGTTGCGTGGGGGCGATTATGGGCTGTTTTAGGGCTAAAGCATGGTTTTGTACTGGCTGTAGCCCTTTAATGGCTCGTGATGCGTTATATGAATCAGATTATGCTGATGTGCTGCGCCGGAATTACCCGATAGGGTGGAGAGATAAAAAATAAATATGATTTATTTACAGATTTAAATATCCGTGATAGCATCGCCGCAAGGTTTGCCGGGGTTAATGTTTTATATATATCTATTCCTGCTTTGTTATCTTCACTGGTTCTCTGTACTTGTTTACTCTGTATCTCTCTATTGTCTTAATATTATCCCAATATTGCTCCAGTATTTAGCCCTCCGCAGGAGAGCCATACGGCTTGAGTTATAAAAGAATAAATTAAAAATAATAAATTTAAAAAATAAAGAGTCCTCAAATCAATGAAGACTCTTTGGTGTGGTTACAATCAGAACTTCACATCTCTTAAGTCAATCGATGTGTCATCCCTGAGTGAATCCATCTTATCAATTTCTTTTGCTTTCCGTAATGACTGTAACTCCTTGAGTATGGATTTCAAAAGGTCAGCCTGAACAAACTGGATAACTTTTGCCTCATAAGCCGTGATGCTTTTAATTACCCATATGCCACAAATAACAGTAATGATAATTTTGGCAGAGTCCATACTGATGAGAGCATAACTTCGAATAAGGTTAATCAGGAGCGGGTCATTTGTTCCGATGATATACAACCAGACAAGAATTGTAATTGTAAGATTGATGACTAAAGAGAGTTTTGACAGATGCTTTGTTAAAAATGAGCTGTTCATTTATTTTCTCGCATTCTTCCATTCGTTTGATTTACAAAACCCGGATATCAATAAGGGAAGGGTGGCTGACTTATTCATGCAGCACCTCCCTGTAAAATACAATCAAGTCCCATTGCATCTGTACCCCAGAGTTTGATGTCTGGCTCACCACCTGAGGCTCCTTGTGTGCTCATGTCCAGTACGAGAATGTAGAAGTTGTTCCTGTCCACATCAAACTCATAGTTAATAAGTGGAGCACCGCTGGTCTGATAAACAGACTGCTGAATGTTCTGAATGCGTTTTTCGGAAATCAGTTTTCCCCGATGGAACAGCTTGATGATACCCGCATCTTTCCTGTAACTCAGAAATCCACTTTCGGCACTTCCGGTAACGTGTCGCTCAACGCTCCAGCCATCACGGCAGACAATATTATCAGCCATTGCTGGCGCAGAAAGTGACGAGCCTGCCGCAACGGCAAGAGTCAGCATCAGTCGTTTCATTTAAATCAGTCCTCAAAGATAAAGCAACAAGGCGACCCGTAATCCCGGTGAAGGCCGCAAGACATTTCAATCGTTATGCGCAGCAGAGAGCACATACAACACAGCAGACCAAGGATGACCATAAAGCGCTGGATTCTGTCTGGTTCCACATTGGTGCGCATAATGTATATTATGTTAAATGCAAAAGAACATGTAAATATGGCGTGTTAATGCAGTCTGAATCGTGCCTGTCCGTTTGCTCCCTTCCCTGTCGTGACGCTGCGTGAATTCTGCAGATTTTCACCAGTAATCCTGCACACGATTTCACGCAGCACACCACGCAGACATAAAAAAACCGGCCATTGTGGCCGGTTCGTCGTGACGGTTTCTGACTTAATGTATTTTTGCCTGGGCCGCTGCTTTCTCAGACTGACGCTCTGCAGCTCTGACAACGGCCATAAACGCTTTGACACCCGGATCCACATCCGGCGACAACATGCGCATAATTGATTTTGAATTCCTGCCGACCTCGTCTGAAATCGCTGGATAACCGCACGTGACCTTAATCAGCGTGCGCAGCATTCCTTTTGCGACTTCGATTTCACCGGCCAGGATTAACTCGTGGATCTCCTGGATAATCTGAACACGTGACCCGATGTCCTCTTTAAGCAGGTTTTCCCACATTTTTTCGATGTCATGCGCGGCCATGTTTTTTACTCCTCAGATAATCAGCCCGATATTTTTCGGCGGCGTCCAGGTCGTTATTTTGCCGGTCCTTGAAACCGGCACACAGTAAAATGACAATCTCGTCGCCGTCCTGCATCAGATACACCCGAATGGCAATGCAGGCACATTATTTATCGTCTGAAATCGTTTTGCATTCACACTTGCCACCTACACTGGCAGCGGTCAGACATAATTCACCGGTTATCGGTTCGTATTTTAGCGTTGCACCTGGCATGACCTGCGCGTGTGTAACCGTGCCGCCGCCTGACCTGTTTGTTTTTGTATACGACGCCGCCGAGAACCCAAAAAGTTACAGTGTAACTTTCCCAGAATATATTTACTGAACATCAGTGATCCTGCCAGCGGCGACAGAATCCCACACCCGACGCCCTGACGACCCCGCCTGATAAACGCTTGTGACGATGCCCTCGAAACTGATTTCAGGCTGATTCGTTACGATACCGTCAGCAATTTTTATAACCTGTCTCCAGTGCCGCTTCCGCCACGTCGCGCGACAGCTCGTAACCCTCGCTCGTCTTGGCATCAAAGGTGATGGCAAGTCCGGATTCGGTGACAATAATTGCAGTGTTACTTTGTGAGGGTTTAACCTGCCGTTGCTGATTGCCGTCATATTTAATTAACGAATCAATTTAAATGTGTTTATATACTAGACATGATGCTTTAAAAAACATTTGCTATAGGTAGTGTGCGTAGGTGTATGATGACTGCACTTTTAATATTTCAAAGGGAGTGATTATGGCTTTTAAAGAGTTTGCAACGTTTGGTACTTTAATAACACCCAAAATACTCGTCGCCGTTTACTGGGTATTAACTATTATTTATATTATCGCTGCTGTTATATTTGCATTTAACGGTAATTTTAGCGCCTGTGGTTTAAGTATTCTTGTTTTAGTTATTACTCGCATTTCATTTGAACTGATAATGATTTCGTTTAAAAATAACGAATTTCTGTTCCGCATTTGTAATGCATTAGAAAAAGACAAGCAATAAACATCAGCCCCGCATTGACGCGGGGCTTTTTTTAGTCTGACACAGCGCCCGCTGTTTCTGCCAGATTAAAAGGTAGCTGCCGAACATAGAAGAAAATATACTCCCGCCGTTCCCGTCCATCTATGATTTGAAATCACTTATCACTTCACACACAAGCCACACTGCCGCCCCAACCCACATCCACCACTCTTATGAATTCAGCTCATAGCGCCTATTTAAGCAGCGTAATTATCTTTAACCGCAACTTCGTTAATCTGGGTCTATCGCGTGAACACGCAAGCGGAAAGTGGCGACAGCTAATGGACACACCCCAGCCTGCAAGGCTGGGGCTTCATTAGAGGCTAACTAAATATTCTTATCGAAGAAGACGTCTAACTTTTGCATTGCCTGGTCAACGTATTTGGGCACCCAATACGTCTCGATATGGGTAGCGCCATCGATCAGGAAGAGTTCTTTGTCCTTCGTACCGGTGGCTTTCGCGAACGCATCTTCAGTCATATAGAGCGTATCCGCTTTTGTACCGGCAATCATCAGCAGCGGTTTATTAATGAGATTGATATGGTCCGTGACGTCAAAGCTCATCAAATCCAGAAGACTACTGGTGGTGTATTTAAACGTGGAGTTTGGGTGGGCGTGGGTTTTCCAGTAGTACTCGTAGCCCTGGCGATACAAGGCAAAAGGTAATTTAGCAATCTGTTCATCAGTCAGGTTGGCATCGCCGGAGTAAAGCACTTCTCCTCCGGCAGCTTCCTGAGCACGTGCATCGGAAGCCTGCTGAAGACGCTGCTGGATAGTATCCAGCTGTGAATCCTGCATACCGTTACGGCGCACTAGGCCTGAATTAAACATGCTGATGGTGGCTATCGATTTGAACCGCTTGTCAGTTTCAGCCGCAACAAGTGAATACCCGCCGCCTCCGCAAATACCCAGCAGACCAAGGCGGGCGGTATCCACACCAGGATACTGGCTGATGTAGTCAGCCATGCCGTGGATATCCTCAATGCGATTAGCGGGTTTATCCACGCTGCGCGGCATCCCACCGCTAGCGCCCTGATATGCCGCGTCGGCGGTAATTGTGATGTAACCCTGCTCGGCGAGACGCTGGGCATACAACCCGGCGACCTGTTCTTTTACGCCGCCATTAGGATGCGCGACCACCACGGCAGGGTATTTTTTGGCGGGATCGTAGTTAGCTGGGGTATAGACATTCGCAGCAATCTGGATGCCGTGCAGATCGTATTTCACGGGGTGAATGTTGACCTTGCCTTTGATGTTCTCAGTAATGGCACCGTCATAAACGAGTGTGAATGGATTTTTTTTGTAATCAGCCGCATTGACTGAGGTCACTCCAGCCATTGCCGTGAGTAACATTGCACTAATAAGCGTGAATTTCATGGTCTCTCCCGATGAGTGTCGGCCTGGTTATTCAGGCTCGCGGAATCAATTTTCAGGCTCAGATTAGGCGGAGAGGGCTGTCAGCATCGTGACAGGAAAATAACATTTTTGTCAGGAAACGGACTGGGATGGATAAATGTTTCTGACAGCGCTGTCAGGTAACCGTCAGCTTTATGTTGGCAATCAGAAGGCAGAATGGTCTCGCTTAAATGAGATTCACGTTCAATTTTCTGAGAAAAGGAGCGATCAATGAAAAGCCAGAATGACCCAACAATGCCAGAGCGACGCAAGCTATTAGCCGCCGGAGCGGGCATTGCCGCCGCTTCGCTGATTCCGCACGTATCAGCGGCGAGCCAATCATCTCAGGTAGATTCATCCAGACAAACCCGCCAACGCCCTGCTCCACCCAGCAAACGTAAACTCGGGCAACTGGAAGTCTCAGCCATCGGTCTGGGCGTGCAGAACATGAGTCGCAAATACGACACCTCTGCTCCCTGGCGTCCCGAGATGATCAATATCATCCACCGGGCATTTGATGAAGGAGTCACGTTCTTCGATACCGCTGAAGCCTACGGCCCGTTTGAAGTTGAAAAAATTCTCGGTGAAGGCGTCGCCCCGTTCAGGGACAAAATCGTTATCGCCACTAAGTTTGGCTGGAACATTGACCAACAAACGGGTAAGCGTCTGCCGGGCCTTAACAGCAGGCCGGAGCATATAAGGCAAGTCGTCGAGAACATGCTCAAACGCCTGCGTACCGATCGTATCGACTTACTGTATCAACACCGTGTTGATCCGCAGATCCCAATCGAAGATGTCGCCGGCGCGGTGAAAGATTTAATGGATCAAGGGAAAGTCCTGCACTGGGGGCTGTCTGAAATGGGCATCAACACATTGAGACGCGCCCATGCAGCATTACCCGTGACCGCCGTACAAAGTGAATACTCCATGCTCTGGCGCGGCCCTGAAAAGCAGGTCCTTCCGGTGTGTGAAGAGCTGGGCATTGGCTTTGTGCCATGGAGCCCACTCGGCGTGCAGTTTTTAACGGGCTGGATTGATGAGAATACCCGGTTTGCTACCGGTGATTTTCGTGCGGCAGAAACGCGCTTCTCGCCTGAAAATCTGCCACACAACTTACAACTTGTTGAACTACTGAAATCCTGGGCAATAAGAAAAAATGCCGCCCCGGGACAAATTGCGCTGGCATGGCTCCTGGCGTGTAAACCCTGGATTGTTCCCATCCCTGGCACCACCAATAAAGACCATATGCTGCAAAACACAGCGGCTACCAGCGTGTCGCTGACTCTCGCCGAGATGACCGAACTCACCCACTCACTGGATGCCATTACTATCCAGGGTCAACGTCTGCCGAATGCTGTGCAGGTTTATTCTGATGTTGAAGCACCTTGAAAAGTTAAGAGGAAATCCCGTTATGCGCCTGTTGTTAGTCGAAGATGAAGAAAAAACGTCAACCTATCTCAACCGTGCGTTGAGCGAGTCTGGATTTACGGTAGATGTCTCTGCAGATGGCGCGGAAGGTCTTCATTACGCGCTAGAGTTCGACTACGACGCGATAATACTGGATGTGATGCTGCCGGGGATGGATGGCTACCGGGTACTTGAGGGTGTGCGAGCAGCTAAACAGACGCCGGTGCTGATGCTCTCGGCACGCGGCTCGGTCGACGAGCGAGTTAAAGGGCTTCGTCTTGGCGCGGATGATTATCTGCCCAAGCCCTTTTCGCTTATTGAACTGGTGGCGCGTATTCAGGCGCTGGTGCGTCGTCGCGCTACGGATGGCGCAGACATTACCCAACTGCAAATTCACGATCTGCATCTCGACCTGCTGGCTCGCCGGGTATTTCGCGCCGGAACTCGGCTGGAGCTGACCGCGAAAGAGTTTTCCCTGTTGAGCCTTCTTGCCCGACACCAAGGAGAGATTCTGTCAAAGATGATGATAGCTGAGCAGATATGGGACATGAATTTTGACAGCGACGCCAACGTGGTTGAAGTGGCCATTAAACGACTTCGAGCCAAAGTGGATGCGCCGTTCGATATCAAGCTATTACATACCGTTCGTGGCATGGGGTATGTCCTCGAAGTCCGGTCCGAATAAATGAAGGGGATAAGCATGCCTAAACGTTCCATCTCCGTTCATCTAGCGCTGATGTTTGCCTTATCCGCGCTGCTGATTGTGTCCGTTATCGGTATCCTGCTCAGAAGCTCCTTGCATGACTCTTTGCAAAAGCAGATGCACAACGAACTGTTGTTCCGCGAATCATTAATGAGTCCGTGGATCACTGCACGAACGTCGGCTGACGGCTGGTCAACGCTTGCCAATAAATTTAGCGTATTAACCAATTCTGAAGGTGAGCGCGTTCGCTACTGGATAGTGAGCGATAACCCGCGCTTTAGCATGGGGGGAACACCGCCGGTGGGCGTTCAGTGGTCTTCTTTGCAGGAGGGCTTTAATAAAGTACCGGGCGCATCGGAAGGCGCATGCTCACTGTTTCTGTTAGTGAAAACGATCCCCGCCAACGGTGACAGACCTGAGCTGCGCTATATTGTTGCAATCGACTCCACGCCATATATGGGCACACTGAATGCCTTCACCCGGACGTTGCTAATCATTACCGCACTGGGCGTCGTGATTGTCGCCCTACTGGGATATGTCGTTTCAAGGATAGGTCTTCGTCCCGTTGAAGCACTCAGTAAAGAGGCCCAGCATCTCGCACCGGGAGACCATAGTCAGCGCCTGAATACCCGCGCATTGCCCGAAGAACTACAGCAACTGGCATCATCATTTAATGGCGTGTTAGCGCGTCAGGAAATCGCCTGGCGGCAGCTCGAAAGCTTTAATGCCGATGTTGCACATGAACTCCGTACCCCACTGACTAATCTGATTGGTCAGACGCAGTTAGGGCTATCACGCCGACGCTCGCAGAATGAACTGGAAGAGTTATTGGGCTCTAATCTGGAAGAACTGGAACGCATGACGTCTATCGTTAACGACATGCTGTTCCTGTCTCATGCTCACGCGGGTGAACATGCTTCCCAGCTTACCCAGGTGTCTCTGCGAGAAGAAACACTGAAAACAGCGGAGTATGTTGAACCCTCATTTGCGGAAAAACAGCTTTCTCTGGATGTGGAGGGGGACGTCACCGCGCATATCGACCGGCGGCTGTTCCACCGCTCACTGGCTAATTTACTGGAAAACAGCGCAAGACACTCCCCCTCCAACAGCACGGTTACGGTGCGCTTAAGCGAAAAATGTCATCAGGCCTGTGTTGAAGTTTCAAACCCAGGCGATCCGATAGCACCAGAGCACTTAAACCGGCTTTTCGAGCGCTTTTATCGCGTTGACACCTCCCGGCCCAGAAGTGATACCCATCATGGGCTGGGCCTGTCAATTGTACGCGCCGTCGCCATTATGCACCGGGGAGATGCTTTTGCCCGTAGTGAAAGTGGCATCAATACTTTCGGCCTCACCTTTGCGATACAAGCGGATAAAGCGGCGGGCAATGCTCAATCCGACGCTGAACCGGGACCAGGGTTAACTGACAGAATTGTCAGGGGGGCGTCAGTCTGACGTCATCATACTCTCGATAAAATCATCGCAGGCAATCCCCTCTTCATTGATAAGGACGCTTTGCATGATTAGACATTTACGTTACCTCGGGCTGTTACTGCCCCTCTTCACATTTTCATCCTGGGCAGCGGAGCAAAATCCCGCTGTCCATATCGCCCCCGCAGGAAGTCAGAATGCGGTGTTCGGGCCAGCCGATAACTTTACCGGGCGCGTCAGGGTTGATCCTCTCTTCAAACCGGATAACGACATCCCTGTTTCCGGGGCTTATGTCACGTTTGAACCCGGTGCGCGTTCCGCCTGGCATACGCATCCGGCAGGCCAGCGGCTGATTGTGACCTCGGGTGTTGGGCTCACCCAACAAGAAGGCCAGCCGGTGCAGGTTATCCGCGCCGGTGATGTTGTCTCTTGCCCGGCGGGCGTCAAACACTGGCACGGGGCGGCACCCGGCAGCGCGATGACGCATCTGGCGGTAACCGGGATTGTGGATGGCAAAAGCGTTAACTGGATGGAGAAAGTGACAGATGAACAATACCACGCCCATTAAAGCATTGGCGGCAGCGGTACTGCTGACCTTTGGTTTTGGTCTCACGGCACATGCTGCACCCGTCAATAAAGGAGCCTCAGAAATGAACCACGAACAAACGGTTTCAGATACGCTGTCAGCCCGCCAACAGGCCATCCCGTTGATTGCGGCATCGATGGCCAGCAGTCAGATGGATAAGCTGAATGCAGCCCTGAATCAGGGGCTTGACGCCGGGCTCACGATAAACGAAACCAAAGAGATTCTCGTCCAGCTTTATGCCTATACGGGATTTCCCCGTAGCCTGAATGCGCTTAGCGAACTGATGAAGGTCGTCGAAGCACGTAAACAACGTGGTATCAAAGATGTTGAGGGTAAAGAGCCGGTTGCCCCGATCCCTGTCGGGGATGAACTTCGCCGTGTCGGTACAACAAACCAGACAAAAATCTCAGGCGCTCCCGTCCAAGGCCCGCTGTTTGATTTTGCCCCAGTGATTAACCAGTTCCTGCAAACGCATCTGTTTGGCGATATTTTCGCCCGCGATAACCTCGACTGGCAAAGCCGCGAGCTGGCAACGGTTGGCGCATTAGCGGCCACACCAGGCGTGGAATCACAGCTGCTGTCGCATACGCGAGCCAGCATGCGGGTCGGCCTGACGGCAGCGCAGTTGCGCCAACTGGCACAGGTGCTGCGTGAACATGGCGAAAGTGATGCAGCAACGCGAGCTGAAAAGGCGCTGCAACAGGCGCTCGATAGCAAATAAGTTAAGTTGGTTAGAGACGATACGCAGCTAATCGTCCGGATTCATGAGTCTGCCAAATAAGGGTAATCAGGGGTGCTAAATAATTAACGCTGACAACTCAGATATGATTGAACGGCAAACATAACAGAGGATGTAATATTGAAGACAATCTTAAAAACGCTGGCCATCTGCATCATGGCGGGTGGCCTGGTGGCTCAGACGGTCTATGCCGAGCCGCTGGTCATTCAGGAACAGGGAAGCTTTTCTGCAGGTGGCACTATCATCACCGCGCCTGGAACATTTGACGCGAAAAAGCCGCTGGATTCTGCTGGCCAAACCTATCATGGCGATCATGCCTCTGTGTTCTACCAAATTCCGGAAAATCCGCATAAATACCCTATCGTCATGCTGCACGGCGCAGGTCAGTTCTCCCGTACCTGGGAAAGTACCCCGGATGGTCGCGAAGGGTTCCAGAACATCTTCCTGCGTCGCGGGTTCTCAACTTATCTTGTCGATCAGCCACGCCGGGGCAGCGCCGGTCGCACGACTGTAGAAGGTACTGTTACGCCAAAACCGGATGAACAGATGTGGTTCAACCAATTCCGCGTTGGCGTGTGGCCAGAGTATTTTAAAGGCGTTCAGTTCTCTCACGACAAAGAAGCACTGAATCAGTATTTCCGTCAGATGACCCCAAATACCGGGCCGTTTGATATCAATGTCATCTCTGATGCGATGTCCGCCGTCGTGGATAAATCCGGCCCCGCTATCCTCTTCACCCACTCTCAGGGTGGCGGACCAGGCTGGTACACGGCGATGAAAAATGACAAGGTCAAAGCCATTGTCGCCTTCGAGCCAGGCAGCAGCTTTGTCTTCCCGGAAAAAGAACTCCCTGCCCCTATGCCAAGCGCATTCGACACGCTGAAGGGTGAGCCTGTGCCAATGGCGCAGTTTATGGCACTGACCAAAATCCCGATTCTGATTATTTACGGCGATAACATACCGGATAAACCTGTCGCCATGCCCGCGCAGGACAGTTGGCGCGTACGTCTGGCAATGGCTCGCGAGTGGCGTGACGAGGTGAACAAACATGGCGGGGATGTGACGGTGACGCATCTGCCAGAAGTGGGAATCAAAGGGAATACCCACTTCCCGTTCTCTGATTTAAATAATGTGCAGATTGCTGATTTGGTGAGTCAGTTTTTGAAAGAGAAAAATCTGCAATAGAAAGAAGTCGTATTGAGCCTTCATTATTGAAGGCTCAATACTAATATCAGCATTAACGATCGTGAATTTTTACACCAAGACAGCCACGCACAAATTCAGGATTAAAGTGTTTCACGGCATCACCAACGTAGCCTAAATCGAGTGAGCTGATTTGCGCCATTTCGCTCTCAGTCAATGAGAAATCCCAGATGGCAAAGTTCTCTTCAATACGTTCCTGACGGGTGGATTTAGGGATGACAGTGACACCACGCTGTACATTCCAGCGCAGGACAACCTGAGCAACCGTTTTTTTGTGAGCATCGGCAATTTGTTGCAGCATTTCATTCTCATAGGGCTTATGTCTTCCGCCACCTAAGGGCGCCCAGGCTTCCGGCTGAACGTTGTAATACTTCATAGTTTCAAGTGCAGCAGGCTGAGCAAAGTAAGGATGCAATTCAACCTGATTTACCATTGGCTTGATTCTGACGGTTTCGCAGAAGTTTGCTAATACATGAGCATAGAAATTGGACACCCCAATTGCCTTAAGCTTACCGGCATCATAGGCATCTTCCAGTGCACGCCACGCGCTGAAATAATCACGCATGGCCTGATGCAGTAAATAAAGGTCAAAATATTCCAGCCCAGATTTTTCTAACGACGCTTCAATCCCTGCTTTGGCCATATCGTAATTGGCCATGTCTTGTACCCACAGTTTTGAGGTAATAAATAGCTCTGCGCGGCTACATAACCCTTCGGCAATGGCCTCGCGCACTGCGTCACCAACGGCATCTTCATTACCGTAAACTGCTGCGGTATCGATAAGGCGATAGCCAGCACGAATAGCAGTCAATACAGACTGTTTACATTCTTCTTTATCTGTTACCTGAAAAACACCAAAGCCAGCCATCGGCATTTTCAGGTTGTTGTTTAATAATGAATAATCCACTATTGAATTCCTCTGTTATACCTAATCAATCATTCTAGAATAAAAAGACAGACATGAGTAAGGCGCGAAACCTGATATGACTTATGCACGATTTTCATAAATTACGCCCTCTGAAGCCGACCCGGTTAAAATCAGTAAATTGCCCATCCATTAAGTGCCCCTTCGCTATGCATTACGCTACACTACCCCTTCACTCTCTTTTGGCAGTAAGGGGCACAGGTTGGCACGGGAAAACCTTAATGATTTAATGGCGTTTATAGTCGTCGCGCGTGAAAAGAGCTTTACCAAAGCAGCGGCGCATTTAGGCGTTTCACAATCAGCCCTCAGCCATACCATTCGAACCCTCGAATCCCGTCTTGGGATGAAACTTCTGACCCGAACCACGCGCAGTATTTCGTTGACCGATATAGGGCAATCCATGTTGGATGACCTCGGCCCTTATATCGATGGGATCCAGGGGCGATTACAGTCACTGAAGGACCTCAACAGTAAAGCCGCCGGTACGGTACGTATATCAACGTCAGATTATGCGATCGGCTCTGTTATCTGGTCCAAGCTTGAGCCGCTACTCAAGGAATACCCGGATATTACTCTGGAGCTGATTGATGACTATGCGCTGACGGATATTGTCTCCGGCCGCTTTGATGCAGGAACGCGGCTCGGAGAGCAAATATCTAATGGCATGATCTCAGTGCGTATCGGCCCGGATGTACGCTTTGCCGTCGTGGGTTCTCCTGACTATTTTTCCCGTCACCCTTACCCGCAGCATCCTAACGATCTTATTGATCACAACTGCATCAACCTTCGGTTTCCAACTCACGGTAATTTGTATGTCTGGGAGTTCGAAAAAGAGGGTAAGAGCCTGAACGTCAAAGTTAGCGGTCAGCTTGTGTTTAGCCGTATCTATCAGAATCTACAGGCTGCCATAGAAGGATACGGACTGGCATATGTTCCCCGTGATATCGCTGAGAAACAGCTCGCCCACGGCGAACTGATTAGCGTCCTTGAAGACTGGTGTCCTTACTGGGATGGTTATTACATTTACTACCCGGAAAACAGAAATCACTCGAAAGCTTTCCAGCTCGTTATTGACGCTCTGCGCCACTACAAACATCCCTGAGTATTCCCTGGCAGGATTAACGACATATGACTCCAGGGAGAATAAAGCCAGCACCTGTTCAGGTCCTGGCTTTTGCTCATCGTCATCCGTCAGTCGTGATTTCTGCCTGTAAATACCTCTTTAAATACGGGTAATGCCGAGAAAATGTTTGGCCAGCCCGCCACAAAGGCCAGCTGTGTCAAGACCTCTGAGGCCTGAGTCTGGGTCAAACCATTATCCATCGCCCGATTAAGATGATACGGCACTTGCGCCACTTGTCCGGCGGTAACCAGTGCGCTGACGGTTATCAAGCTTCGGTCCCGTGGTGCCAGACCCGGCCGCAGCCACAGGTCAAGGAATAGCGCATCCGTGGTGTATTTCACTACACCTGGTGATACCTTGCCAAAGTTTAACTCAACCATCGTGGCACGTTGGTTTTCCGACGCTTTATCAAGAGGCAGGAAATCCACTTTATCCCCTGACAATGACGCCGTATCGATATGGCGTTGCGCAAAGACGTTGCGGGCAACCAGCGCCGCAGAGGTGGCATTTGGCCAGCCAGCATAAAATGCCAGATGGGTAATTACTTCAGAGATTTCAGCAGGCTTAACGCCGCTATCCAGCGCCACGTTAAGGTAGTGCGGAAGCTCAGCCGTATCATTGCGGCTGATGAGTGCAGCAACTGTGACAAGGCTGCGGTCGCGACGCGACAACTCCGGACGATTCCAGAGATCCTTTTCAATAAATCGTTCAGCATACGCAGCCATAGCGGGCGCGACTTGAGCGACAGCACCATGTGTATCTTCTGGTGTCATTTTCAAACTCCTGTTTTGCGTGGTTTGGGAAACGCATCCGCTCATCAATAACAGAGAAACAATCGCCAGGAATGCCCTGTTTATCATTCATGTTCTCCCGCCGAGTGACGATTATTCTGTCATCAGTTCAAATCTGGCGCTGTAGGCATCAGGGGGGACGGGCAATGCGTCAGGCTCATCTAATTGCCCCAGTTTAATTAAGCCAGACACATAACTATGGGATTTATAAAAAATAGCCAGATTTCCCCATGGGGCATAAATCGTTATATCCCTTTTTTTGCTGTCGTTCCTTCGGGTGAACCTTCGGTGGTCAACCGGGAAGGTAAGTCACTTATTTTCTCCTCCCCTGCAGTATCTGCTTACTCTGCGCTCAGCGAGGCCATATCAATGACGAAACGGTGGGCCATGTCTCCCTGTGCAAGGCGGGTGAAAGCATCGTTTATCTGATCGATACTAATCATTTCGCACTCAGGATAGATATCATGCTTCGCGCAGAAATCCAGGACTTCCTGAGTTTCCGCAATGCCGCCGATCAGCGAACCCGCAACGCGACGGCGTCCCATGATCAGAGGTACCGTGAGCGGTTCATCCATCAGACCAACCTGGCCGACAATGACTAACGAGCCATCAATATCTAATAATGGGGTATAGATATTCAGGTCATGCTTAACGGGAGCAGTATCAATAATTAAATCGAATGCGCAGGCTGAATCCTGCAATGACTGTGGATCAGAAGAAGGCAGAATTCCTTTCGCACCCAGTGCTTTTGCCTCTTCCTCTTTGTTCTTATTGCGGCTGATGACGGTCACCTCGGCCCCCATCGCCACGGCCAGCTTAACCGCCATATGACCCAGGCCACCTAATCCGATCACGCCAACGCGACTTCCCAAACCCACATTCCAGGTACGCAGCGGAGAGAAGGTGGTGATACCAGCGCAAAGGATCGGTGCGGTCTTTGCCAGGTCCATATTTTCCGGTACGCGCAGTACAAACTCTTCGCGGACGACAATATGTTTGGCGTATCCACCCTGGGTGACTTCACCGCTCAAGCGGTCCGGTGCGCCATAGGTAGGCGTCATCCCGTTACGACAGAATTGCTCTTCGCCATGCTCACACTGATCGCAGTGCATACAGCTATCCACCATGCAGCCAACGGCGACATGGTCGCCTACATGATATTTTTTGACGCGCGGTCCCACGGACGTGACGACACCCACAATTTCGTGGCCCGGGATCAAAGGATAAGGCTGCGGGCCCCAGTCCCCATTGACCGTATGCAAGTCTGAGTGACAGACGCCGCAGTAAAGTATTTCAATGGCGACATCGTTTTCACGTAAATCGCGACGCTCAAAATGATAAGGAACCAGTTTCGCGTCATCAGTGTGCGCTGCATAACCAACCGTTTTCATAACTACCTCATATCGTGACGGAAAAATGGCGTTGTTTTAATATGCAATCAGATAATTATGACAGATGAAGCCGTATCGCCTGTTAACGATTGTTAATAACAACGCCCTTTTTCAATTTCAGAATCAGTAAAGCCTCTGGTTAGCGCGTGCAGTTATCTGGCAAGAGACGCGCCAATTAATGAATTGGTGCCATTTTGATGCGAAGATTATTCGTCAAAACGTTCATAAAGGTAACAACAACGACTTTCTCCGCACAACAGCACAATTGTGATATCAATAATGAACATAATTAATAAATCGCAGAGATCATCATAAACGTCCACGAGATTCACCGCTCTGTACTTAACAGTGGATTGCTGGTTTTTATCACACCGTTGTGGCTATCAGAAAATCGATCAGCGCTTTCACTGTTTTGGTTTTACCCGCGTTTTTATCCTCATCGCAACGTCTTCCCTTGATTAAGCCAATGAAAAGCTGGTCTCATTGCTGGGTGAACTGGCGGCAGAGAAAAGTGTGACGTCTGCACAAATCGCGCTGGCATGGCTGCTGGCACAAAAGCCATGGATTGTTCCTATCCCGGGCACAACTAAACTGCACCGGCTGGAAGAAAACCTGGGGGCTGCCGACATCATTCTTTCGCAGAATGACTCACAGCAGATAACCCAGGCGCTTGAAACGATTAAAGTCGTCGGCGAACGTTACTCTCCTGAACACCAGGCACGCGTCGGCCGTTAATGCCCAAACGGGTCCACAGCAAAATGCGGGCCCGTTACTCTGAATAGCGAAGTGCATCGATCAACAGCGCAAAAGCGGGTGGATGCTGCTTACGGCTCGGGTAGTAGAGGTAATATCCGGGGAAAGATGGGCACCAGTCCTGCAAAACCTGAATAAGCTCTCCTGACTTGATATAATCCTGCACCCTGTCTTCAGGTATACAGGCGATGCCAAAACCGGATAACGCCGCATCAATCCTTTCTGCCTGCAGATTAAATGTGACCTGCCCTTCCACTCTGACCCGTAACGGTTTCCCATCCTTCTCAAACTCCCAGTGGTAAAGCCCACCGGCTGTCGGCAGGCGCATATTGATACACCGATGATTTTGTAGCTCGTGCGGCGTTTGGGGTGCAGGGTATGTAGCGAAATAAGATGGGGCTCCCACTACGGCCATTCTCATGTCCGGCCCAATTCTTACCGCAACCATGTCCTTATCCACGCTTTCACCCAGTCGGATCCCGGCATCAAAACGCCCCTCAACAATATCGACAAAGCCGTTATCCACCACCAGCTCGAGATTAATTTCCGGATATTCCCTGAGGAAGGGTTTTAGCTTCGGCCAGACCAGACTTCGCGCGGCATGCTCCCCGGCAGATAAACGGATATTGCCGGAGGCAGTACCGTTCAGTTGAACCAGCGATTCCAGCTCCTGTTCAAGATCGGCAATACGCGGTTCAAGGCAGGCAATAATTATCTCACCGGCCTCTGTAGGGGCAACGCTTCGAGTAGTGCGGGTCAGAAGGCGGATATTCAGCCTTTCCTCCAGGGCCTTCATCGCGTGGCTGAGTGCAGACTGAGAAACGCCCAGTTTACCCGCTGCTTTGGTAAAACTTCGCTCCCTCGCTACCACAAGAAAGATTTGCAGTTCGTTGAAGTTTTCTTTGAGCATAGGCGATTTCCTTATGGAGGCATTCCCTTCATCGCACACTCATGAAGGGTGTTCATAGACACAATCATTTTAGCCCTATTACTGACAATAATGATAATTGATATTCTGGCTGTATCGAAAATAAGTCTGCATTATCAGAAGGTTTATCATGAAAATACTCGTTGCCGGGGCGACAGGAAGTATTGGTCTTCATGTCGTCAATACCGCTATTGAAATGGGTCATCAGCCCGTGGCGCTGGTCAGAAATAAACGCAAAGTAAAATTGCTTCCTCGGGGAACGGATATTTTTTACGGCGATGTTTCAATGCCTGAAACACTCACCGAATTACCGAAAGATATTGATGCCATCATCTTCACACTCGGTTCTGATGGTCAGGGTCGAATTGGTGCCCGCGCTATCGATTACGGCGGAGTACGCAATATTTTACGAATATTCAAGGGTGTACCTGTTCGTATCAGCCTGATGACCACGATTGGCGTGACTGAACGGCTCAGCACCTGGAATCAGCGCACTGAGGTTCATGACTGGAAAAGACGTGCCGAGCGTCTGGTCAGGGCCAGCGGTCATCCCTATACCATCGTCAGGCCCGGCTGGTTTGATTACAACAATGATGATGAGCACAGAATCGTGATGCTCCAGGGAGATCGTCGCCATGCGGGAACGCCGGAAGACGGTGTGATATCTCGAGAGCAAATCGCCCAGGTCCTGGTCAGTGCCCTGACCAACGACGAGGCAAAAAATAAAACATTCGAGTTGGTGGCTGAACGAGGCGAAGCACAGCAGGATCTTACGCCACTGTTTGCAGACCTGCAGACTGATGATCCACAAAAAAATGATGGGGTTTTAGACATGGACAATATGCCTCTGCGTGAAGAACCTGACTGCATTATTAACGAGCTGAACCTATATTAGATTTTAGAGGAGGTTATACCCTGCCGTTTTGACTTTCAGGACTTTCATTTGTAGTGGTCAAGTAATACGCATTCTGGCGATTCGGGAACAATACGGTTGCTTAAATTTTGTAGAACAACGTATTTGCCGCTATTGGGGACTGAACGAAACCAAAATATTCATAGAACGCTCTGGCCTTGCCATCAATAGCATGTACCATGATGGCTTTGATACCCACTTGATCGGCTAAGTTGGAAATGCGCAGTACAGCATCATTAAGCAGCCATTTTCCAAAACTATGACCTTGCGTACTGGCATCAACAGCAAGACGGCCCAACAGAACAACCGGAACAGGATCGGGCATATTCTGACGTAAGCTACGCCCTAAGTCAGCGTGGCTCACGGATCCAGTTGCAATGGAATAGTAACCCACTACGCGCTGAGTAGACTCCAGACAAATGACGAATGTGCGCGATGCGTTGAGGTACTGATTTTTAATCGCCCGGCGACGTAGCCAATCATTTAACACCTCATTACCGCAATCGAATGGCTGCAGCTCATGCCCTTCGGTCAGCAACGCCGGCGCCGTGACGTTTATTTCCATTCTGGCTTCACATCCATCAGGCGTTGACGCCCCTCAATATTTTGTACAGGCGCTTCAAGCTGCTCAATGAAAGACTGATATCGGGCATCGTCCAGGACGAACACACGCTGATCCAGAATGATATTCTGGGCCTCATGCACGGCCTTCTCAATGATAAAGTCAGTGCGGTTTTTATTAACCAAACTTGCGGCATAATCAATCACTGCGCGTTCCTCATCAGTAGCGCGGATATTAATTTGCTTATCGCGAGTTGGCTTACGAGCGCTGGTTTGCATAAGTTTCTCCATATGGTAACAAATTGCTATACACAAACCTTAGCCCAATTGGTAGCAGATTGCTATACGAAACTTGAGTTGCACCCGCCTGATTCGGCGGGTTTTAACTTCACCTTCTACATAATCAAGGTGTTACAATATTAAACCAGAAGTCGAAGCTGTCTAAATAGCCGAGGAATTCGTCAAGTTTTGCGTGATTACCTCTGACGTGTAACTCGCCCTTTTCTTCTGCTTGTTTTAGCGACTCCTCTTTGAGGATGATTTTGTTCAGGGTCGCGCGGTTCAATACAATTGAAGCATCAGCGTTACTGGCCTGCACGTTAGCACTATGATTAAGCACGCCATTTTCCAGCTCCAGCTTATAGTTGCCACCGTCATTGCCTAAATCGACATTAAAGACCGCTTTTGCATTTGCTGCCTTTTCGCCGTTGATGTGCACCGCCAAATAATCAAAGAACATCTCCGGTGACATAGCTTTAACCGTATCTGGGCTGGCCGTATTTGGTGTCGCACCTTTCACCACGCCGTTGCGTAACTCCTGGGCACCGGTCAGATAAAAATTCCGCCACGGACCTGATTCAGCCTGATATCCCATTTGCTCCAGGGCATCGGCCTCGAGGTTGCGTGCCTCTTTGTTGTTAGGATCGGCAAAGACGATATTGTTCGTAACTTGCGCCACCCAGCGATAATTGCCCTGGGCATAATCTGCTTTTGCTTTTTGCATAATGACATCAGGGCCGCCCATGTAATCAACATATTTCTTTGCCGCTTCGACGGGTGGCAATTCATCGAGGGTTGCCGGGTTGCCGTTGAACCAGCCGAGGTAAAAAACATAGGTTGCTTTCACGTCATGGCTGACAGAACCGTAATAACCGCGGCTGGCCCATGATTTTGCCAGACCGGGCGGCAACGTGAAGTTCGCCGCGATTTCATCACGGGTCAGTCCCTGGTTAGCCATGCGTAAAGTCTGATCATTAATGTAGCGATACATATCGCGCTGGCTCTTCATTAGCGTCACGACATTTTCATTGCCCCATGTTGGCCAGTGGTGTTGAGCAATAATAATGTTTGCTTTACCGCCCCAGCGACCAATCACGTCGTTGATATATTTTGACCATGCCAACGGATCGCGAATTTTCGCACCGCGTAGCGAATAGGTATTATGCAGCGTGTGAGTCACATCTTCTGCCGCTTCAATCATGCCCTTCTCTTCTACATACCACAGCATTTCTGATGGAGCTTCCGAACCTGGAGCCATCATAAAATCGTAGGTCAGCCCGTCGATAACTTCTTTCTGCCCGGTGTGGGTGATGTAGTTGGTAGGTTCAATCAGCGTCACCGTCCCGGCGGAGGTTGTCGTCCCAAGCCCCGCCCCAACCTGTCCTTTCGCATCGGGCTGTAATAAGTTGCCGTACATATAACTGGCGCGGCGACTCATGGCATTACCTGCCATAATATTTTCTGACACCGCTTCTTTCATAAAACCAGCCGGTGCATACACCTTCACTTTCCCGGATTTTACGTCGGATTCATCAACGACGCCGCGAACGCCACCATAATGGTCAACATGGCTGTGAGTATAAATGACCGCCACGACGGGTCTCTTTCCACGATGTTGATAATAGAGATCCATCCCCACTTTTGCGGTCTCAGCGGATACCAGCGGATCAACCACCGTAATACCCTCTTTACCTTCCATTATGGTCATATTTGAAAGGTCCAGATTTCGGATCTGATAAACCCCTTCGGTTACTTCAAAAAGTCCACCGATATTGATCAGTTGTGACTGACGCCACAGGCTTGGGTTCACTGTATCGGGCGCTTTTTCACCTTCTTTAATAAATGCATACTGCTGCGGATTCCAGACTATATTGCCTTGTTTTCCTTTAATCAGGTCAGCCGGAAGCGGAGCAATAAATCCTTTGTGAGCATTAGAAAAATCAGTTTTATCATTGAAAGGTAACTGCCCGTACAATGAATCGTTTGCACTTTTCGTTTGTGCCGTGGCATCTTTCGCTCCCTCTTGCGCCATAACTGGCAGCGACATTAATGATGTGGAACACACACCAGCGATGACCATATAACCCACTATTTTATTAAGTTGCATAAATCCTCGGCTAATATACTTTATGAGCAGGGCTTCCCTACTCTTTTGAATGTTGAAAAATTGTATAAGGGTGAAAATGTAAGTCTGTATTATTCGATAATAAAAGACTAACACCAAAAACCAATGGGGTTAATTAAAAAGATGTTTAATTATAAATTTTCATTTACTCTTAAATGAGTGTGATGATTGTCTTTTTCATATCTTACCTATTGTGGAAATACAGCCATGGTTGATGGATATAACGTACCACCACAATAGAATATTCAAGCCCTGCTGATAACTGATATT
Organism: Citrobacter sp. wls613; assembly: GCF_005281195.1. Classification (NCBI taxonomy): domain Bacteria; kingdom Pseudomonadati; phylum Pseudomonadota; class Gammaproteobacteria; order Enterobacterales; family Enterobacteriaceae; genus Citrobacter; species Citrobacter sp. wls613. The sequence continues at coordinate 224,362 of NZ_SZXN01000065.1, forward strand.
TAATTTATTTTTGGATTTACTCAGAACCTCTCAGGTAATCTGCTGATTGATGTCAGATACCCCCCACGTTCGAAATCAATATAACCACCTTTTTTTAACGCGGAGACAACATTCAAAATGCTGCTACGCGATAAGTGCGTACGCTCTTGAATATAATCTAAAATAGCGACTCGCTGGCGTGTCTCCTCGGGTAAAAGCATCATCTCCTCCAGATGATTGCGTATTACTGAATAGGTACGCTGCTGTACCACTAAATCATCACGATAGAAGAGATAACCGGTATGGTAGGAAACTATGGAGGCAACGTCTTCCCATAAACCATTTTTATGAAACAGCTCTCGCGCTTTATGCGCATCGACGCGTAGTATTGTTGACTCTGTTTCTGCACGTAATAAATGACCGTGAATTGGTTGGAGCATCTCGGCGAGACCGAACAGATGAGGTTCATAGACCGTGACGATCAGTAGGCCATCCGACGAACGCAAAATAGAAAGCTCTCCTTGCAGAAAAAGATACAACTGAGGCTGATTTTTGTGCATCCAAAGGATACGCCGACGTGGCACAACCTTGAGTTTTTCTGCTATGGGTTCAAGCGCTTGCGTCAAGCGTTGGATGCTTTGTTCAGGACGTACCGGTGGTAAAATTTGCATGATAAAACCCGTACTCTTTCAATTGAGCTAACGATGTAAACCAAGATAACTTCAATGAAGATAGACCATATTCCAGCCATAGGGTTCCTATTAATAAAAGAACAAATTTATTTTTATTAGGCTATGTCATATGGAAAAGTCCACCAGCCGGTAGCGACAGACGATTAATTATGCCGCTGTACGCTCCCGGTATGACACGGGAACAGATGTTGTGAATTCAATAGTCCACAACCGTTACTATTAGCATCATTCTAAAGCCGGGTTTATTAAAATGATGCGCTAAAATTGATAGCTGTAATTAACGCTGGCAAACCAAAGCCACGGTTTTTTATATTCGCCCGCAAAAGCATCTGATTTAACCTGAGAAGACTGCATATGCAAATACTCCACGGCAAACCCAATATTACTGGCAGGTGTAATCTGGTATTGTGCCCCGGTGCCAAATCGCCATTCGTCGCCGGTAGGTAACGACAGAGCAACATCACTTTGTGTTTTGTACGGCGAACTGTCAAACGCAACTCCTGCATTAATTCGCCACTGCTCATCAGGGCGATACTGTACGCCTAACGCGGTATGCCATGTATCTCTCATACGATTGGCGTGTTCGTTCGATTGACCATTAACGGTTATTTGTGGGCTACCAAACTGACTCCAGTCCTGCCAGCCAAGATCGCCCATCACCGACCACTGCGTGTTGATATCGTGAACCAGACTCAACATCACCTGCTGCGGTGCACGAACTTGTGCGGAGATCGGCAGGTCATACTCAACATTTGGCAGGTTTGGGAAACGCGCTTTTCCATCGATATTGAAATGATAATCGGTCTTACTGGTCCAGGTAATACCTGCTCGGGTGCGATCGGTTAAATCCATTAGCAAGCCAAGACGGTAATTCGTCGCCCAGTCATGATCGTTTTGTTTCTCATCATTACCCCCGACATTTCGGGTTAGCGACAGAAAACCATAGTTTAGCCCCACAGCCGCACCCACTGAGACTTTATCATTCAACTTCCAGGCCATCCCAGGGCTGAGGGTCATTGCTACCATCGTACTTTTTTTAATTAACCGATCCCCTGTCCAGTTGCCAAAATCGATACCCAGTCCATAGTTGCCATATAATCCAATCCCCGCCGAAACGGAATCACTGAGTTGCTGTGTATAAAACAGACTGGCATTAGGAAAAATTGTCATGACGTTGCCGGGGCTTTGTCGATCCACCGATTCGTTATTCAACGAATAGGGAATATCTCCCCCCATTGCCTGCAATCCTGTGGTAACCATGTGGTCAGGTAAGCGAGTCATGCCTGCGGGGTTAGTGAATAGCGTTGACGCATCCTGGGCCCGGGCGGCCTGCCCGGCTCCCGCTAGCGCGGTATCTTCCGTACCTATTTCGTAAAAATAGAGCGCACTTGCATGACTGAGCGTTGAAAATAGCATCCCGGAGATGAGAATGATTTTTTTCTTCATTTGGTTACCTGCATTGATGGATAATCTTTTTGTGTAAGAAGTATGGCCAACAACGTGCCCGTCTCTCTAAAAACTATAGAGTTACCCCTCTGTTTCGCAAAGATTGTCTTATTGTTTTCGGTAACATCATAATCAGGGGACTGGCGTGGTGTCGTGACAAAATCGATCCAATATTAAATTTTCAAATTCAGTACTACGACTTCACTATTACAAAACACATTTAAATCATCTGTTTTACGTAGAGTATTAAGAATAAGACTACATTGACGATCGTCACAGGGTTTGCTTACCCTCAGTGGCTTAGTTTGTTAAATAATGACCAAAATACTTAAAGAATCATAGGTCCTCATACCTTACCACTACTCAATACATATTGGTCTTTGAAGCATTATTTTATGGTGGGCGTCAGCACCTCGTGGTGATAATTAACTCAAGTGTAAAGAAATGAAAATTTAATATTTTCATTATAAAGTATGAGTGAAGTCGCCACAGGAAAATCCATAGTTATGATCATAACAAAAATGTCATGTGAGATAAAAACGCCACTTTTAACCTTTGCGAAGACGTCGTCTTCGCAAAACTGTGTGTCCTGAGTATGTGATTAGATTCAATGGGTTAAACAGACTTCCATTTTTTTCAAACCTAATCAATAAGTGAGGTGAATATATTAGCACGCAAACCAGGAGAATAACTTTAATAATGACGCCAATATTTTAACTATTTGAAGAACGGAATCTGTACACGTAATAGCACACGAGAATCAAATAAGACTCATTCTCATATCTGTTTTAGTTAGTAACAGAGATGACAGATGATAGCTAATCCAAAGTAAAGATAGGGGTAATTATTTATGGCCTCACAATATGACTTTACTGTCACACTCCACGATCTCGCTTTTATTCTTAAGCAGATCAAAATATCTGAAGCAGCAACTAATCCGGATGGTTCGATCAATGGCGATGCCCTTCGAGAGTCAGTATCCAGCCCGCTATTACCCTATGGACTGCGCACGGTAGACGGTTCGTGGAATAGCCTTTTGCCCGGCCAGGAGTTATACGGCTCTGCCGACCAGACAATGCCGAGGTTAACCGCATTGAATTGGCAGGATGCCGATGAGGGGTCCAGCTACTTCCAACTTGGTGGTACGGTTACTGATGCAGACCCCAGAATCATCAGTAACTTGATTTCGGACCAAACAGCCTCTAACCCTGCCGCTCAGGAGGTGTTTGACGCATTATCAGGCGTGCCAGGCGGTGGTACCATCACCGGGGAAGGCAATACCTTAACCATCCCTAACCAGTCTCCGGATGTTGGACTCTCCCCTGCTTTTAACGGCTGGATGACGTTCTTTGGTCAGTTTTTTGACCACGGCCTGGATCTGATCCCTAAAGGTGGCAACGGGATTGTTTTTATTCCCTTGCAACCCGATGACCCGTTGTACGAGGCAGGTTCACCAACTAACTTTATGATCCTAACCCGGGCCACGGTTGATAAAGACCGTGAAACGGTCAACACGACGACGCCATTTATTGATCAAAACCAAACCTACACCTCTCATCCTTCGCATCAGATTTTCATCCGTGAATACGTATTAATTGACGGTATACCAGAGCCTACCGGTAATTTGTTGGGCGGTGCTAACGGTGGTCTGGCGACCTGGGCTGACGTCAAACATCAGGCTGAGACCTTACTCGGTATTACACTCACCGATCAGGATGTCTTTAGTGTTCCACTGCTGGCGACCGACCGTTACGGTAATTTGATTTTAAGTGACAGCGGTAAAGTACAAATTGTCACTAAAGGTGGCCTGGTTGAGGCTAACGGTGGCCCGTTACCTTCAGATACATTCCGGACGGGACATGCGTTCCTCGATGATATTGCCCACACGGCTGCGCCAAAAGCGGGCCTGGCTGCTGATAGTGATGGTGCCGTTGGCAACGGTAACGCAACCGAGCAACCAGCAGGTACTTACGACAACGAACTGCTCGATCGCCACTTTATCACCGGCGACGGGCGCGGTAATGAAAACATTGGCCTGACTGCCGTCCATGCGGTGTTCCACAGCGAACATAACCGCCTGGTGGAACAATATAAAACCACCCTGCTGGAAACCGGCGATGTTGACCTTATTAACCAGTGGTTAATGCCCAAACACCAAATAACCGAACTGCCCGAAGATACCAGCACCCTGGTCTGGAATGGTGAGTACTTATTCCAGGCAGGACGTTTCTCTACGGAAATGCAGTACCAGCACCTGGTGTTCGAGGAATTTGCACGTACAGTGCAACCTGCCGTCGACCCGTTTGTCTTCTCTAACACGGCGGATATTAACCCACTGATCTTTGCCGAATTTGCACATGTGGTGTATCGCTTTGGCCACTCGATGCTCACAGAAACCGTGGCGCGTACCGATATCGACAACGAAAACGGCGATCTCGATTTAATTACTGCGTTCCTCAACCCGGTGGCATTTAATCAAATCAACGGTGTGGGTGTTTCTGATGATGCGGCCATCGGCGCAATTGTTCGCGGCATGACGCGTCAGGTGGGCAACGAGATTGATGAGTTTATTACCGATGCCTTGCGCAATAACCTCATCGGGTTACCGCTGGACTTAGGTGCACTCAACATTGCGCGCGGTCGTGATACCGCAATGCCAACGCTGAACCAGGCTCGCGAGCAGTTCTTTGAACTCAGCGGTGACTCGCAGTTGCGCCCCTATACCAGTTGGGCCGATTTCACCACCTACCTGAAAAACCCGGCGTCCATTATTAACTTTATGGCCGCCTACGGTCAGCATGAGCTGATCCTTAACGCCACCACCCTCGTCGAAAAACGCGCGGCGGTTAACTTCCTGTTGTTTGGCGATAAAAACAATGCCCCACCAGCAGATGCGCTCGATTTCTTCAACAGCACCAACTCATGGGCTACCAAAGAAACCGGCCTGAATATGGTCGATTTCTGGATCGGCGGCCTGGCCGAGCGCAAAAACGAATTCGGCGGCATGCTGGGTTCGACCTTCAACTTTGTGTTTGAAACGCAGATGGAAATGCTGCAGGACGGCGACCGGTTCTACTACCTGAGCCGTGTTCAGGGCCTGAACCTGCTCAATGAACTGGAGGCAAACTCGTTCTCCGCACTGGTGATGCGTAACAGCGACCTTGGCGAAGCGAATTCCTCTCACCTGCCCGCTAACCTGTTCCAGACGCCGGATCATATCTTCGAAGTCAACACCTTGTTGCAAATGGAAAGTGACCCAACATGGGGGAACCCGCTGAAAGACCTGCTGACACCTTTGCTGGTGCGACGGGCTCCGGGGAATGATGTGGATGGTGATACCCATGCCGACGGCGGCTACCTGAAATACATCGGCGACGGACATGTGGTACTCGGCGGCACTGCCGGAAACGACACGTTAATTGGCGGTAAAGGTATCGATAGCCTGTGGGGTGACGGTGGTGATGACCGTCTGGACGGGGGCGACGAAGCAGATGTAGTCCACGGCGGTGACGGCAATGACATTATTACCGACACCGGAACACCGGTTGGCGATGCTGATTTCCTGCACGGCGATGCCGGGCACGATGTCATCTTCTCCGGTAACGGTAACGATCTGGTCTTTGGCGGCAGCGGCAGCGACTTCGTAGTGGTTGGCGAAGATGCACAGGAGGTCTTCGGCGGTCTGGATAACGACTTTGCGTTGGGCGGTTCGGGTGCTGATACCCTGATGGGTAACGAAGGTGACGACTGGCTGGAAGGCGGCGACGGCTTCGACACGCTAGCCGGTGATAACTCTGAGCTGTTCTTCAACAGTACCATTATTGGTCATGATGTGCTGAACGGTCAGGGCAACGATACCGACTACGATGGTGAAGCTGGCGACGATATTATGGTTCAGGGCGCGGGTATTCAACGCAACAATGGTATGGCCGGTTTCGACTGGGCAATCCATAAAGGCGACCCGAACGGTGCGAACTCCGATCTCGGGATCCCGATTTTCGTTAATCAGCAGGAATTCATTCTGCGTGACCGCTTTGACCTGGTCGAAGGGCTTTCAGGATGGAAGCACAACGACATTTTGACCGGCACGGAACAGCCGATCGGCACCGCGCCGGTTCAGGGCACCCCGCTCTCCAATAACCTGACGCAGGAAGGTGCGGACAGGATCAACGGCCTACAGTCCATTCTCGGCGTCGAGCGTTCCTCTAACCCGAATGCGGTGTTGCTGAATCCGGATGACGGCAGCGACATCATCCTCGGCGGTGGCGGCAGCGACCGTATTATGGGTAAAGCGGGTAACGACATCATTGATGGCGATGCCTGGCTGAACGTGCGTATTGCCGTCACCGGCATGGCAGGACTCACCAGTGCAGAAAGCATGGCTGAGCTGAAGTCGTACATGCTGGCCGGCACCCTGAAACCGAACCAGCTGTCGATCGTGCGTGAGATCTTGCGTGAAGGTAACGGCACCGAAACTGACGTTGCGGTGTATCGCGATATCAGCACGAACTATGCCTTTACCCGTATGGCGGACGGTAGCCTTCGGGTCGACCACGCAACGCCGAATGCCGCCCTCAACCTGGATGACGGCACTGACCGCCTGCTGAATATCGAAAAACTGGAGTTTGGCGACGGTCAACAGCTGTGGGTCACCGCACAAAAAGCGACAGGTAACGTCAACATTAGCAGCGCGACACCTTCGGTCGGTGACTTGCTGCGCGTTAACGTGGCCAACTTGCTGGATGGTAACGGACTCGCGGCAAATACGGTGATCACCATGACCTGGCAGGCTCTGGTCAACGGACAATGGCGCGATCAGGCAACCGGCGTAGAGTTCAGAGTACCGGGCTCTATTCAGGGCGCTCCGCTGCGTGTGGTCGCCAGTTTTAACGACCAAATGGGCGATGCGGAAACCTTAGTCTCAGCACAAACCCAGGCCATTATGCCACGCAATCAGGCGACCACCGGCGCACCGGTGATTAACGACCTGACGCCGACTGAAAGCCTGACGTTGACCGCAGTGGTCTCCGGCATTGCTGATGCTGACGGTCTGAGTGGCGGCAACTTCAGCTACCAATGGCGAATGAGTTCCCCGACAGGGTTCATCAACATTGTTGGTGCAACATCGGCAACCTATACCCCAGGTCAGGCCGCTGTGGGACGCACGTTGCAGGTAGTGGTCACCGTCGTTGATGACGAAGGCAACCCCCCTGTTGTTCTGACATCAACCACCACTCAACCGGTGGGGGATCTGATTGTTGGTAATAACGGAAACAACACGCTGAACGGTACCGCATGGAGTGACATTCTGCGCGGTGAAAACGGCAATGACAATTTGTTTGGTGGTGCGGGTGATGACCTGCTGGTCGGAGGGGCCGGAAACGACAGCCTGTCTGGTGACGCGGGACAAGACACGCTGCAAGGCGATGCCGGAGATGACCTCCTCGATGGTGGTTTGGGGGCAGATAGCATGACCGGGGGTGCCGGTAATGACACCTACATCGTGAATGACGTTGGTGATGTGGTGATCGAAGGTCTGAACGGCGGGACGGACGTGGTTCGCACCAGCCTCAGCAGCTACGACATGACCGGTAACGTTGAAGAACTGGTGTTCACCGGCAGCGGCAGCTTTATCGGTACCGGTAATGGGCTCGCCAACATCATTACCGGTGGTGCGGGCAACGATCAGCTGTTTGGTATGGGAGGCAACGATCAGCTGTTCGGTGGGATCGGGAATGACTTCCTGGATGGCGGAGACGGCAATGATAACCTGCAAGGTGGAAACGGCAACGACGTCATGATTGGCGGCGCGGGCGTCGATACCCTCACCGGCGGTAACGGTGACGACATCCTCAATGGTCAGGAAGGCAATGACAATCTGGATGGCGGTACCGGGAATGACATCTTCGCCTTTGCCGCCAACTTTGGGCGAGACCGCATCACCGGTTTTGACAGTAATCCTAATGGTGGTCAGGACTATCTTGACCTGGTTCAGTTGGGCATTAATGCGGGGAATTTTGCCAGCAGCGTGTCCATCACCGGCAGTAACGGCAATACCATCGTGACTATCGGGGCTGACAACATCACGTTGGTCGGCGTCAATTCAAGCACCGTCACGATAGGTGATTTTTATCTGGAAACGCCGAACACCCTTGCCAGTAATAACGGCAACGGTTCATTGATCGTATAAGGAGAAGACTATGTCGCGCCAGCATACGCCAACAGAACTGAATGATGCATTAAAAGGAACGAAACCTACTTTTCTTATCCTGTTATTTTTTAGTTGTGTGATTAATATGCTTATGCTGGCGCCGGCAATTTATATGCTACAGGTTTATGACCGCGTTCTGGTGAGTAAAAACACCACCACGCTGTTAATGTTAACCTTACTTATTGTCGGATTATATACTGTCATTGCCATGATTGAATCAGCCCGTGCTAAGGTCATGGTTCGTCTGGGAAATCGGCTGGATGTGAAGTTAAGCCAGCTGATTTTTAACTCAGCGTTTAAAAGAAAGATTGCCACCGGAGAGAACAATCCCGCGCAGTCAATAGCAGAACTTGACCAGGTTCGTCAGTTTCTTTCTGGCAATAGCCTGTTTGCTCTGCTGGATATTCCGTGGACCCCCATTTATTTATTCATCGCCTTTCTTGTCCACCCTTTATTGGGATATCTCTCCCTCGGCGGGATATCCATACTGTTTATTCTCACCATAGTGTCTGAATTATCGACGAAGCGACCTATTCAACAAGCCCATGCGTTGACCATCAACAATGCCACCAAACTCAATAAGCAGTTGCAAAACTCCGATGCCATTGAAGCGATGGGGATGCTCTCTACCCTCAAGTCCAACTGGCAAACCCAGCATGACAAGGTGCTGGTATTACAAACGCAGATCGCCGACAAAACGGCAGGATTAAGCAGCCTGAGCCGCTTCGTGCGAGTGTTATTGCAGTCCATCGCGCTGGGCGCCGGTGCGCTACTGGTGATCGGGGGACAAATTACCCCCGGCCTGATGATTGCCGCCTCGATTATTCTGGGGCGCGTTCTGAACCCGGTTGAACAGGTGATCGGCAGCTGGAAGCAGTTTGTGCAATTTCGCAGCGCGTGGCACCAGTTATCAAACCTGCTGAAGGAGTACCCGGCTCCGAAAGATGTCCTGACTCTGCCAAAACCCAAAGGCAATATCAGCGTCGAAGCCGTCTTTGCGGCCGCCCCCGGTCAGCATACTCCGCTGCTACGCAATATTTCATTTCAGCTTGAACAAGGCGAAGTACTGGGGATTATCGGCCCGTCAGCCTCAGGCAAAACATCGCTGGCTAAAGTGCTGGTCGGCGTGTGGAAACCGTTATCGGGTAAAGTCAGGCTCGACGGCGCGGATATTTGTCAGTGGGATAAAGAACTGCTGGGTCCGTCCATCGGCTACCTTCCGCAGGATGTCGAGCTGTTTGACGGTACAATCGCGCAAAACATCGCCCGTTTTACGAAAAATGACAGTGAACTTATCGTGGCGGCCGCGCTGCTTGCGGGTGTGCACGAGATGATCCTGCGCCTGCCGCAGGGGTATGACACTTTACTGGGTTCAGGTGGATATCAATTATCAGGTGGTCAGCGTCAGCGTATCGGGCTGGCGCGCGCGGTGTATAACAACCCCGCATTTCTGGTCCTTGATGAGCCAAATGCTAACCTGGATGATGCCGGTGAATTTGCCCTCATCAAGGCGATTAATACCCTCAGAACCCAGGGGCAAACCACCGTGATCATCTCCCACCGCCCCACGCTGCTCGGTGTGGTGAACAAGGTTTTACTGCTCAATGAAGGGGCTATCCAGGAGTTTGGTACCCGTGATCAAGTCTTTACCACGTTACGCCAGGCCAATGTATTAAAACCAGTGGCGACAGCGTCTTCATCTAACAATGAACAAAAACGCGAGGCATGAAGATGAAAAAGAATACAAAAGGTTCTGGAAATCCGGGGTCTTCAGGTGTGGATACCAATATCTGGGCGCCGATTGTTCGGGGAATCATCGTCATCGTGCTCGGCGTTGGCGGCTTTCTGCTCTGGGCGGTACAGGCGCCGTTGGATGCCGGGGTGGTCGCGGATGGCACGGTGACGGTATCAAGCAACCGGAAAACAATTCAACATCTGAGCGGCGGACGTGTAACGGATATCTTCGTTAAAGAAGGTGACCAGGTCAAAAAAAATCAGGTCCTCGTCCGTCTGGATAAAATGCAGCTCGATATGCGTTTCAGTGCCTTAAACGCGCAGTATATTTCAGCAAAAAGTATTGAAGACCGGCTGATGGCAGAGCGAGACGGCCTGGAGGAGATTGCCTTCAATAGCGCGCTGACTCAGCAATTTTCCGGGAATAAACGTCTGACAGAAGTCAGAAATTTGCAGGCCAAACTCTTTGATACCCGGCGTAAAACGATTCAGGATGAATTGTCGATGATTCAGGAAACGCTTGATGGCCTGATCGGGCAGACGGAAAATCTCAACAAAATAAAAGGTTATCGCGATCATCAGTTCACGCTGATTAACCGCGAGCTCGGCGCAATTCGTGCATTGAGTGAAAAAAACTACTACCCGAAAGCGCAATTACTGGTGCTTGAACGTGAGGCCGCTGAAATCTCCAGCAGTGTATCCGAAGATATTCTGAACATTGCCAAACTCAAATCTCAGCAAAATGAGTTGAAAATCAAAGCATATCAGGCGCGTCATCAATACCTGCGTGAGGTAGAGTCTGAACTGACCGAAAACCAAAAAGAAGTCGCCATGCTGGAAGATGAACTGGTATCTACCCGTCATGAGCTGGATAACACAGAAATTCGCTCCCCCATTAACGGTGTGGTACTGGACGTTAAGGTCAGTACCGTTGGCGGTGTAATTCAACCGGGCGAACATCTGATGGATATTGTTGCCGCCGGACAACCGATGCAAATCGATGCCAAAATACCGGTACATGCCATTGATAAACTGGCGCCAGGGTTAACCGTGGACGTCCTGTTCCCGGCCCTTAACCACGCGTTGCTGCCGTCAGTACCTGCGCATGTATTAACCGTCTCCGCTGACCGGTTAATTGATGAAGCCACCCAACAGCCCTATTATCTCGCCGAAGTGCAGGTTTCCTCTGAAGGTGCGCGCTTGCTGGGTGATTACAAGATTAAAGCCGGGATGCCCGCCAGCGTAACGATAAAAACCGGCGAGCGGACATTTTTAAGCTACCTGTTTAAACCCTTACTCGCCCGTCTGGAACTGGCGTTTAAAGAATACTGATCGTCAATTCATTACCCTGACAGGAACCCTGGTGCTCATTCGCGAGCATCAGGCCTGTTTATGCCATTGCTGGTCGCCCTGCTTTCTTGTAACCTTCCCCTTCGCAAGCCTACTGCGTGCGTGAATGATTAATTTGCACCCCTGAACTGGACTTCATATGAATGCTCATACTTCGAAAGACCCTTTACACGGCGTAACGCTTGAAATGCAGGTCACTGCGCTGGTTGACCGCTTTGGTTGGGCTGAGCTGAGCCAACTCATCAACATCAACTGTTTTAAAAACGATCCCAGCGTTAAATCCAGTTTAAAATTTCTGCGCCGCACGCCCTGGGCGCGCGCTGAAGTAGAAGCGTTGTATCTTGATTCCCTGAATGATGACGCCCCGGAAAACACCGAGTCACCGGACTTCGATCCCTGGGCTAATAGTCGCGCTAATAAGAAATAAGAGCCCTTTCAGATGTCTGCACCCGGTTTTATTTCAGGTCATTACCAGAAAAAGCTGGCGAATCTCGTCGCCCGTTCTCGCAACATACTGCCGATAACCAACGTGAAATGGTTCGCCGTGCTCGTCGGCAGCATGTTTTTACTCGGCAGTTGCTCTTCCGAGCCGCCGGTGCCGAAAACCTCGCCACAGCCGCCGTTAACCAAACCGCAGCGTAGTCAGGAGCCGATGCGTGGTGTCTGGCTGGCAACGGTTTCGCGCCTGGACTGGCCGCCGATCTCCTCGGTTAACGGCAGTTCGTCCGCCATCCGCATTAGCCAGCAGAAAAAAGCGCTGACGGACAAGCTGGATAATCTTAAGCGTCTTGGGATCAACACCGTGTTTTTCCAGGTCAAGCCAGATGCCACCGCGCTATGGCAATCCAAAATTTTGCCGTGGTCAGATACCCTGACGGGCAAAATTGGTGAAGATCCGGGTTACGATCCGCTGCAGTTTATGCTCGACGAAGCCCATAAGCGTGGGATGAGAGTCCATGCCTGGTTTAATCCGTATCGCGTTTCTGTCAACACCAAACCCGGAACGGTAACGGAATTAAATAATACCTTGTCCCAGAATCCATCCAGCGTCTTTGTTCTGCATCGGGACTGGATCCGCACGGCGGGTGAGCGTTTCGTCCTCGACCCGGGCATTCCTGAAGTCAGGGACTGGGTAACCAGCATCGTGGCGGAAGTGGTTGAGAATTATCCCGTCGACGGCGTGCAGTTTGATGACTACTTCTATACCGAATCACCCGGTTCTGCACTTAACGACAGTCAGACCTTCAGAAGATATGGTCAAGGATTTGCCTCGAAAGCGGACTGGCGACGCCATAACACAGAAAAGCTCATTGCGCAGGTCTCGCAGACTATCAAGAAACTGAATCCTGAAGTGGAGTACGGCGTCAGCCCGGCAGGCGTATGGCGTAACCGTTCGCACGACCCGGCGGGTTCCGACACGCGCGGTGCGGCGGCCTATGATGAATCCTATGCAGATACACGCCGCTGGGTTCAACTGGGCCTGCTGGATTACATCGCCCCACAGCTTTACTGGCCTTTTGCCCGGGATGCCGCGCGTTACGATGTGTTGGCAAAATGGTGGGCGAACGTGGTCAAGTCAACCAACACGCGCCTGTATATCGGGGTTGCGCTGTATAAGGTTGGTGAGCCGTCAAGAAAAGAGCCCGACTGGGCGGTTAACGGTGGTGTTCCGGAACTGAAAAAACAGCTCGATATGAACGAGACTGAACCGCACATCAACGGTACGATCCTGTTCAGAGAGGATTACCTTAATCAACCCCAAACCCAGGATGCGGTAACCTATATCCGCACCCGCTGGGGGCAGTAATGTTGCCACTGTCCGCCGCTATGGCATCAAGCGGCGGATGTTAGTCGATACAGATGCACACCAGATGACCGCGCTGAAGCTGGATTGCCCCCTGCCGTTTGAGTCTGGCAAGGGTATCCATAACCGTGCTACGCGAAAGTCCAGTACGATCCCGAATGTATTGTGCTGCAGAGATCCTTTGTCTGATCTCCTCAGGTTCTTGTTGCAGCAGTTCGAGGTGTCCCCAGACCATATCTGTGGCACTCCGGCTGGTGATAAGGCGATCGCGTTGGCTCATTACCTGGATAATGTAGGCTTCAACGACCGCTACCGACTCCCATAACTGATCGCGATTCACGACCGTCATAAAATCTGTTTTCTTGATAACGTGTGTCGTACAAGGACTGACGGCCTCAATATCATAAAAATTTTGCCCGGTAGGAAGAAAAAACTCTGCCATTCCCAGCATTATCGGCGCCTGCTGGCTTGCCAGAATAAGACCATCAATGCGACGTCTTATCACGATTCTCCCCTCTGTCAGCAGCCAAATTCCGTTCTCTCCCTGCGAGTCCATAATAAAAGACCCACTGCGATATAAGGATTGTGGTTCGGAAAGTGGTAATAACGCATTGAAAAGTCGGGAAATATTTACCGACAGAAGTTCGTCACTGCGACCTGATTGTTCGGGGGGATTTGTCATAGCGTTCTCAAGATTATTTATATTGCCTCTCTTCAATAATTATCCTTCTGAACGGAAAAAGCAAATGAGGAAAATCCAATTTTGGATTGGCTTATATCGGATAATTTTCGAGAAAGTCTTATTTTATACTTTTAACATATTAACACTCTTTGCCATTAAAAATATGGCGATAATGTATCGCTAACAACGGGAGTTTTTATGGTACTCAATTATATTGCATTAGCGATGCTCATTTTCGTGTTCTTAGTTATTTTTTATGGCGTACTGATTTTGCATGACATTCCCTATGAAATTGCCAAAAAGAGAAATCACCCACATCTGGATGCGATCCATGTAGCTGGTTGGGTAAGCCTGTTTACGCTACATGCGCTCTGGCCATTTCTGTGGATATGGGCAACGTTATACAGTGATAAACAGGGTTGGCATGGTCATGTCTCGCGTAATGATACGCAGGAACTTACCGCGCGGATCGCCTCGCTGGAGAAAACACTCGAAAAAATAGCACCCGGTAATGTTCAGGAATCGAAGGTGAATTGATCGTGGAAACATTATTAGTATTAAGTTACGCCGCTATTGTTTATGCCATTTTCAAGATATTTAAAGTACCGTTAAATAAATGGACAGTCCCTACAGCGGTTCTTGGTGGGATAGTTATGCTGGGCGCGTTAATTCTCACCATGAATTACAACCACCCCTATACCGAGGATGCGCAAAAACTGGTAGTGGGTATTCCTGTTGTCCCACAGGTTACGGGCGTGGTGTCTGAAGTCACGGATAAAATTAATACACCGATCAAAAAAGGTGAGATTCTGTTTAAAATTGACCCTACCCGCTACAAAGCCAAACTGGAAAAACTGGAAGCGGACATTGTCACGGAAAAGCATGACGTTATGGCGCTGGAAGAAAAACGCAACAGCGCGCGTCTTCAGTTTGAGCAGGCGAAAGCAGAGCGCGATAAGTATTACAAAAATTATCAGCGCTACCAGCAAGGAAGTCGGGCTAAGGTTAATCCCTTTACTGCCAATGATATTGATACCGCGCGTCAGGATTATCTGGCGCAGGATGCGGCGATGGATGCCGCCCATGCTGAATTGAACAGCATTCAAAAAGAACTCGACAGCAGTATTAATGGTCAAAATTCACAGATTGCCAGTTTACAGGCACAAATTGATGAGGCGCGATTCAATTATGAACAAACGATTGTTCGTGCTCCAAGTGACGGTTATATCAGTCAACTCCTGGTGCGGCCCGGAACCTATGCCTCGAGGCTCCCTTTTAAACCGGTGATGGTATTTATTCCTGCCCATAAGAATCAAATTGTGGCGGCTTTCCGTCAGAACGCTATTTTACGTCTTAATGTTGGCGACGATGCAGAGATTGTTTTTAACGGGTTGCCGGGACAGGTGATCGAAGGAAAAGTGGTGAACGTGGCCCCGGTAATCCCTACCGGAGCCTATTACGCCCAGGGCACGTTACAATCACTGAATATGGCGCCAGGAAGCAACAAAGTGCTTGTGAGCATTGATGTCGGTGAGAATCAGGCGGAACAGCAGTTGCCAGATGGCGTGGCCGCGCAGGTTGCGGTCTATTCCGCACACCATTTTGAAGCCTTGTCGTTGCTGCGAAAAATACTGTTGCGTATGACCAGTTGGATGCACTACCTGTATCTGGATCACTAATGGCGTATTCGGGCGCAGACGTTGCGCCCGAATACCAGTTTTACGGAATCAGGCCGCGGCTGGTTCAGGCAATTTGAATGTCGAAACCAGCAGCGCTAACTGCTCGGCCTCTTCTTTAAGCACCTGGGTACGTGCGGCAGCGTCATCGATTAACGACGCATTCTGCTGCACGGTGCTGTCCATTTCAGTTACCGCCAGCGTGACTTCTGAAACACCTTTGCGTTGTTCTTCCCCCGCTACGCGAATTTCACCCATCAACTGGCGTACCTGGCGCACATTGCTGACCAGTTCTTCCAGCCGTTCGCCGGCAGTGTGAATTTGCTGACTGCTGCTGCCCACATGAGACACCGACTCATCAATCAGCGCTTTGATTTCCTGAGCGGCCGTAGCGCTGCGCTGTGCCAGCGTACGAACTTCAGAGGCGACAACGGCAAATCCTCTCCCCGCATCGCCCGCGCGAGCGGCCTCAACGGCAGCGTTCAGGGCCAGAATGTTGGTCTGGAAAGCAATACTGTCAATCACCGCGACAATTTCTACCATTCTGCCGGATGAGCCGCTGACGTTATCCATGGTGGAGATCACCCCCTGCATCACATCGCCGCAGCGGTTGGCCGTTTGCGCGGTATTGTCGGATAACTCATCTGCCAGCTGCGTATTGCTCGCATTTTGATGAACGGTCGCATTTAACTGTTCCATCGCCGCTGAACTTTCTTCCAGCGCCGCTGCCTGCTGCGTCACCCGTGAAGAGAGCTCCATATTGCTGTCTGCCAGGCTGACCGCGTTATTGGCGACCACCACGCTGCTGCTTCTGACGGTAATCAGGATGGCCGCGATTTTATCGACAAACAGATTAAACGCCTCCGCGATGGCTGAAATCTCATCTTTGCCGCGGACATCGAGACGACGGGTCAAATCACCTTCGCCCTGCGCAATATCATCCAGAGCGCGACGCGTATCGTCCAGACGCGAGATCAGTCTGCGCACCACCAGCCAGGAGCCCACCAGCAGAACCGTCATAATCGGGATCAACACTTCCAGGACGTCCTGCATCATCACTTTTGCAAGGCCAACAATGCGTGATTCTGGCGTGACCAGGCCCACCACCCAGCCGGTGTTCGCCATCGGGAACAGCATCACTCGCGACGGTGTATTCAGCACGCCATCGTTTTCCAGCGTAATGGTTTTCACCCCGTCGGCAACGCGAAGCGACTTCAGGCCATTTTCGACCGGAGCCAGCCATTGCGCAGTGCGGGACAGATCGCTAAATGTTTTCTGTTTTGCGTTATCGGCCTGCGGGAAGTACAGGATTTGTCCCTGTTTATCGACCACAAACGCATAGCCACCGGTGCTGTTGCCCTGCTGCTGCATAAAGGTCGCGACGTTATCCAGACGAATATCGGTGGTCGCTACTCCGGCAAACGTGCCCGAGTGCAGGTATGGGATACTGCAGGTCACCATATTGACGCCAGAACTGGCATCCTGATAAACATCAGACCACAAACAACTGTTCTGAGAATGCCCTTTGGCATGCTGATACCAGCTTTCGTTGTGATAGCCATTTGAACCTTCGGCGTTATAGTCGTTGGAAAAATCCAGTTTCCCCTCCGCGTTACGCGCCCAGAAAAAGCTGCGCTTCTCCACGCCCGGAGTGAAAGCATTTGGCTCCGGCCAGATCCCGCCGCCGGTAATAATCGAATTCTTATCCTCGCCAATCAGGTGCGGCACCACGCTTTGGTACAGGGATTCATCGTTAGGTAATACTTCAGCCAGACGTGACAGACTAACGGTCTCGCCCTCAATACGCGATAACACGGTACTCAGTTGGCGGGTTAACCCTTGCCCCGTCTCTTCGATCAGGGCGGTATTGATCTCAACAACCCTGGGCTGACCGCGCCAGAGCATAATCGCGACAATCACCAGGGTGGTGACGGCAAGCAGCAGAATGCCGCCAATGGTTAAACGCGTGGAAATACGAGTAGGATACCAGGCCATACAAACTCCTTCTGCAAAAGGCTAACTTTTAAGCAGTATCGGCACGGGTGTTTATATCTTTATGATGATTTATCAGAGGATGTGAAAATATATATGTGACACTGTCACGTATAGCAAAACCCAGCACTGTGGCTGGGTTTTAATAAGTGTTTAATCTTATTTAGATAATTCTTTTTTGATCTCAGCTTTTATTTTACTTAATTCACTCTGTGGATTTTTTTTGCACATTTCAATGGTCAGGGGAACCGCAGTAGTGATCGTTTCGTTATAGTCTACGTAGTCACCCCCTTTGAAGTCTTCATCTTCGTTCAGCACCCAGAAGGCAACCGGCGCCATGGTTTGTGGGTTCAAATCAATAAACTCCTGGCAGCTCATTCCTTTAGGCGTCACTTCAGTTTTTGTGGTCTCAGTTGCTGCATTGACGCTGACACTGGTTAACAACGCGGCAACCAGAATACCTGCGGTAGAAAGGGAGAATTTATTCATTGTAGTACTCCATTTATAATATAGATAATATCTACACTTGCGCTTTAAACCGTTAATGTAGCTCGGGAAAAATAATACCCCTACTATTAAAAGAATAAAGATGATGGTCGTTGATATGGCTGAAATTTATATTTCGGGTTACCAATTCTGATGTCAGTGGGGAAAATATCGCTCACAATGTGATCGTCCCGACGAAATCCACCGATTCATACCCCGCTTTCCCTACCGTTGCACCAAAACTGAACTACGCTGCACAAATGTTGATCATTGGTTAATAAAATTACGCATTATTTAACAAGTGGCGCCAGTAAACCGGGGGCGCAGACATGGCACGCGTCCTGCATTGTTAATCCAGTAACAACGACACGGCATCTGACAGGCAACTAACAGCGAGACGGTAATGACATCAAAACCTGAATTATTCGCCCGCGTAGAACATACCTTCAGCCAGCTTACGCCGAGTGAAAAGCGTGTTGCCGGTTGGCTGTTAGCACACGCTGCGCAGATCCCGTTTGAAACTGCAGACGGCATTGCTAAGGCCACGGGAACCAGTGGCATTACCGTTGGACGCTATCTGCGCAAACTGGGTTTTCGCAATCTGGAAGATGCTAAAGCCAGCCTGCGCGAACTGCCTGTTATCCCCTATCAGCCGTGGGGAATGAATGAACGGCTTGATTCCTGGCACCAGCAGCAACGTCTGCCGGACCGGGCGCAGCAGTCGCTGCTGCTGGAAATTGATGCCATTACCCATGTTTATCAACTGGCGCAAAGCGAGACATTTTTACGCATTGCGCAACAGCTGGCACACGCCGAGGCCGTGTATATCCTCGGCATTCAGTCGACCCGCGGGATTGCCAACGCCTTTTTCAGCCATCTGGAATACCTGCGACCCAAAGTCAGTTACTCCGAGGGCTTGTCCGGAAGCTGGGTTGAGTCACTGAATTCAGGGTTTGACCAGCCGTATGTGGTGATAACCGATATGCGCGCCTACTCGGCAACATCACGACAATATTGCCGGGTCGCCCGCGACCGCCACATTCCGCTGGCGCTGATAACCGATGTTTGGTGTCCGTGGGCCAGAGACTACGGTATTGATTTACTCCAGGTGAAAACCGACACCGGGCATTTCTGGGACTCCCTTGCCCCCGTCAGCTGTCTGTTCAACTTATTACTCTCCGCGGTGGTGGCGCAACTGGGCGACGCTCTCGCCGGGCGCCTGCAAACCAATCGCCAACTCCAACAGCAGTTTGGTCAATTCGAACAATAAACAGGAATCGTGCTATGCCAGAAACCTCTGTTCTGGTCGATCTGTCGGTGATCTTTCCGTCACTGCATATCGATCTCAAATACGCTACCCGCGATAACATTACCGGCGCACCCGTCTACCGGGAAGCGCGCTGCCTGTTACACACCGATGCGGTCACGGGACTGGCCAAAAGCATCAGCATTGCGAAACTGGCGGGCCTGAATCTGGTGGTGTACGACGCTTATCGTCCGCAGCAGGCGCAGGCGATGCTATGGAATGCCTGCCCGGATCCGCAGTACGTTGTCGATGTCGCAATTGGCTCCAATCACAGCCGCGGCACGGCCATTGACGTCACGCTGATGGACGAACGTGGCAATGTCCTCGATATGGGGGCCGATTTTGATGAAATGCACGATCGTTCCCACGCCTGGCATCCTTCCGTTGCGCCACCCGCACAGCGTAATCGACTGATGCTGAATGCCATTATGTCCGGTGGCGGTTTTGTCGGGATCAGCAGCGAATGGTGGCATTTTGAATTACCAGACGCAGCTCGTTACCCCCTGCTTGATGACTGTATTGCGTGTTTCCCTGCCCCCCAAATAACAACACCACACCCCCTTTAATTTCTGGAGCCTGGTTATGAAGACAACACACGCCTTAACATCGCTGTTTCGCCCCGCGCTGATTGCTTTAGCATTAGCGGCAGCCCTGCCCGCTGCACAAGCCGCGGTACCTAAGGATATGCTGGTGATCGGTAAAGCCGCCGATCCACAAACGCTCGATCCTGCCGTCACGATTGATAACAACGACTGGACGGTAACCTATCCATCTTATCAGCGTCTGGTGCAGTACAAAACTGAAGGTGATAAAGGCTCCACGGAAGTAGAAGGCGATTTAGCCAGCGGCTGGAAGGCGTCTGACGATCAAAAAGAGTGGACCTTCACCCTGAAAAGCGAGGCCAAATTTGCCGATGGCACGCCGGTAACGGCTGAGGCGGTGAAGCAATCTTTTGAACGCCTGATCAAAATTGGTCAGGGACCTGCCGAAGCGTTCCCGAAAGATTTGAAGGTAGAGGCCATTGATGCCAGTACGGTGAAATTTACCCTCAGCCAGCCGTTCGCGCCTTTCCTGTACACGCTGGCGAATGACGGCGCGTCAATAATCAACCCGGCGGTGTTAAAAGAACATGCCGCCGACGATGCGCGCGGTTTCCTTGCCCAGAATACGGCGGGCTCGGGTCCTTTTATGTTAAAGAGCTGGCAAAAAGGACAGCAGCTGGTTCTGGTGCCGAACCCGCATTGGGCGGGCACCAAGCCAGTATTTAAGCGCGTATCGGTGAAAATCATCGGTGAAAGCGCCTCCCGCCGCCTGCAGCTGTCGCGCGGCGATATCGACATCGCTGATGCACTGCCCGTCGATCAGCTTGCCGCCTTAAAGCAGGAAGGCAAAGTCAAAGTAGCAGATTACCCGTCACTGCGCGTGACCTACCTGTACTTGAACAACAGTAAAGCACCGCTCAATCAGGTGGATTTACGCCGCGCTATTTCGTGGTCAACGGATTATAAGGGCATGGTGAACGGGATCCTCAGCGGCAACGGTAAGCAGATGCGCGGCCCGATCCCCGAAGGCATGTGGGGCTTTGATGAAAAAGCCATGCAATACAGCTTTGATGAAGCGAAAGCCAAAGCCGAGTGGGACAAAGTCGCAAACAAACCAGACAGCCTGAGCTTTCTGTACTCGGATAACGACCCGAACTGGGAGCCGATTGCCCTCGCCACCCAGGCCAGTCTTGGCAAGCTGGGGATCAAGGTCAAGCTGGAAAAACTGGCCAACGCCACCATGCGTGACCGCGTTGGTAAAGGTGATTACGACATCGCCATCGGCAACTGGAGCCCGGACTTCGCCGACCCGTACATGTTTATGAACTACTGGTTTGAGTCGGATAAAAAAGGCTTACCAGGCAACCGTTCATTCTATGAAAACAGTGAGGTCGACAAGCTGCTGCGCAGCGCGTTGTCAACGACCGATCAGGTGGCCAGAACCAACGATTACCAGCAGGCGCAAACCATCGTGATTAATGAAGCGGCCTACGTCTATTTATTCCAGAAAAACTACCAGCTGGCGATGAACAAAGACGTCAAAGGATTTGTATTTAACCCAATGCTGGAACAGGTCTTCAACATCTCCACCATGAGTAAATAATCTCACCACGTTTATGCGGAGCCGCATTGGCTCCGCAAGGGGAAGCCAATGACTTTCTGGAGCATTTTACGCCAGCGCTGCTGGGGACTTATCCTGGTGGTGGCCGGTGTTTGCGTCATCACCTTTATTATTTCGCACCTGATCCCGGGTGACCCCGCGCGGCTGCTGGCGGGCGATCGCGCCAGTGATGAAATTGTTGAGAATATTCGCCAACAGCTGGGTCTTAATCAGCCGCTGTACGTGCAATTTTTTCGCTACGTCAGCGATGTGTTTCAGGGCGATTTAGGCACCTCGATTCGTACCGGACGTCCGGTGATGGATGAGCTGCGCGTGTTCTTCCCCGCCACGCTTGAGCTGGCCTTTTGCTCCTTGCTGCTGGCGCTGATTATCGGGATCCCGCTGGGGATTTTATCCGCAGTCTGGCGTAACCGCTGGCTCGACCACCTTGTGCGTCTGATGGCAATCACCGGTATTTCGACGCCGGCGTTCTGGCTTGGTCTCGGGGTTATCGTACTGTTTTACGGTCATCTGCAAATATTACCCGGCGGTGGACGCCTGGATGACTGGCTGGATCCACCGGCGCACGTTACCGGATTTTACCTGATAGATGCGCTGCTGGAAGGCAATGGCGAAGTGTTTTTCAATGCGCTCCAGCATCTGATCTTACCGTCCCTGACGCTGGCCTTTGTACATCTTGGCATTGTCGCCCGCCAGATCCGCTCCGCTATGCTCGAACAGCTTAGCGAGGATTACATCCGCACTGCCCGCGCCAGCGGTTTACCGGGCTGGTACATCATTTTGTGTTATGCGCTGCCCAACGCGCTCATTCCGTCCATCACCGTCCTGGGGCTGGCGCTGGGCGATCTGCTCTACGGCGCGGTACTTACCGAAACGGTATTCGCGTGGCCAGGCATGGGTGCCTGGGTCGTCACCTCCATACAGGCGCTCGACTTCCCGGCCGTCATGGGATTTGCCGTGGTGGTGTCATTTGCCTATGTGCTGGTCAACCTGGTGGTGGATTTACTCTACCTGTGGATTGACCCGCGCATCGGACGCGGAGGTACACAATGATGCTCTCACAAGAAACGCCCGCCACCTCGCCGAGCGCTCACCGTCGCCGCGACTGGGCCAAACTGTTCTGGATGATGAAAAGCAGCCCGCTGACGCTGATTGGCGGAGCGATCATCGTGCTGATGTTGTTGATGATGGTGCTGTCACCGTGGATAACGCCTTACGATCCCAATGCGATCGACCTCACCGCACGTCTGCTCCCCCCGTCAGCTACTCACTGGTTTGGTACTGATGAAGTGGGACGCGATCTGTTTAGCCGTGTACTGGTCGGCAGCCAGCAGTCGATCGTAGCAGGACTGGTGGTAGTGGGTATCGCCGGTGGGATTGGTTCACTGTTGGGCTGCCTGTCCGGCGTGATGGGCGGACGGGCGGACGCGATTATTATGCGCGTGATGGACGTGATGCTGTCGATCCCCTCGCTGGTGCTGACCATGGCGCTGGCCGCTGCGCTGGGGCCCAGCCTGTTTAACGCCATGCTGGCCATTGCGATTGTGCGGATTCCTTTCTACGTACGTCTGGCCCGGGGACAAACCCTGGTAGTCCGCCAGTTTACCTACGTACAGGCTGCCCGTACGTACGGCGCGTCCCGCTGGCATCTGATTAGCTGGCATATCTTACGTAATTCGCTGCCGCCGCTGATCGTGCAGGCCTCGCTGGACATCGGCAGTGCGATCCTGATGGCCGCCACGCTGGGGTTTATCGGGCTGGGTGCGCAACAACCGAGCGCGGAATGGGGAGCCATGGTGGCAATTGGCCGCAACTACGTGCTTGACCAGTGGTGGTACTGTGCGTTTCCCGGTGCTGCCATTCTGATCACCGCCGTGGGTTTCAATCTCTTTGGAGACGGTATTCGTGACCTGCTGGACCCGAAAGCCGGAGGAAAACAGTCATGAGCCAACCCGTACTGGAAATTGAAAATTTGCACCTGAGCTTCCCCGGTTATAAAGCTGACGTGCATGCGTTGAACCATGTCTCGTTGCACATCAACCGGGGTGAGATTGTCGGCGTGGTCGGCGAGTCCGGCTCCGGGAAATCCGTTACCGCCATGCTTGCCATGCGCCTGCTGCCGGAGGGCAGTTATCGCATTCACCAGGGGCGCGTGTCGCTGCTCGGTGAAGATGTGCTGAACGCCAGCGAGAAGCAAATGCGCAAATGGCGCGGGGCGCGCGTGGCAATGATTTTTCAGGAGCCGATGACGGCCCTAAACCCGACCCGGCGCATTGGCCAGCAAATGGTAGAGGTGATCCGCCATCATCAATTACTCAGCCGCACGGATGCGCGACAAAAAGCCATCGCCTTACTGGAGGAGATGCAAATCCCGGACGCCGCCGAAGTCATGTCGCGCTTCCCGTTTGAGCTTTCCGGCGGTATGCGCCAGCGGGTGATGATCGCGCTGGCTTTTTCCTGCGAGCCGGAGCTGATTATTGCTGATGAACCGACGACCGCGCTGGATGTGACGGTGCAACTGCAGGTACTGCGCTTGCTGAAGCATAAAGCGCGGGCCAGCGGCACGGCGGTGCTGTTTATCAGCCATGATATGGCAGTGGTTTCGCAACTGTGCGACCGGGTGTATGTCATGTATGCCGGAAGCGTGATCGAAAGCGGCCCGACGCAGACGGTGATTCAGCACCCGACGCATCCCTACTCCATTGGTTTGCTGAAATGCGCGCCAGAACACGGAGAGCCCCGCGCGCCGCTGCCCGCAATCCCGGGTACCGTGCCGAACTTAACCCAATTGCCTGCCGGATGTGCATTCCGCGAACGCTGTTATGCGGCCGGGACACAGTGTGACGCGGTCCCGGCATTACGCAGTCAGGGGCATGCGGATCAGCAGTCCGCCTGCTGGTATCCCCAACTGGAGACTCGTCATGACTGACATTTTGCTGTCGCTTCAGGATATACATGTCAACTTCCCGGCCCGAAAAAACTGGCTTGGCAAGGTCACCGAGCGCGTGCACGCGCTCAACGGGTTAGATTTACAGATTCGCCAGGGGGAAACATTAGGTATCGTTGGTGAGTCTGGCTGTGGCAAAAGTACGCTGGCTCAACTGCTCATGGGGATGCTCAGGCCGAGTCAGGGGCAATACGCTCGCGGCACAGAAAAACACAGCGGCATGCAAATGGTCTTTCA
The DNA here is from genome assembly GCF_005281195.1 of Citrobacter sp. wls613. Lineage (NCBI taxonomy): Bacteria > Pseudomonadati > Pseudomonadota > Gammaproteobacteria > Enterobacterales > Enterobacteriaceae > Citrobacter > Citrobacter sp. wls613. The sequence continues at coordinate 249,067 of NZ_SZXN01000065.1, forward strand.
GGACCCACTCTCGTCGTTGGATCCGCGCTTACCGGTGTGGCGGATCATTACCGAACCGGTGTGGATCCAAAAGCGCAGCGCCGAACGTCACCGCCGCGCCCTTGCGGAAGAGCTGGCGTTACACGTGGGGATTCGTCCGGAATACCTTGACCGCCTGCCGCACGCGTTTTCCGGCGGGCAGCGCCAGCGCATTGCCATTGCCCGCGCGTTGTCCTCTGAGCCGGATGTGATTGTGCTTGATGAACCCACCTCGGCGCTGGATATTTCCGTACAGGCGCAAATCCTCAACCTGTTGGTGGCGCTACAGGCACGCAGAAACCTGACCTATGTGCTGATCTCGCATAACGTGTCGGTCGTGCGGCATATGAGCGACCGCGTGGCGGTAATGTACCTCGGGCAAATCGTCGAGCTGGGTGACACGCAGCGGGTATTAACCTCTCCCGCGCACCCCTATACACGTCTGTTGCTGGACTCGGTCCCTAAAACCGGTGCACCGCTGGCGGAAGATCTGGTGTTACGTAAAACCGAGTTGCCGGGGAATCGAACCCTACCGCAGGGATGTTATTTCCGCGATCGCTGCCCACTGGCGACTCAGGGATGTGAGAAGAAACAGGCATTATTGAACAACGAGACCGGGAGTGAAGTCCGCTGCTGGCGGGCAGTTAGCGAAATCTGACCTCACGGGCGTAGTGTGCCTGGTGTATCAGGCGCAATATGCCTTTTTCAGCGCATCCACCAACATTTCGGATGCAGTCGACAACTTATGATGCGAGGAACGCAGGATCCCAATACGACGCTGGATAACCGGGCCGTCCAGCTCAATACAAGTTGCGCCAAGTTCGGTCATCTGGGTGCGGCACAATGCAGGCACGGCACTGCCGCCTAAACCATTCGCCACCAGGCGTCCAATGGTCACCAACTGGTGACTCTCCAGCGCCACTTCCAGCGCATGGCCGCTTTGTACCAGTTGCTCTTCCAGCATCAGACGTACGGCAGAGGGACGTTGCAAGGTAATAAAATCCAGCGTCAGCAAGTCCTTCCATGCGATGCGTTCCCGGCCAGCCAGACGACTGGTCGGAGGGACGATGGCGATAAAACGATCCATCCCGAGCGGGGTAAAATGCAGGTGTCCGGAGTAGTCCGGTTCAAAGGCAATCCCCATCTCGACCCGCCCTTCGCTGACCATTTCAATCACCTGCTCGTTAATTACGTCGTGCACCGTGACATTGACACCGGCATAGCTGTCGCGAAAGGTCTTGAGCACCGGCGGCAGCACATTCGCGGCAAATGACGGCATCGCAGCAATCGAAATTTTGCCACGTTGCAGTGTAAAGCGCTGGCGCATGGCTTCTTCGGTATTTTCCCAGTCGGCAAGCAGCTGTCGCCCCATGGTCAGCAGCGTTTCGCCCTCCTGCGTCAGGGTCACCTTGCGGGTGGTTCTTAACAGTAAAGCGCCCCCTAACGACTCTTCCAGTCCTTTGATCGCCAGGCTTAACGCGGGTTGCGACATATTCAGCCGTTCACTGGCATGAGCAAAATTCAGAGTGTGAGCTACCGCTAAAAACGCGCGTAACTGTTTGATGCTCATTCTCATTACTCATTCCTTTAACTTGTTGAATACCTTTAATTAACATTAAATTGATAAAAAAACCCAATGAGTGAGTCACAAATTTAAAATTAACAAATCATTTTTCACCCCTAATGATGTCGCCAGGAACAACTGGAGGGGCAAGTGTATGGCTGGACTGGATAAACGGGTCGCCACGTATCAACAGGCGTTGGAAGGGCTGACTGACAACATGACACTGCTGGCAGGCGGTTTTGGCTTATGCGGTATTCCTGAGAATTTGATTGCAGAAGTGCGCCGTCGGAACGTTCAGGGACTGACCGTGGTGTCGAACAACTGCGGCGTGGACGGGTTTGGCCTCGGCGTGCTGCTGGAAGCACGCCAGGTACGCAAAGTGGTGGCGTCCTATGTCGGTGAAAATGCCCTGTTCGAAAAGCAGGTGCTGAGCGGAGAGCTGGAAGCCATTCTGACGCCACAGGGCACGCTGGCAGAGCAGCTACGAGCCGGTGGAGCGGGCATTCCCGCCTTCTTCACCGCCACCGGGTACGGTACCCCCGTCGCCGAAGGCAAAGAGGTGCGCGAGTTTGCCGGCCGGCCTTACATCATGGAGCAGGCGATTACCGGTGATTTCGCGCTGGTCAAAGGCTGGAAAGCCGACTGGTACGGCAACGTCATCTACCGCCATACCGCACAAAACTTTAACCCACTGATGGCAGCAGCCGGACGCATCACGGTAGTCGAAGTGGAAGAAATTGTCCCTCCCGGCGAGCTGGATCCCGCCGCTATTCACACCCCCGGAATTTTCGTCAATCGCATTATTCAGGGGCAGTTCGAAAAACGTATTGAACAACGCACCCTACGCCATCAAGGAGCCTGACCATGTTAACGCGTGAACAAATGGCGATGCGTGTCGCTCGCGAGCTGCGCGACGGTTATTACGTCAATCTCGGTATCGGTATCCCGACCCTGGTGGCCAATTATATCCCCGACGGCATGGACGTGATGCTGCAATCAGAGAACGGCTTGCTTGGTATGGGGCCGTTCCCTACCGAGGACGACATTGATGCCGACATGATCAACGCCGGTAAGCAAACAGTGACGGCGCGTAAAGGCGCGGCAATTTTCGACTCCGCACAATCCTTCGCCATGATCCGCGGCGGCCACGTCGACCTGACGGTTCTTGGCGCATTTGAAGTGGATACCAATGGCAATATCGCCTCGTGGATGATCCCCGGAAAAATGGTGAAAGGTATGGGCGGCGCGATGGATCTGGTCGCTGGCGCTGAAAACATCATCGTTGTGATGACGCACGCCTCGAAAAGCGGTGAGTCCAAACTGCTTCCCAGTTGCACTCTGCCCTTGACCGGCGTGGCCTGTATCAAGCGCGTGCTGACCGACCTGGCGCTGCTGGAAATTGCCGACGGCGCGTTCATTCTGCGCGAACGGGCGCCGGGCGTCAGCGTGGACGACATTGTTGCCAGAACCGCCGGCAAGCTGATCGTTCCCGATCATGTCCCCGAAATGCACTTCAACTAAGGATCTGACCATGATGGATGTTGTTATTGTCGCAGCAACGCGCACGCCAATTGGCAGTTTTCATGGTGCCCTTGCCCCGCTTTCTGCCGTTGAGTTAGGGACAACGGTCATCCGCGCTCTGCTGGAAAAGACCGGGGTTGCACCAGAACAGATAGACGACGTGATTTTAGGTCAGGTTTTAACGACCGGCTGTGGGCAGAATCCGGCCAGACAGACGGCAATTCGTGCCGGTTTGCCGGTAACCACCCCAGCGATGACCCTCAATTTACTGTGCGGTTCAGGACTAAAAGCGGTTCATCTGGCGGTGCAGGCCATTCGCTGCGGCGATGCGGACATCGTGATTGCCGGCGGTCAGGAAAGCATGAGCAATGCACCCTATTTTCTCGACGGTGCCCGCGCAGGATTACGTCTGGGTCATACCAGCCTGAAAGACAGCGTGGTGCATGACGGGCTGTGGGATGCGTTCAACGACTACCATATGGGTATTACCGCCGAAAATCTGGCGGATAAATTCGCCATCAGTCGCGAGCAACAGGATGCCTTCGCCCTGCACTCCCAGCAAAAAGCGGCCGCCGCCCTCGAAGCCGGTCGGTTTAACGCAGAAATCACCCCAGTTAGCGTTCCGCAAGGGAAAAAAGCACCGCGCGTGGTGGAGCGTGATGAGCAACCTCGCCCGGAGACTCAGGCGGAAAAACTGGCGCAGTTGAAACCGGCATTTCGTCCCGGCAGCGGCACGGTGACGGCGGGCAATGCGTCTTCCCTAAACGACGGTGCGGCGGCAGTAATGGTAATGAGTGCCGCCAAAGCCGCTGAATTAAACCTTCCGGTGTTGGCAAAAATCACCGGTTACGCCGTATCGGGCGTTGATCCGGCCATTATGGGGATCGGCCCGGTGGAAGCCTCGCTGAAGTGCCTGAAGCGCGCCGGGTGGACGCTGGATGACGTTGATCTGATCGAAGCCAACGAAGCCTTTGCCGCCCAGGCGCTGGCGGTCGGCGAATCGCTGAATTGGGACAGCAGCAAGGTTAACGTTAACGGCGGTGCAATTGCGCTGGGCCACCCAATCGGGACCTCAGGTTGCCGCATTCTGGTTACCTTGCTATATGAAATGGCGCGGCGCAATGTGGCCAAAGGGCTGGCCACGCTGTGTGTGGGTGGTGGCCATGGCGTGGCGCTAACGGTGGAACGTCCAACAGGAGCACCCTATGCAGACTAATCACATTAGCGTACTGGGCGCCGGGCTAATGGGCGTCGGCATCGCGACCCACTTTGCCCGTTTTGGTCATCCTATCTGGCTGTTTGATACCGACAGCAACCGTATTGCCGAGATAACGGCTGTTGCCAGCAGTATTCTGGACGAGCTGATTGCCACCGACCAGTTTGCCGCCGCAGATAAAGCATCGGTTCTCGCGCGACTGCACGGCACAACCTCTCTGGCGGATATCGCCGCGTCTGGATTATTAATCGAAGCGATCCCGGAACGGCTAGAGCTGAAGCATGCGCTGTACGCACAGCTTGAAGCCGTTATCTCACCCGAAGCGATTATCGCCAGCAACACCAGTGGCCTGCCGCCGGATGCGCTGGCGGAAAAACTCGCGCACCCGGAGCGGTTGCTGATCGCACATTTCTGGAATCCACCGCACTTTATTCCGCTGGTTGAAATCGTGCCGGGCACAGCAACCAAACCTGAATATCTCAGTGAATTGCAGCAATGGCTGGTCGCGATGCAGCTTGAGGCGGTGGTGCTCGATCGCGCCGCACCGGGCTTTGTCGGCAACCGCCTGCAGTTTGCCCTGCTGCGTGAAGCGCTGCATATCGTCAAAAGCGGTATTGCCAGCGCCGAGGTGGTAGACCAGGTGATGCGTGCGTCGCTGGGCCGCCGTTACGCGATGGTCGGCCCGCTGGAAGCGGCGGACATGACCGGACTTGCCACGGTGCAGGATATTTGTCGCCATCTGCTTCCAACACTCGCCACCGGCAGCGACATGATGTCGCTGGTCGCCGACAAGGTTGCTCGCGGTGAAACCGGATTACGCAGTGGTCAGGGGTTTTATCACTGGGATGATTCGCGCAAGGAATACATCCAGCAACGCAGAGAGCATCAGCTGCGTTTTGCCCTGAAACCGTAACTTCTCTTTCTGTACCCCACTATAACAATGATATTGAGGAGTCATGATGAGTGTATTAATCGCCCTGGCCGCGCTGGGCCTGCTGATGCTGGCAGCCTATCGCGGATACAGCGTCATCCTGTTTGCCCCCATCGCGGCATTAGGTGCTGTTTTGCTGACTGAACCCAGCGCCGTCGGTCCTGCCTTTACCGGCCTGTTTATGGAGAAAATGGTCGGTTTTGTGAAGCTGTACTTCCCGGTGTTCTTACTGGGTGCAGTGTTTGGCAAGTTAATCGAATTATCGGGTTTTTCCCGTTCAATCGTCGCCGCCGCCATCAACATCCTCGGGCGGCGTCACGCCATTCCGGTGATCGTACTGGTGTGCGCGCTGCTGACTTACGGCGGTGTCTCGCTGTTCGTGGTGGCGTTTGCGGTGTATCCGTTTGCCGCAGAGCTGTTCCGTCAGAGCAACATTCCTAAGCGACTGATCCCGGCAACCGTAGCGCTGGGCGCCTTCTCTTTCACCATGGATGCACTGCCCGGTACACCGCAGATCCAGAACATTATCCCGACCAGCTTCTTTGGCACCAACGCCTGGGCCGCGCCCTGGCTGGGGCTGATAGGCTCGCTGTTTATTATCTTTGTCGGCTTGATTTACCTTGAGCGTCAGCGCCGAAAAGCGCAGGCAAAGAACGAGGGCTATGGCACCGAACTGCTTAACGAACCGGAAACGCCGGATAATATTAATCTGCCAAACCCGATTATTGCGATTTCGCCGCTGATTCTGGTGGGGGTGTTTAACCTGTTGTTCACCCGCTGGATCCCGGTGTTTTATGGCTCGACGCATCAACTGGAGCTACCGGGTCTTGCCAAACCGATCACCACTGAAGTCGGCAAAATTACCGCTATCTGGGCGGTGGAAGCCGCGCTGATTACCGGGATCCTGCTGGTCGTGATTTTTGGTTTTCGCAATATAAAAGGTCGCCTGGCGGAAGGCAGCCGAACGGCGGTGGGCGGTGCGATCCTCGCGGCAATGAATACCGCTTCAGAATACGGTTTTGGCGCAGTGATCGCCGCGTTGCCGGGCTTCCTGGTGCTGTCAAAAGCGCTAGCGGCCATTCCCGACCCGTTGCTCAACGAAGCCATCAGCATCACCACTCTGGCCGGGATCACCGGTTCAGCATCCGGCGGGATGAGTATTGCGCTGGCGGCAATGTCCGACACCTTTATCGCCGCCGCACATGCCGCCAACATTCCACTGGAAGTCTTTCACCGCGTGGCCTCTATGGCCAGTGGTGGCATGGATACTCTGCCGCATAACGGGGCGGTAATCACGCTGCTGGCCATCACCGGTCTCAGTCACCGTCAGGCATATGGCGGGATCTTCGCCATCACCATAATCAAAAGTCTGGCCGTTCTGTTTGTGATCGGCGTCTTCTACACCACCGGAATTGTTTAAGGAGAATCATCATGAACTTAACGGGAAAAGTGGCCCTGGTTACCGGCTCCACCAGCGGTATTGGATTAGGCATTGCGCAGGTGCTGGCGAAAGCCGGCGCCACTCTGATTCTTAACGGCTTTGGTGATGCTGAGGCGGCAAAAGATGCCGTGGCGAAGTATGGCAAAACACCGGGGTATCACGGGGCGGATCTCAGCGATGCAGCGCAAATTACCGAGATGATGCGCTACGCCGACAGCGAGTTCGGCGGCGTGGATATTCTGGTCAACAACGCCGGGATCCAGCATGTTTCACCGCTGGAGACGTTCCCGGTCGATAAATGGAATGCGATCATCGCGATTAATCTGTCCTCCGTTTTTCACACTACCCGTCTGGCGCTGCCCGGCATGCGTCAACGCAACTGGGGTCGCATCATTAATATCGCCTCTGTGCACGGGCTGGTGGCGTCAAAAGAAAAATCGGCCTATGTCGCGGCTAAACACGGCGTGGTGGGGCTAACCAAGACCACCGCACTTGAGACAGCGCAGACCGGCATAACCTGTAACGCACTGTGTCCCGGCTGGGTGCTGACGCCGCTGGTACAACAGCAGATCGACAAGCGCATTGCCGAGGGCACCGCGCCGGATGTTGCGCGCGATGCTCTGCTCGCGGAGAAGCAACCGTCACGCGAGTTTGTCACCCCGGAACAACTGGGAGAGCTGGCGCTGTTCTTATGTTCAGACGGTGCGGCGCAGGTGCGCGGTGTGGCGTGGAATATGGACGGCGGTTGGGTGGCGCAGTAAGTTATGTCAGCCGGATGCGCTCTCGCATCCGGCACATCATCGTTAAGACTTCAGCTGGTAATCCAGCGTAATTTCCGCGTTCAGAACCTGTGACACCGGACATCCGGCTTTCGCTTTCTGGATAATACCGTCAAAGGTTGCGGCATCAATGCCGGGCACGGAAACGTCACTGTGTAGCGCCACTTTGGTGATGGCAAAACCCGCATCCACCTTATCCAGAGAAACATCGGCAGTGGTATCAATGGCGTCTGGCGTGAAGCCCGCCTCACCCAGCATTAACGAAAGCGCCATCGAGAAGCAGGCCGCATGAGCCGCGCCAATCAACTCTTCAGGATTGGTGCCTTTAGCACCTTCAAATCGCGTATTAAACCCATACGGCTGCTGGTTCAACACGCCACTTTCGGTCGACACGGTCCCTTTACCGCGTTTAATGTCGCCTTCCCAGTGTGCCTGACCTTTCTTATGGATAGTCATTACCGCTCTCCTGTGTTGTCGTCGGAGTAACAAGTATAGGACGCTGAGGGAAACACATGACGCATATTGGATAGTTCTGTATTAACTGCTTAAGCATTGACCTTTCAGATGAAATGACCGACCATCCAGAAAGCCGTTATTTTAGACACCGGCTGTTAATCAGGTTGTATTTCGTCCGCGCTTACGCGGGCTCGCCCTTGAAACCAGTAACAGGATTAAGGAGTTAGAATGAAATCGAACCGTCAGGCCCGTCATGTTCTCGGACTGGACCACAAAATCTCCAATCAACGTAAAACCGTAACCGAAGGCGACAAAACCAGCGTGGTCAACAACCCTACCGGAAGAAAACGCCGCGCTGACGCCAAGTAATACCCCGCACGTTATACTGAATAATGATGATATACACCATTGCAACCGCAGTGGTGTTTTTGCTTATAAAACCCCTTAACCCATTCACAATGCTTTATACTTCGGCCGTTTCCCTGGCGGAAGGCAACCTACGATCATAAACAGTGCCAGGGAGGGTTATTCAAAAAAGAGTGAGTGACATGGAAAACGAAACTAACAAACTGCGTTCCCTTTACATCCCTTACGCTGGCCCGGTACTGCTGGAATTTCCCTTACTGAACAAAGGGAGTGCTTTCAGTGTGGAAGAACGCCGTAACTTCAACCTGCTGGGGTTACTGCCGGAAGTGGTCGAGACGATTGAAGAGCAGGCCGAACGCGCCTGGATCCAATATCAGGGATTCAAAACGGAAATCGACAAACATATCTACCTGCGCAACATTCAGGATACCAACGAAACCCTGTTTTACCGACTGGTACAAAACCATCTTGATGAGATGATGCCGGTTATCTATACCCCGACGGTGGGTGCCGCCTGTGAGCGTTTCTCCGAGATTTATCGTCGCGCGCGCGGCGTGTTTATCTCCTACCAGAACCGCCATAACATGGACGATATCCTGCAAAACGTCCCGAACCACAATATCAAAGTTATCGTCGTGACCGACGGTGAACGTATTCTGGGTCTTGGCGACCAGGGGATCGGCGGGATGGGCATTCCTATCGGCAAACTGTCGCTGTACACCGCCTGTGGCGGCATCAGCCCGGCCTATACCCTGCCGGTAGTGCTGGATGTCGGTACCAACAATCAGCAGTTGCTGAACGATCCGCTGTATATGGGCTGGCGTAATCCGCGCATCACCGACGATGAATACTACGAATTTGTTGATGAGTTCATCCAGGCGGTGAAACATCGCTGGCCCGAAGTGCTGCTGCAGTTTGAAGACTTCGCGCAGAAAAACGCCATGCCGTTGCTGACCCGCTATCGTGATGAAATTTGCTCGTTTAATGACGATATTCAGGGCACGGCGGCGGTTACCGTCGGGACGCTGATTGCGGCCAGCCGCGC